>JANNHF010000207.1:0-3257 GCA_031404235.1 Chloroflexota bacterium
ACCTTGGGCGTCTCGACAGGCCTATTGATCATGGCTCTCGCCCTCATTGCGCTCGCCCAGATAGCGACGGCCGCGTATATCCCCGCCGGCCTACTCGTAGTCCTCGCGCTTGGCGGGTTCATCGCGGCCTGGCGTGGGGGGCGCTCGCGGGGACAGAAACGCCCAGGAGCCGCTTAGATCGACATAACGGCGAGGGTCCTTGCTCAGGCCACCATCCACATGGTGCCGTTCACGCTCTGGCTCGATCCTTTTCTCATCGGTGGATATGACGGACTCTCTGCACCTGTCCACTGAGTAGCGATCGAAAGACGACGCGAATCTATCTCATTAGTCCTGGGCTTCTGAAGCCCCTTCTCGGTCCAGAGCAGCGGGAACGAAGCCGACGCGATGCCGAGGCCAACGAGTGCCAGTGCGCCGACCGCGAGGAGCGCGACCGCGGAGAGCACGTTCGCCTGCGACAGATCGACGGGCACGAAGAGCGTGACCGCGCCGAGGATCGCGATGCTGAACGCGGTCGCGCGCACGAGCGTCGCGCCGCACATCCCGAGCAGGTGCGTGAAGCGCGGGACTGGCGACATGAACGTGTACTCGATCGTCCCCTCCCAGCGCTCCCAGGCGATGACCTCGCCGATGTTCTCGAAGATGATCCCCAGGAACCGCCACGCGATGGTCCCGACCAACAGGTAGAGCACGGTCCGCGACACGATCGCGGGATCCACGGGCATGCCACTGATCGCGGGCAGCGCGAGGCCGATGTACGCCACCGAGAGCGAGGTCACGATGCCGTAGACGAGCCAGACCAGCTCCCACGCCCAATACAGCTTCGAGAGCGCGATCTCGCGTTCGACGAATGCGTAGGCGAGCCCGAGCTGTCCGCTCACCGTCGCGATCACTTCGCCTTCTCCTCGGCGGCCGCGTCCGCCTCGTCCAAACCCCGGCCGGTCACCGACATGAAGACGTCCTCGAGCGCCGTCGCCCCGTGGCGCGCACGAAGCTCGTCGGCCGTGCCTTCGGCCACGAGACGTCCGTCGTGCAGGATCCCGATGCGGTCGGAAAGACGTTCGGCCTCATCGAGGTCGTGGGTGGTCAACACGATGGTGGCGTCGTGCTCGTCGCGGAGGTCCCGCACGAAGGTTTGAACCTCGCGCTTGCTGCGTATGTCGAGTCCCGTCGTCGGCTCGTCGAGGAGCAGCAGCGTCGGAGCGGTGAGGAAGGCGCGCGCGATCGCGACCTTCTGCTGCATCCCGCGCGAGAGCTGCTCGAGCGGCTCGTTGACGCGGTCGATGTCGACCCCGAGGCGGCGGAGGATCGCAAGCGCCTTCCCGCGCGACTCGACCGGCCCGATGCCATAGAGGCGCGCGGCGTACACGAGATTCTCCATCGCCGAGAGCTTCTTGAAGAATGAGGCCTCCACGGAGACGCGGTTGATCAGCCGCTTCACCGCATCCTCGTCGCGCTGGATGTCCAGGCCGAACACGCGAACCTGGCCCGCGTCGGGCACCAGGAGCGTCGAGAACATGCGGATGAGCGTCGACTTCCCGGAACCGTTGGCGCCGAGCAGTCCGTAGATCTCGCCGCGCACGACGCGGAGCGAGACGTCGTCGACCGCTCGACGGACGCCCTCTCGGGAGGACTTGAACGTCTTGGTGACCGCCTCGGCGACGAGCGCGTCGCGGCCGGGCGTTCGTGTGACTTCTGGTCTGGTCGCTGTCAGCGTGGCCACTTCGTTCTCCCGTCGTTTCTTGGAAACCAAAAGACCGTGGGTCCCTGCCCACGGTCCGAAGGTCACGAAGCGGGAGTCGAGTCTCTAGACCATTCGGCGAGTGGGCAGGCTCCGGCGAGGCATGGCCTCGACGGCACCAGGGCGCGCATTTGCGGTGATAAGCACTGCGCCACTTCCTTTCAGCGAGTCACGCGTGAGCGTGCGGTTGGGGACGATAGCAAGCGAGCGCGGTCGTCGTCAACGGGAAAAGGATCGTCCTCGACGGGAAGAGATCGTCATTGACGAGAGCGGCGAACGGCCAGAGAAAACGGGCGAGGGTCTCCCCCCGCCCGTCTCAGTGCAACGCTAGAGCGCCGCGCGGCGGCCGCTGAGCATCTGGAAGATGACCACGACGAGCGCGATCACGAGCAGGACGTGGATGAGCGAACCAGCCGCCGGCAGTGCCACGACACCAAGCAGCCAAAGGACGAGAAGTACCAAAGCAATGGTCCACAACATGGCCAGTACCTCCTTCTTACTCTCAGGTGGCTCGCAAGGTCCGTGCCAAGAGCGATGCGGCGCTCGCTCGGTGGCATCCGCCCGCTGCAACGCTCATTCGGACGGGCCTGAAACGCGAACGCCCCTCGGCCGAAGCCGAGGGGCGTTCCAGCGGAGGACGGACGATCCGTTAGCCCTTGACGAGCTGACCTCGGAGGACCCCGCCGCCATTCAGTGTCGAGTGCCAGTTCATGTAGTAGCTCGCGGGGTTGGCGATGATGTCGGTCGCGAGAACACCGTCGACGGTGGGCTGCGTCTTGTTGATCTTCCCGGCGCCCGCGGTGAGCGTCAGCTCGCCCTTTGCGAGTCCGGAGTTGACGACGACGCCTCCGTTCGCCCCGGCGGCGGCCTTGTGGATGTGCCCGATGTTGATCTCGGTGCCGGCCGGACAGCCGGTCACGTCTGTCTCGAACACCGCGTTCGCCGCTGTGATGGTCCCGCTCGCGTCCTTGGTCGTGTTCAGCGTGAACGTGCCCTTGCCGGTGCACGTGGCCTCGGCGTTGGCGATCGCGGGGACCTCATTCGACGTCTTGAGGTCGGCAGTGAAGATGAACTTGAGCTGCGGCGTCGGGGCCGGCGTCGGGGTGGCGGTAGCCGCGACGGTCGGGGACGCGGTCGGAGCAGTGGCAGCGCTCCCGCAGGCACTCAGAACGAGCGCCCCGGCAGTGAGCCCAGCAAGAAGAAGACGCATAGACACCTCCTCGTGTATGGACGTAATACGGCCGCGGGTCCGTTCTGGATGAAGTCCGAGCAGGCCAATAAGCCGGATCCCGTCGTGGACGGTCATCTCTCTGGGACGGAGGTCGCCCTCCGCCTCTAGCGGCGCACCCGGGGACGGCGCGGGCCACGCCATCGTCCCCATACATCGCCTTGCTCCGGGAAGAGCTTGCCTCGTTTCACCCGCTTGCGCGGATCGTCACTGTGGCGCTGGTCCTCGCCTCGCGGCGGACGGGTGTTACCCGCTTCCCTGCCCTGTGGAGTCCGGACTTTCCTCGAC
>JANNHF010000208.1:0-3721 GCA_031404235.1 Chloroflexota bacterium
GACCTCATGTTCCGGCTCGCGCGCTTCAAGCCTGAGGAGAAGGCCGCGCTGGATCGCTGGCAGCTTGGCTGCCGGCTGCCGGGGAACTGATGGCGAAGAAGCGGACGATCCGCACGATCCCGCAGGAGCGCACGCCGATGGTGGAGCGCGACCCGAAGGAGCGCGCGCGCACGTTCGACGAGGTCGCGTGCGGCTACACGCTGGCGGACGCCCTGCGCGAATCGGATCGCTGCCTACGGTGCCCCGACGAGCCGTGCATCCGCGGCTGCCCCGTCGGCATCGATATCCCGGGCTTCATCGCGCGGATCGGCGAGAGCGATCTCCGTGGTGCATACGACGTGCTCACGGACACGACGCTCCTCCCCGCGGTGTGCGGACGCGTGTGCCCGCAGGAGTCGCAGTGCGAGGGCGTGTGCACCGTGGGTGACACGCTCGAGCCGGTCGCGATCGGGCGCCTCGAGCGTTTCGTCGGCGACATGGCGATCACCGAGGGTTGGACCAGCATTCCGTTCATCGAGCCGAACGGCCGGAAGGTCGCGATCGTCGGCAGCGGCCCTGCGGGCATGGCCTGCGCCGCGGACATGGCGAAGGCGGGCTGCGGCGTGACCGTGTTCGAAGCGTTCCAGCAGCCGGGGGGCGTGCTCCGCTACGGGATCCCCGACTTCCGCCTTCCGAACCCCGTCGTGGACGAGGGGGTCGAGAAGCTCGCGCGTCTCGGCATCACCTTCCGGTACAACACGCTCGTCGGCCGGCTGTTCACGCTCGAGCAGATGGTGACCGAGATGGGCTTCGACGCCGTGTTCGTCGGCGTGGGGGCCGGGACGCCGACCTTCAGCGGGATCCCCGGCGAGTCGCTGAACGGCGTGCTGTCGGCAAACGAGCTGCTCACGCGCTGCAACCTGATGCGCGCGCGGGACTTCCCGGACTACGACACGCCGATCGCGATCGGACGCCGTGTCGCCGTGATCGGCGCAGGGAACACCGCGATGGACGCGATGCGCGTGTGCCTGCGGCTCGGCGCGGAGAGCGTCTGGTGCGTGTACCGCCGCGGGCGCGAGGAGGCGCCGGCGCGCGCCGAGGAGCTGCACCACGCCGAGCAGGAAGGCGTTCAGTTCCACTGGCTCACCGACCCGGTCGAGATACTCGACGACGGGAAGCGCGGCGTGCGCGCGATCCGCTGCCGGCGCATGGAGCTCGGCGACGCTGACGCGTCCGGGCGGCGACGGCCCGTCCCGGCCCTGGGCAGCGAGTTCGAGATCGAATGCGACACCGTCGTGTTCGCGATCGGCACGAACGCGAATCCGGTGCTGGGACAGACGTCAAAGCTCGCGCTCGGCGATCGCGGCTACATCACGGTCGACGCCGACGGCGCCACTTCCATCGAGGGCGTGTTCGCCGGCGGCGACATCGTCACCGGCGCCGCCACGGTCATCGAGGCGATGGGCGCAGGCCGCCGGGTGGCGCGGGCGATGAAGCGGTACCTCGGCTTACGCGACAGCGACGTCGTCTACCGCACCGCGGATCCCGAGGGCGAGCTGCTGTTGGGGCTTGCGAGTGACATGCGGAACTTCGCGCGGGTGCGCGTCACATGACCGCGATCGCCGAGCACATCGTCGAGATCCTCAGCGACAGCGGTGAGGGCGCGCAGCGGTGCGGCCAGTCCTTCGGCGCCATCGCCGCGAAGTCGGGCAACGGCGTGTGGACGGTCGAGATCATCCCCGCGGAGATCCAGCCCCCGGCGCGCAGCGTGGCCGGCGCGAGCGGGAACCGCGTGCGCCTCGGCTCGGGCCTGATCACGAATGGCGGCGACGAGGTGGATCTCGTCGTCGCGTTCAACGAGCAGGTGCTCCTTGGCCGCATTCGCGATGGCGAGCTGAAGCCGGGCTGCACGATCCTCCTCGAGTCGATGTGGCGGGAGCACCGCGACGGGGAGATCGCGCGCGCGTACGTCGAGACGCACGCGCAGCTGGTCGCTGACGGCTACCGCGTCATCGAGATCCCCATGGAGCGCGAGTGCAAACAGCTCGTGCCGGATCCGCGCAAGGGCAAGAACATGTTCGCGCTGGGGATGCTGTGCGCGATCTACTCCTTCGACCTGCAGCTCGCGCGCGAGCAGGTCGCGATCACGTTCGGGAAGAAGAACGAGGCGGTCATCGCGACGAACGTGCGCCTGCTCGAGGCCGGGTGGACGTGGGCTGGAGCGAACCTCGACTTCTCGTTCGAGATCCCCGCGGTCCGCTCTACGGACACGCAGCTGGTCATGAACGGGAACACCGCGCTCGCGCTCGGGATCGTCGCGTCCGGCATGGAGATCTGCGCGATGTACCCGATCACGCCGGCCACGTCGGCGTCGCACTACCTGACCGAGATCTTCGAGCGCATCGGCGGCGTCGTTCACCAGGCGGAGGACGAGATCGCGGCGTGCACGTTCGCGATCGGCGCGTCGTACGCCGGCAAGTGCGCGGTCACGATCACGTCCGGTCCCGGCTACTCGCTGAAGCAGGAGGCGATCGGGCTCGCGGTCATGGCGGAGATCCCGCTCGTCGTCGTCGACGTCCAGCGCGGCGGACCCAGCACGGGCCAGCCGACGAAGGCCGAGCAGGGCGATCTGCTGTCGGTGATGTTCGGCTCGCACGGCGACGCGCCCAAGATCGTCCTCGCCGTCGACGGGATCGAGGACTGCTTCTACGCGATGATCACGGCGCGCAAGATCGCGGAGACATTCAACACGGTGGTCGTCGTGCTCTCGGACGCGAACCTCGCGACCGCGCAGCAGCCGTTCCGACGGCCGACGTTCAGCGAGGAGTGGCTCGCGCCGCCGGTGGACCAGAGCGCGGTCTCCAACGACGCGCTGCCGTACGACTGGGACGCGACGACCGGTCTCACCCGGCGCTTCATCCCCGGACAGCCGAACGGCATGCATACGGTCACCGGACTGGCGCACGACCGCGGCAGCCACGTCGCGTATGACGGGCTCACGAACGAGGAGGGCCTCCGGCACAGGAGCCTCAAGCTCGCGGCCCTGCAGAAGACGCTGCGCTGCCCGGACGTGTTCGGAGACGAGGACGGTGACCTGCTCGTCGTTGGCTGGGGGAGCACGAAGGGCGCGATCCAGGAGGCCGTGGCGCTGCTCCGGGCGGATGGCCACCGCGTTTCCTCACTGCACCTGCGGTTCATCCAGCCGATGCCATCGGGGATCGGCGAGATCCTGCGCCGCTTCCGGAAGGTCATCACCGTCGAGTCCAACTGGGCCGACCGTCCCTCCGACCCGCTGATCGATGACGACAGCCGCCGCTACTCGGCGCTGGCGATGCTGCTCCGATCGCGCTTCCTGGTGGACGTGCAGTGCTGGACCGAGGTGCAGGGCCGTCCCATCAAGCCCCGGAGCATCCGCACCGCCCTGCTGGCCGCACTCGAGCGAGACCCGGTGCTCGCATGACGCTCGACCTCACGCAGTGCCTGCTGCAGAACGCACACGAGCCGCGGGACCTCGCCGAATACCAGTCCGGCGTCCCGCGCTGGTGCAACGGCTGTGGTGACAACGCCATCCTCACCGCGGTGCAGCGCCTCTGCCGCGACGAGCAGCTCGCGCCTGAGAAGACGGTGTTCGTGTCCGGGATCGGCTGCTCGAGCCGTCTCCCCCACTACATGAACACCTACGGGTTCCACGGCCTCCACGGACGCGCGCTGCCGCTCGCCGAGGGCGTGAAGATGTCGCGGC
>JANNHF010000209.1:0-6455 GCA_031404235.1 Chloroflexota bacterium
GCGTCCGCCCGGTCGCGGATTCGGACGCGGGTCCTGCGTCGTTGTGGGCCGGCCGATCATCACGACCGAGCGCGCCGTTCGCTCGGCCGGGATGCCGAGGATGCGCTTTGCTTCCGCCTGCTGCGCGTTGTCGCCGAACCAGGCGACCCCGCCGCCATGACCGAGTGTGTGTGCGGCGATCAGGATGCGCTCGGTGAGCCGTCCCTCGTCGTATGCCTCGCTGATCGCGCTGGCGCCATCCAGGACGATCGCGATCCCGAGCGGTGCCGCGGCGAGCCAGTTGATCGGCGCGCGCAGCTGGCTGATCCTCCGAAGCAGCTCCTTGTCGGTGACGACCACGAAGTGCCAGGGCTGCGTGTTTCGCGAGCTCCCGGTCCAGCGGGCGATCGCCAGCAGCTGTTCAACCACCTCATCCGGCACTGGCTCGGCCGAGTACTGCCGGATCTGCCGAACGGTGCGCATGCGCTCGATCAACCACGCGGACGCTAGCATTTGCGGTCTGATGGCGGAGCGCGAGGTGGATCAGGGCGAGCTCGAGCGTCTCGGCTCCGCGCTGCGCCTAGCGGAATCGGCGCTCGAGGAAGCCCTCGAAGCCGCGGAGAACCTCGGGAATTTCGACCGCCGCTTCGACGTCCCGCGCGCCATCGGCGGAGCCCAGCGCCTCGTCCAGAACGCGAACGAAGCGGTCGAGGCGGCGCGACAGAAATAGCTCGCGCTAGCATCAGCCTCATGCCTCAGGTCATCGGCAAGCGCCTCATCGATGCCTCCTCGGACGCGCTCGCCTACGCGGCGCGCCGAGCCGTGGCGAACGGCTGCCAAATCTCCTGCTCTTGCGTGAGCCCGTCGAGAGCCTCGGGCTGGAGTCCATTGCCGACGAAGTGACGGTCCACTTCCCTTGGGGATCGCTGCTGCGTGGTGCGCTGGTTAAGGACGAGAGCGTATTCGCAGCGATCTGCCGTCTACCGCGTCCGGGCGGAGCGCTGACGCTGATGCTGTCCTTACGTTGCCCGTGATGGTCGCGCGCCGCTGAGCGAGGAAGAAATCGGGCGTGTGGCGCGCGCGTGTCGCGCGTGCGACTTCGCGCTCGTGGAGCGCCGTGCCGTCGTGCGGTTCGATGTCGACGCGGCACGGTCCACCTGGGGTAAGCGACTCGATGTCGGCGGAACTCGACGGGGTCATCTGCTGCGCTTCGTCCTCGGCAGCGCGCTCGTCTAGGCTCCGGTACCCTCCCTTTCGACAGACGCTGACGGAGGTCACATGTCGGAACACCGACCGGCCCGCGAGGAGTCGCGCGTCGAAGAGCACAAGGTCTACGCGCTGCTCGCGATACCTGTCTTCCTCGTGACGATATTCATCATCGGGCTGATCGCGACGCTCGGGACCTCGCCGCGGCCCTAGCGGCAGGGCGTTGACGCTTTCACCGCCGGTCAGCGCGCCATTTCGAAAAAGCGAGAAGCCTCGGGACCGCGGGACCAAGGATGACGACGAATAGCGCGGAGATATGAGCAGGACCATCGGGAACATCACCTTGATCGGCGCGACTCGGGCCAGCTCCTCCGCACGCTGACGTCGCTTGGTGCGTAGCTCGACCGCCTGGTCCTGCAGCACCTTGGCGAGCCCGACGCCGAGCGTGTCCGCCTGGATCACCGCGTTGCGAACCGCGCGACATCCTGCAGCCCGGTGCGACGGCCCAGCTTTGCGAAGCGCCTGCTTTCTGTCACGGCCCATCTGGAGCTCCAGCAGAAGGCGGCGGAGCTCATCCGAAAAGGGATTTCGCCAGCGCTGGACGACCTGGCTGATGGCGCCGTCGAACGCGAGACCGGCTTCGGTGCTCAGAGCGAGCATGTCGAGCGATGGAACGAGTGCCCGTTGGATCGCCTTTTTCCTGCCCCGCGCCATGAAGCCGAGCACGACACCCGGGAGCATGAACCCGATGAGGACTCCGAATACCACAGCGATCAGGCTCCCGTTGGGGTTGTGAGACAGTGCGAACACCACTGCCGCGAGAAGGGCCGCAACGCCGGCCGTGGAGGCCCACCTGAGCCCGACCCAATCCCCACGCGCAACGCAAGACCGACCCGCCGCCCGGGCCGGCATGGTGAATCTAGGCAGGGGTACGAAGGGCCAGCAATACCGAAGAGTGCCCGCTCCGCCCCCGCCTAGAAGCCGAAGCTCCCCGAAGCGACAGGCCGGCGGGCGGAGGCGACGAGCTGGCTGCGTGTTCTCGCCTTCAAGCGGCGCAGTGCGTTCTGGACATGCTTGTGAGCGGTGGACTCACTGATCCGAAGGACCGTCGCGATCTCCCGATCAGTTGCTCCTTGCGCGATCAGCTCGACGACCTGGCCCTGCCGCGGCGTGAGTGCTGTTTCTCCAGTTGGGCCGGCGTTGCCCGGCGACAGCCGCGAGACCATCTGCACCAGCGCGTCGAGCACACTCCGCGGAAAGGCACGCTCGCCGAGCGCAACTGCCGCGATCGTGCGGTCGAGCGCCTCGGGCGTGACGTCGCGCGCGACCAGTCCAGCAAATCCGATACTCGCGGCCTGCGCGCCCGCGTAGGGCGTCGGTGCCTGCAACACGGCAACGAGGCGTGCGGTGCGGCTCAGTTGCTGAGCGCGTGCACGGAATGTCGGGCTCAATAAGAGTCGCTCCGTGCAGCCGACCAATACGGCGTCGTAACCGCCCGCGAGCTTCGGCTTCAGGTGCGCGAGGCTCGGCAGCGAGCCCATCACCTCGACGCTGCATTCATCGAGTCGCGCGTACGCAGGTCCGGCCTCTTTCGAGTCGATGACGCAGATACGTGGACGCATCGATGCGCCTAGCTGACCGGGTACGGCCTCGCTCACATCTCTCCAGGCGACCGCCCATCTGGACGGCGCCACCTTCCCCCTCGCGCGACAGTCGAACAATCCCGGCAGCGGACGCGGGTGTCAATGCCCATACGCACTTTTGGTGCTGTGGCTAGGCCGGATACACGGCCGCCATGACCGCCACCGCCGCGGCGCGGTTGGGAACGTTCAGCCGGCGCAAGAGGTTGGTCACGTGCTTCTGTGCCGTCGCGGTCGTGATGCCCAGCGTTCGGGCGATCTCCTTGTCGGCTGCGCCCTTCGCGATGAGCGTGACGACTTCGCGCTGCCGGGGCGTTAACGGCAGTGCGCTCGCGGCGTGCAGCCAGCGACCATTGCGGATGAGGGAAGAAAGGACGCGGCGCGAGTAGGCATGCTCGCCACTCATGGCGCCGACGATCGCCCTGCGCAGGGCATCGAAAGGAAGATCTGCGTCCACGTATCCGAGCGCCCCTATCGCGACCGCGTGGCACGCGTCATCGTGCTTTGGATTGTTGGTAAGGATCACAGTGACCGTGCTGTCGACGAGTTCTCTGACCACGCTCCAGTCCGTGTGATCGTAGACGGCCACGACCGCGAGTGAGATGTCCGCTCGAGCCACGTCAGAGCCACTCGTGACTCGCCACAACGGAACGCCGAGGTCGAGGGATCGTAAGAGGCTGAACATCGATCCCGACGGATCGACGACGAGAACACCCGGGGTAGATGAAGCATCACCGCGGTTCATACCCAGAAACTCCCCTTACCCCGACCCGTGGGCTAAATGGCCCACCTTACCCGTGCGGCAATCTAGCACGTCACCGTGCGGTGACGCTACAGAAAATCATGTACGCCGTCGTTCATAACGAGAACGAAATCATCGCCACCCAGATCACACGAGGCGCCGAAAGTTGTGTGGTCCGTCTTGAGTAGAGTCGGCCTCTTCTAAGCGCGTCGTGACTCGACCGCTGAGTCTCGGCGCGCGAGCCTGCACGAAAGCGCATTCTCAAAATGACCCACCAGCCGGGCTCCCTCGCAGTTTCCGCACCATTGACGCAGTCGACGCTTGGCCGCTCACTTTGCTGCGGCAGCACAGGGCTGCGCAATACGCGTTGGTGGGGACGGGGACATCGAGACACGATCCAAGGCTCTTGTGGAACGCGGCGGCGCGTCCTGTGTCCTTGCCTGTCTTTCTCTGAACACAGCTTCGCGCAGGCGCTGAATTTCGATTCGCGGTGGAGGGGTATGTCGTGTCAACTCAAATGTTGGACCAGAGCCGTCACGGCAAGACGAGGCTCGCCTTGGTCATCCTGGCGATCGTCTCGCTCGCGCTCGTCTTCAGCGGCATCGCCACCGCCGTCCACAACGAGGGCCTGTTCCAGCTGGATGGGAACGCTCGCGTCCAGGATGCGCCGTCCGGAACAACCGGTGATGACTGGAACACGTACTTCGGTACCCCTCCGGCCGGCGGCGGCACGGCTACTGCGAAGGTGTTCGTGGCCGACTCGACCGATCCGACCGACAAGACCTACTTCACGGGCGGCGGCTCGAAGGACGTCAACGATGTCCCGCAGTGGGCCTGGACCACGACCGATCAGGCTCCTGACAAGGACGAGCTCCTTGACGCATTCGCGGTCGCGTACCAGAAGTCATGCGTAGTTGGAGGGGTCACTAAGGTCTGCACCTACCTCTACTTCGGGGCGGATCGCTTCGCCCAGGCCGGCGACGCTCAGCTCGGCTTCTGGTTCTTCCACAGCCCGATCGGACTCGTCTCGACGGGTACCGGTGGCGGGACCTTCAGCGGAACGCACCAGGTCGGCGACATTCTGGTGCTCAGCGACTTCACCAACGGCGGCGCGATCTCGACCATCAAGGTCTACACCTGGGTGGGCTCGGGCGGCTCCGACGGCCCGCTCAACCTGATCGGCCCGGGTGTCGACTGTTCGATCACGACGGGCAGCGACCCCGTCTGTGGCACAGTGAACAGCGTCGGCATCCCGTCCCCCTGGCCGTACACGCCGAAGTCCGGGCCAGCCGGCACGATCCCGAAAGGCGGCTTCTACGAGGCGGGGCTGAACGTCACCGCGCTTATTCCCAACTTCGCCCCGTGCATCTCGAGCTTCCTCGCGGAGTCGCGGTCCTCGCAGTCACCCAGCGCTCAGCTCAAGGACTTCGCGCTGGGCGTACTCGCGACCTGCGACGCGAAGATCAGCATCACCCCGGCGACGGCTGCGAACGAGATCGGCACTACGCACACGCTGACCGGCCACGTCGACGTCAATCCAGGCACCGGCTTCGTGAACGCGCCTGCGGGGACGACGATCACCTTCACCACGGTGAGCGGACCCGGCACAGGCCCGACGCCAGCGAGCTGCACGACCATCGGCACCACCGGCTCGTGCACCACGACGATCAGCTCCAGTACGCCCGGCGTCACCGTGGTCAGCGCGAGCACCACGGTGATCGTTGGCGGCGCCACGTTCACGCGGACGACCAACGGCACTGCGGGAAATAGCGGGCCGGCATCGAAGAACTGGGTGGACGCCAACATCCAGATCACGCCGGCGACCGCATTCAACGAGATCGGCACGACGCACACCCTGACCGGCCACGTGAACGTCAACACCGGCACCGGTGGGTACGTGAACGCGCCCGCGGGTACGACGATCACGTTCGCCATCGCGAGCGGCCCCGGCGCGGTGGGCGCCAGCTGCGCGACGGTCGGATCGACCGGATCGTGCACGACGCCACTGAGCTCGAGCACGCCTGGCGTGACCACGGTGAGTGCCAGCACGACAGTCAGCGTGCTGGGCGTCCCGCTGATGCGTACTACGAACGGCACGGCAGGCAATAGCGGCCCGGCGACGAAGAACTGGGTCGATGCCAACATCCAGATCACGCCGGCGACCGCATTCAACGAGATCGGCACGACGCACACGCTGACCGGCCACGTGAACGTGAACACCGGCACCGGTGGCTACGTGAACGCGCCTGCGGGGACAACGATCACCTTCACCAAGGTGAGCGGACCCGGCACGGGCCCGACGCCAGCAAGCTGCACGACGATCGGCACCACGGGCTCGTGCACCACGACGATCGCTTCGTCAACGGCCGGCATTACGACCATCAACGCCTCGACGACCGTGAGCGTCCTCGGTGTTTCACTCACCAGAAGCACCGGCGACGGCAAGGTCGGCGACAGCGCGAACGCCCAGAAGAATTGGGAGGACGCGCGGATCTCGATCAGCCCGCTCAACGCCTTCAACGAGATCGGCACGCCGCACACCCTGACCGCCACGGTCGAGGTCAATGACGGCAGTGGCTGGACCACCGCCGCCAACGGCACCGTGGTGAGCTTCAGCACCACCTTCGGCACGCTCTCGCCGCTGACCTGCACGACCCTCGCCGGCAGCTGCACCACCACGCTCACCTCGACCAGCGCCGGCACCGCCACGATCACCGCCTCGACCACGCTCGGCCTCAACGGCGTCACGCTGACCCGCACCACCAACGGCCTGGCGGGCAACAGCGCCGCCGCGGTCAAGCACTTCGAGGACGCGCGGATCTCGATCAGCCCGCTCAACGCCTTCAACGAGATCGGCACGCCGCACACCCTGACCGCCACGGTCGAGG
>JANNHF010000210.1:0-2451 GCA_031404235.1 Chloroflexota bacterium
GGAAGATATCAAACACCCCGCTGAGTAGGGTTCCACGCTTTTAGTGCACAAGGCCGGTCGAAAGACCGGCCTTCTGTTCTCACCTCTTGTGTCGTCGAACAGACTTGCGCACGAAGTGACGCCGCATCCGACGGGAGCCTCGAGTGATCGGAAGCCAGCCACTCTCGAGTTGGCCAAACGGATCGAGCGCGACTATCAACAGAAGGTCGGGCGATTCGCCAAGGGGATCAAGGTGTGTGGTAACAGCACGACTGTTGGGTTCGACATTGCGCTCGGCAGCGGTCGCGCTGGGCCGATATGGGGAATGATGACCCGATACGCCGAGCGGCGGGGATTTCTCGGCATGTTTGACCCCGAGTACAGATCCGCGATCTCGCGGATATTGCGGAAAGCCTCTGGCGGCGCCACGTAGCGGAACCGATCTAATTACGTGGCAGCACGCCGCTGCTGTTGACACCCGACCCAGTCGGACTAGCGTTCGTCTGAGCAGTCATCCATTGAGGGAAAACGCGCACACGGATGACCGCACCGGGTGGTTGGGCGCGCGCTGGGAGGAACACTGTGGAGTTGCGCTCGCTGCGCCTACCGATGTTCTCGTTCGCTGCCGTTCTTTCGCTCGCTCCCGCGCTCGCGAGCTGGCAGGACAGCGTACAGGTGAACGACGTAACCGCGGGACAGCAGGATCGGCCCGATGCGGCGATGAGAGCGGACTCGGCCGCGTATCTCATCTGGGACGATTACCGATCCGGCTCGAACGGCGACATCTACTTCTCGCTTCGCGATTCGGCGACGGGCACCTGGAGCGCGAACCAGAAGGTCAGCAACGACACCACCGGTCGCACGCAGTGGAACGCGGCAATCGCAGTCGAAGGCTCGGGCGCGGCGTACGCCGTGTGGCAGGACCAGCGCGACGGCAAGAAGATCCCGGACACGAATATCTACTTCGCGAAGCGGAGCGGCAGTGTGTGGGGCGCGAACCTCCGTGTGAACGACGACACTCGCGCCGCGGCGCTTCAGGCGACGCCACGCATCGCCGTGACAAGCGGAGGCGGCGCGGTCGCAGTGTGGGAAGACCACCGATCCAACGCCTGGAACGTCTACTCGTCGCGCCTGTCGGCGGGAGGCGCCGCGTGGTCAGTGAACCTGCGCGTGACCGACAACGGGACGTCGCGCAAGTTCACGCCCGACGTCGCGGTCGCGGCGGACGGCACCGCCTACGCCGTCTGGGAAGACGATCGCGCCGGCAACTTCGATGTGTGGTTCGCGACGCTGTCCCCTGGCGCGACGAGCTGGTCAGTGAACCAGCGGATCAGCGATGACCCAGGCTCGGCCGACCAGTATTCGCCGCGCATCGAGAGCGATGCGAGCGGCAACCTGTTCGTGGTCTGGCTCGACGACCGCGTGTCGAGCACGGAAGTCCGTATGTCTCGACTCAGCGCGGGCGGCGTGACGTGGGAGGCGAGTCGCGTCGTCAGCGACGCCGCGGCGATACCGGTCGCCCTGGCTCTTAGCGTCGCGAGCGATGGGACCGGGTTCGCCGTGTGGCAGGATGCGCGCGGGTCGAGCTATGACATCTGGGGCGCGGAGTACGACGTGGCGTCCGACTCGTGGCTGGCGCCGGCGCTTGTCAGCGACGACCCTGCCGCGACCGCGCAGATGCGTCCGACGGTGGCACGTACCTCGAGCCTGATCGTTGCCGCATGGCGGGATGACCGCGCGAGCGGCGGCGAGATCCGCGCTCGCGTCGCGAGTGGGGGTCCGTAGGAACGGCAGACGGCACGATCTCGAGCGAAGCCCGGCCAGCACGGGCTGGTCGGGCGGGCACTCAGCGGGCTTACTCGGGCGCCCGGCCCGAAAAGGGTCGTGTCCCGGCGGCTCGCGGTTGACCAACCGTAATCAAACCCCCTAAACTTCACCTTCGGCTGTCTTTCGAGACGGTGACCGCCCGCTGAGGGCGGTCATTTCGCGCATCGGCCCGTTCGCGATGTTGTGACCGCGGCCGCGCTGCGCCTGGGGACCGCACCCGCGAGGGTCGGCTCCTCGGTCGGTTGGGGGCCCAATCGCACATCGGTCAAGAGTCCTCTTTGGCGCGTCCACGTGCCCGAGAGAGACGTAACAGAAGGAGTCCACGTGCCGACGATCTCGCAGCTGGTCCGTCGCGGGCGAAAGGCGCAGAAGAAGAAGGTGGATACACCTGCCCTGCGCACGACCTGGAACTCGCTCAAGGGTCGCCACACCAAGCTGCGTCGTGGCGCGCCCCAGAAGCGTGGTGTCTGCACGGTCGTCCGCACGATGACCCCGAAGAAGCCGAACTCGGCACTGCGAAAGATCGCGCGTGTTCGCCTGACCAATGGGATGGAGGTCACGGCCTACTGGCGCCTTGGTTGGCCGGCCGATCGGTAGTGAACCTGAAGCGGCTGGTGGCTGCGTCTGCGGTTGTGTTCGTTGTGC
>JANNHF010000211.1:0-10749 GCA_031404235.1 Chloroflexota bacterium
ATGAACCGCATCGCCTCGGTCAGCCAGACCGCAACATCTGGTTGTCGCAAGTGATAAACATAGCGGTCAATGGCGTGCTCGCTGGTCCGGTACCGGGGGAGCGAGTAATCCACGGTCAGCCGCCGGTACACTGCCTCGAAGCCCACCCCCGAGGTCATCTCATATCCGGCCGAAACGCCCCCCGCCATGTTCCTGCGCTTGTTGACGCCGGCGCTCCGGTAATCGGTCCGGGGCTCCGGAGAGTTCACGTACGCCCCGTCGAGCCTGATCCGCACCACGTCGAAGAGCGACAGGGAGAGAGCGCCGTTCCCCTCGTCCCGGTCGACATCCTGGTCCGAGTAATGGCCGAAGCGGATGAAATCCCTCTGTAGATGGAGGTTAAACTCCTGGCGGCTCACCCGGTAGCGGACCCCTGTCCCCACCGTGGCGACGGTGATGAAATCGCCGAGCCGGTCATCGCCGAACTGCGCCTTGAGCTGCTCCCGGTCCCGCACCCGGAAGACGTTGCTGTCGTACATCTCCGTCACCGAGGCAAAGGGCTTCAGCGTATCGCCAAGGAGATCGGCCCGGGCCCGCGACGACCACCGAGGAAGAGGAATCCCACCTCTGGATCGATCTCGCGCAGCGCCTCCGCGATCGCGAGCAGCGGGCTGACGTGCCCGCCCGTCCCGCCTCCGACGAGCAACACGCGGCACGGTCTCTGACGCCGGCGCGGCTTGTCGTCCAACGTTTAGGAGGATACCGACCGCGATGAGACCGACGCAGAGTGACGAACCGCCATACGAGATGAACGGCAGCGTGATCCCAGTCATCGGGATCAGGCTCGCGACCACGGCCATGTTCACCCACGCCTGGAACACCAGCCAGGTCGTGATGCCGGTGGCGATGAGCGCGCCCATCGCGTCGGGCGCGCGCAGGGCGATCCGCACGCCGCGGTACGCGAGCACGAGGAACAGCATGATCACCACCAGGGTGCCGATCAGACCCAGCTCATCGCCCAGGATGGCGAAGATGGAGTCGGTGTAGGGGAACGGCAGGAATCCGAACTTTTCCCGGCCAGCGCCAAGTCCCTCGCCCGACAGGCCACCAAGCGCGAGCCCATAGAGCGCCTGGATGGCCTGGTAGCCCGCGCCGCGCGGGTCCTTCCATGGATCGATGAACGTCATCAGGCGCTCGACTCGCTCCGGATGCGCCAGCGCGCCGGCGAAGGCGAGCACACCCGAGAGCATCGCGAGCGCGGCGAACATCCACAGACGCGCTCCGGCTGCGAAGTACATCGCGAGCGCGACCGCTCCGATCACGATCGCGGTGCCGAGGTCCGGCTCGGCGAAGACGAGCGCACCGATGAGCCCTGTCGCGACGACGAAGCCGATCGAGGTGCCGGGCTGATGGATCCGATCCCGCCGCGCGCCGAGCCAGAACGCGAGATAGAGGATGAGCGCGAGCTTGGCGAACTCCGCGGGCTGGAGTCCCACCGGCCCGGCGCGCAGCCAGCGCGCGGCGCCGTTGACGCTCGTCCCGACGCCGGGAACGAGGACGGCGGCGAGGAGCACGGTGGCGACGACCAGCACCGGGAGCGCGACCACTCGGTACCGGTGGTAATCGATGCGGGTCGCGGCAAGCATCCCGACCAGTCCGATCGCGGCCCAGAGCGACTGCCAGCCCAGGAAGTACCGGGCGTCATCGAGCGCGTCGAGCGCCTTGATACCGCTCGCGCTGTACACCATCGCGATCCCGATGAGGGTCAGCGCAAGGACCACGACGACGAGCACGAGGTCGTACGAGGTCGTTCGCGGGATCCGCGGGATGATCCTCATGACGGCACCGGCTCGGTGAACGCTCGCACCAGCGCGGTGAAACGGTCGCCGCGCTCGTCGGCGGACGAGAACATGTCGAACGACGCGCAGGCAGGCGAGAGCAGCACGACGTCGCCCGGCCGTGCGAGACGCCGCGCGGCGACCACGGCGTCCTCGAGCGTGCGCGCCCGCTCCACCGTGACGCCGGAGCGCGCGGCACCCGCGAGCTCCAGAGCACCGGCGATCTCGTCCGCGGCGCTACCGATCAGCACGGCCGCCCGGGCGCGCTTTGAGATCACGCGCCCGAGCTCGGTGAAGTCCGCGCCCTTACCGACGCCACCGAGGATGACGACCGGCGGGCGGTCGTACGCGTCGATCGCGGAGATGGTCGCTGTCGGTGTGGTCGACGCGGAGTCGTTCACCCACAGCACGCCGCCGCTATCCGCGACGGTCTCGAGGCGTCGCGACACACCCTCGAAGGAGCGCAGCTCGTCCCCCATCACGTCGGGAGGGATATCGAAGACGTCGCCGACGATCGCCGCCGCCAGGGCGTTCGCTACGTTGTGGCGGCCGGGAACGCGCAGCTCGCTCGCCGCCAGGATCGGCGTTCGCCGGTCCCCATCGGTGAGCACCAGCCGTCCGTCGGCGTCGAGGAAGCCGCCGTGACGCGGATGCAGGGTCAGGGAAAAGCCACGGACCATCGAAGGGACCCCGGTGTGTACGGCCATCGTCGTGGGGTCGTCGACATTGAGCACGGCGACGTCGTGCGCGCCCTGCCAGGCGACGATGTTGCGCTTCGCGGCGATGTAGTTCTCACGCGTGCCGTGATGGTCGAGGTGATCCTCGCCGATGTTCGTCACCACGGCGACGTGCGGGCTGCGGCCGAGCGTCTCGAGCTGGAACGAGGACAGCTCGAGCACGACGATGTCGTCGCGCGTCAGCGTGTCGAGCTCCTGGATGATCGAGCGTCCGATGTTGCCGCCGACGCTCACGCGGCGCGGACCGCGGGACAGGATGCGGCCGATCATCGTCGTGGTCGTTGTCTTCCCCTTCGTGCCGGTGACGCCGACGATCGTTGCCGGGCAGAGGCGGAAGAAGAGGCTGATCTCGGTCAGCACCGGGATCCGCCGCTGCAGCGCCCGCAGGATCGTCGCGGACCGCGGACGAACGCCGTTGATCACGAACACGAACTCCGCATCGGCGAGCGCGGCATCGTCGCTCGAGGGTCCGAGCACGAGCTCGACCGGCGTATCGCCGATGCGCGCGATGCCTTCGCCGAGCTGTTCACGCGCCTTCGCGTCGGTGATGGTCACGCGCGCGCCGCACGAGACGAGGAAGCGCGCGAGTCCCGATGCGGTGCGGCCCTTGCCCAGGCCGACGATCGTGACGCGGCGGTCGCGGAAGTCCTCGCGGCTGACCTCCGCATCGAAGAGGAGACTCATGGCCGGGGGTCGGCGGGGGCGGAGCCCCCACCTGGTCGCCCGATGAACCCGAGCTGCGTCCCGTACACACCGCCGGGGCCGCGACCGCGGTACGACCAGAGGTCCGCTCCGCCGGAAAGCGTGCACACGCCGGACATCTCGATACGGGCCACGCCGGCCGAGCGCAGCTGCGCGGTGTTGGCGGCCCAGAGATCCATGACGATGCGGTCGCCCGTCTTACGCAGGCAGGCTTCGCCGATCCGCTCGTTCACGAGCGTCGCGCGCTCCATGTCGATGACGTAGCAGCAGGGACCGATCGCCGGCCCCAGCGAGGCGACCAGACGCTCGCGCACCGCGCCGCCCGCCCGCGACCATCGCCTCGACGAGCGCCTCGGCCACGCGAAGCGTGGTGCCCTGCCAGCCCGCATGCGCGGCACCGATCGGCCCCTCCGGATCGGCGACGAGGACGGGCACGCAGTCGGCCGCCGCGACCGCGAGCAACACGCCGCTCCGGTCCGTCCAGAGCGCGTCCGCGCTCGGCCAGGGATCGCCGGGGGCATCCAGGCGCACGACGTCGTTCCCGTGGACCTGCTTCACGCGCGCCACGGCGTCGAATCCGAGCGTCCGCGCGAGCGCCGCGCGATTGCGCGCCTGCTCGTGGAGCGGATGGCGCGACCCGGCCATGCTGCCCTGCGCCCGCGTAGTGGATCCGGCGGTGACGTGCTGCGAGGCGAGCAGCGGGGACCAGAGCATCCCGTCACGCTCAAGCCAGGTGCCGCGCCAGGTCTTCTGCGTTCGGCGCGCGGCGCCGCCAGCGGCGCGGCTCATTTGGGCGTCGCGTACGCGAGGATCGCCGCGACGATCCCCGCGAGCGCCCCGATGAGCCAGAACCGGATCGTTACCTTCTCCTCGGCCCAGCCGATGAGCTCGAAGTGGTTGTGCAGCGGCGACATGCGGAAGATGCGCTTGCCGCGAAGCTTGAAGCTGCCGACCTGGATCATGACGGACAGCGTCTCGGCGACGAAGATGACGCCCAGTACCGGGAGCAGCAGCGCGAACCCGGTCGTGAGGGCGATGGTCGCGAGCGTCGCGCCGAGCGCGAGGGCGCCCGTGTCGCCCATGATCACTTCGGCCGGGTGCACGTTGAACCAGAGGAAGGCCATGATGGCGCCGACCATCGCGGCGCAGAACACCACGAGCCACGGGAAATCACGCGCAGCGGCGATGAACGCCACCGAGAGGAACGCGAAGACGGCTGTCCCGCCCGCGAGCCCGTCCATGCCGTCCGTGAGATTGACGCCATTGGACATCGCCACGATGGTGAAGAGCGCGAGCGCGACGAACAGCGCGCCGCCGATCTCGAGCTCGCCGACGAGCGGCACGTAGATGCCGGTGACGCCGAAGTGGCGCTGGATGTAGATCGCGGCGACGACGAGACCGACGATGACCTGCCAGACGAGCTTGTGGCGGCCGCGGATCCCAAAGCCGTATCGCACGTTCACGAGATCGTCGATCGCGCCGAGGAGGCCGACGGCGATGAGCGTGGCGATCGGGACGATCGTCTGCGGGATGAACTGGTCGCGCGCGTCCGGTGGCAGGAGCAGCAGGACGAACAGCCAGAGCGCGGAGGTGACGCCGATGAACAGCACGCCGCCCATCGTCGGGATGCCCTGTTTGACGTAATGGGTCTGCGGACCCTCTGGCCGGATGTTCTGCCCGATCCTGAACCGTCGCAGGAGGCGGATGTACGGCGCGCCGAGAACGAGACCGAGAAGGAACGCCGAGAGGAGCACGCCGAGCGCGAGGATCTCCACTAGCGGCGCGACACTAAGACGCCACCGGTCCCACGAGCGTGTCGGCCAGCCGGTCGAGCGCGAGCGAATGAGAGCCCTTCACCAGGATGGTGTCGCCGTGCCGCTGCAGCCGACGCAGCACGACCAGCGCCTCGGCCGGCTCGCTTGCCCAGTACGCCTCAGCGAGCCCCGCGGCGCGCGCGGCATCGACCGCGGTGCGCGCGAGCTCGCCGATGCCGATGAACGCGTCGGCGCTGCGCGCGACGTCCCGTCCGACCGCGTCGTGCGCGTCCGCCGAGAAGGTGCCGAGCTCGAGCATGTCCCCAAGCACCGCGATGCGCCGGCCCTTCACCTCGCGGAGGACGGCGAGCGCCGCCTGCACCGCGGCGGGACTTGCGTTGTAGCTGTCGTCGATCACGGTGACGCCTGCGCCGCGCCGCACCTCCATGCGGTGCGCGGGCTGCTCGAGCGTGCCGAGTGCCACCGCGGCCTCGGCCAACGGAACACCGAGGGCGTGCGCGGCTCCGAGCGCGGCGAGAGCCGCGGGAACGAGCTGCCGGCCGGGGATCGGGACAGACACCGGGATGAGCTCGCCCTCGTATGACGCCGTGAAGCGCAGCCCGGCGAGACCATCGGTCCGAACATCGATCGCTCGGAGCTGCGCACCTTCGCTCTCGCCGAAGAGGACCACGCGGGCACGCGTGCGCGGCGCGAGCGCGCGCACGCGCGGGCTGTCGGCATTGAGCAGCGCGACCCCGTCCTGCGGCAGCGATTCGATGAGCTCTGCTTTGCCGGCGGCGATCGCCTCCAGGTCCGGCGTGCGCTCGAAGTGCACCGG
Organism: Chloroflexota bacterium; assembly: GCA_031404235.1. GTDB lineage: Bacteria > Chloroflexota > Limnocylindria > P2-11E > P2-11E > CF-39. The sequence continues at coordinate 5,849 of JANNHF010000211.1, forward strand.
GAAGGCGGGGATCTCCGTGATCACTCCGATGCGCGGCCGCACGAGCTGGCACAGGTCGGCGATCTCGCCCGGCACGTAGAAGCCGAGCTCGATCACGGCGACCTCATGCGTGGGCTCGAGACGCAGGAACGTGAGAGGCACGCCGATCTCGTTGTTGAACGACGCGGCGGTGCGCAGGACGCGATAGCGCGCGCCGAGCGCGGCGGCGGTGGCTTCCTTCGTGGTCGTCTTCCCGACGTTCCCGGTGATGCCGACGGCTGGGATCGGATGCGCGTCACGCAGCGCCTCCGCGAGGCGGCGCAGGGCGTGCTGCGGCGACGAGACCTCGACCAGCAGCGCGTCGTCCGGAGCGGGCACCGCCCGTTCGACGACCGCGGCGCGCGCGCCACGCGCGAACGCGTCGGCGACGAACTCGTGGCCGTCCCGCTGATCGCGCAGCGCGAAGAAGACCTCACCCGGCTGCACGATCCGTGAATCGAAGGCGCCGCCAACGAACTTTTCGTTGGCGCGCGGCGCTCCTTGTATGACGCGCCCGCCGGTCGCGGCGAGCAATTGGTCGAGCGTGAACACCAGCGAATGGTACCGACCGATCAGGGTCGGTCCGGCTGCACGCGCGCGTTCCGAAGCACATCGACAGCGAGGTCGTGGAACGCGCTCATCGCCGTGACCGTTCCCCGCAGCTTCGACTGCGGACGCTCGAGCACGATGACCGCGACGAACTGCGGATCGTTCGCCGGCGCGAAGCCCGCGAATGACGAGATGTAGGCGTCGTCGACGTAGCGACCGTCGTCGCTGGGTATCTGCGCGGTGCCCGTCTTCCCGGCCACGCTGTAGCCGGCCACGCTCGCGCCATGGGCGATGCCCTTGTCGACCGCAGACACGAGCATCGTGCGCAGCGTGTCGGCGGTGCCGGCCGTGATAGGACTGCGGACGACGGCGGGCGCGGTGCGGTGCTCCCCGTCCGCATCGCGCGTCGCCGCCACCACATACGGCCGATACAACGTGCCGCCGTTCGCGATCGCCGCATACGCCATCGCGAGCTGCAGCGGTGTCACCGCGATCCCCTGCCCGTACGCGACCGTGCCGACATCGACGGGGTACCACTCCGCCAGCGGTCGCATCGCGCCCGAGGCCTCAGCCGCGAGATCGATGCCGGTCGCGGCGCCGAAGCCGAAAGCGCGGAGGTACTGGTACAGCGGGTCCTGACCGAGCTTCGACGCGACGAAGACGGCGCCCGCGTTCGCCGAGCGTTCGAGGATCTGCGTGACCGTCGTTGTCCCGTAGACCTTGCCCTGCGCGTTGCACAGGCGGCGTCCGCCGATGACCGCGCAGCCCTTGTCGTCATACGTCGTCGTCGGTGTCACGACGTGCTTGTCGATGCCCGCCGCGATCGTGACCGCCTTCATCGTCGAGCCTGGCTCGAAGGTCCACGAGACCGCGCGATTGCGCAGCGCCTCAGGATCGGCGGAGGCGACGCGGGCGGGATCGAACGTGGGCCACGACGCCAGGGCGCGTATCGCGCCGTCACGGGGATCCACGACGATGATCGAGCCACTGACCGCCTTCTCGCGCTCGATCGCGCGCCGCAGCTCGCGCTCGACGGCCGTCTGGACCGCGAGGTCGATCGTGAGGACCAGGTCCGCACCGTTCTTCGGTGGGACGACGGTCCGCAGTCCAAGCGCGAGCTCGCGGTCCTTCCCGTCGCGTTCGACGACGAGGCGCCCTGGGACGCCGCGCAGGACCTTGTCGTAGGCGCCCTCGATGCCGTACTGGCCGAGGCCGTCGTCATTGACGAACCCCAGCAGTTGCGCCGCGAGCGCGTCGTTCGGATACAGGCGCTTGGGCTCCGGCTCGAAGCCCAGGCCGGGGATGGCAAGCGCCTCGACCGCGCGCGCGGCCGGCTCGGGCAGCCGGCGCTTCAAATAGAGCCACTCGGCGCCGGAGTCGAGCGCTGCACGGATCGTGGCCGCGGGCGCCTGGAGGATCGGCGCCAGCTTCGCGGCCGCGTCCGCGTGATCCGGGATCCGTTCCGGTATCGCGTAGAGCGAGCGCAGATCGACGGTGGTGGCGAGGACCCGTCCGGTCCGGTCACGGATGACGCCGCGCTGCGCCTCGACGACCAGATCGCTGCGAAGCTGATCGGTCGCGGCTTCGAGCAGGACGCTCCGTCCGATCGTCTGCCAGTAGCCGACACGCAGCGACAGCAGCAGCGTCGCGACAGAGAAGAGCGCGAACAGGACGCGCAGCCGCGTCGGCGAGATCCCTTCCGTCACTCTTCCTCCGTGATGAGGCGCTCGCTCCCCAGCAGCGCCTCCCGCGACGTCAGCGCTTGGCGGCGATCGGCTCGGCTTGGACTACCGCAATGCTTGCGGCGCGCACCAGACCGAGGCGCTTTGCTTCGGCTTCGATGCGCGCGGGGGAATCGAGTCGTGCGCTCTCCACTTCGAGAAGGGCGTTCTGGCGGCGCAGTTCGTCGCGCACGCGCTCAAGGCGCTGCGTTTCGTAACCGTGCGTCGCGACCGCCGTCGCTTGGGAGAGATAGAGCACGACGAGGAGGAAGACCGCGCAGATCGCGGCCGACATGACGACGAACGTCCGGACTTCCCATGTGGTGCCCGCGCCACGACGGGCGCGCGGCACCGCATGACCGTGACGCGGCCACGTCGTAAAGGGGCGGCGCACCGGCGCCGCCCGGACCGCCTGAGCGGCGATCAGGAGATCTTCTCCGAGATCCGAAGGACTGCGCTGCGGGCGCGCGGGTTGCGTGCGACCGCCGCCGAGTCCGCACGAAGCGGACGCCGGGTAACGACACGCAAACCCGCGCGATGCCCGCAGACGCAGGTGGGGAGGTGGGGAGGACAGATGCAGTCGCGCGATTCCCGGACGAAGAACTGCTTCGTTATCCGGTCCTCGAGCGAGTGGAAGGAGATCACCGCGAGACGCCCGCCGGGGCGCAGCGCGCGCACGGCGGCCTCGAGGCCGCGCTGCAGATTCTCTAGCTCGCCATTGACGGCGATCCGCAGCGCCTGGAACACACGTGTTGCCGGATCGATGCCGCGTCGGCGCTGCGTCTTCACGCCCGCGACGAAGCGACCGAGATCATCGGCCGAAAGGAACGGCTCCCGCGTACGGCGCCGCACGATGGCGGCGGCCACGCGGCCAGCCTCGGTCTCCTCGCCGAGCTCGCCGAAGGTGCGGCGCAGCTCGCGCTCGTCCCAGCTGTTCACGATGTCGGCCGCCGTGACGCTGAGGTCCGGGTCGGCGCGCATGTCCAGCGGTCCTTCCGCGCGAAAGCTGAAGCCTCGCCGCTCGTCTGCGAGCTGGATCGAGGAGAGACCGAGATCAAGGACGACGCCGTCGAGCGGCGTGAGGCCGTGGCTCGTGGCCACGACGTCGAGAAGCGCGAAGTTGGATCGAACGAGGACCGCGCGCTGACCGAAGCGTTCGAGAACACGGCCGGCTTCGGCGAGTGCCGCGGGGTCGACGTCGAGGCCGAGGAGACGGCCATCCGGCCCGATGCGTTCGAGGATGGCCTCTGCGTGGCCACCTGCTCCCACCGTGCCGTCGAGAAAGCGGCCACCTTCGCGGGGATCAAGTTGGGCGAGTACTTCGGCCAGGAGAACCGGCTCATGAAGCCTCCCATCGGAGTGATCCCTGTCACCACCACCAGCTGGAGTTGCACCGCTAGATCCCGAGGTCCGCGAGGTCATCCGCGATCTCGCTCTGGACGCGCGCGAGGTTGCTCCGCCAGCGTCCGGGCTCCCAGATCTCGAGGTGGTCGGAGTTGCCGATGACGACGGCGTCGTTCTTGAGCCCCGCGTAGTCGCGGAGGTGCGCCGGGATGGTGAGACGCCCTTGCGCGTCCGGATCCGCTTCATGCGCTCCTGCCAGGATGAAGTGTCGGAAGCGCGTGGCCTTCGGATCGGTGCGCGGGCGCCTGGTGATGTCGGTATTGAGGGAGACCCACTCGGACTCGGGGAAGACCGCGAGGCATTCCCCACCGCTCACCCAACGGGTCACGACCGCTCCCTCTTTGAAGCGCAGGCGGAACTTCGCCGGGATGGCGAGGCGGCCCTTGTCGTCGAGTGCATGGGCGAATTCGCCTGCGAAAAACCCTTCCAATTACCCTTCTCGTCCTGGGGGAGGATGCCCCACCCTTCCCCACTACTCACCACGCAGTGGGCATTCTCCACCACCCGCACCCCCTGTCAAGTGCCCAATGTGTTCCGCAACACCGCTGACACCGGTCGAACACGCTGACCTGACGCGGACGACGTCGTAACGCGCAGTGGATCGCAGGTCACGCACAACGCTGAAACTGCCCGTAGCGCAGTACGCGCAGCGAGAACCCCGAGCCGCGGCAGGACCCGCGGCGGTTCCGATCGTCAGGCGGGTCGCACGCGCTCCACGACATCTTCGAGCGCTTCGCGCGCGCGCTCGAGCGGGCCTGGCGGTCTCACCCCGTCATGCGTCCCGAACCATTCGAGGACTGACGCGCCCCAGGTGAAGCCGCCACCAAAGGCGACGAGGAGGATCTTGTCGCCACGGCGCATCCGGCCAGTTGCCTCGGCCTCGCAGATCGCGATCGGCACCGAGGCCGCGGACGTGTTCCCGTACCGCTGGATGTTCACGAAAACGCGCTCCATCGGGAAGTGGAGGCGCTTCGCGACCGCCTCGATGATCCGGAGGTTGGCCTGGTGCGGGATCATCAGCGCGATGTCGTCGAGGCCCAAGCCGGCCTCCGCCAGCGCCTCTTCCGCCGCGTCGGCCATCGACTTCACCGCGAGCTTGAAGACGTCGCTGCCCTGCATCGTGATCAGGTGCTGGCCGCGATCGAGCGTCTCCTGCGTGGCCCGGATGCGCGCGCCCCCGGCGGGGATCATGAGCTTCTCCACGTGCGA
>JANNHF010000212.1:0-17310 GCA_031404235.1 Chloroflexota bacterium
TAAGCATAGCCAGGTAATAGTGCAGCTGGATGGCAGTACGCGGATACTAGAAATGTCGTACTACGGTGATACCGTGCTGGATGCGCTGCTGGAAACCGGCGCTGTACGCGTTCCCGGAGATGGCACTATGGCTGCCGCGGCTCGTCTATGGGGATTAGGAACAACGCTCGCGCGGGGTCCAGCTAGGCGCGCGGGACGTCGTCGAAGACGCGCTCCACGAACGCCCGTAGGTCCGCGCGCTGCTGTCGTGCCGCGGACGTGAACAGAGCCGCTAGGACGGCCGCGCCGCCCCCGCCGATGGCCACGTCCACGAGCGCGGTGGTCGCGTCGGGCGCCCGCACGGCCAAGCTGCCGGCTGCCACGACGTAGAGCGCGAAGAACACCACGATGAGCGCCTTCGTGATCGGGGGGAACAAGAAGCGCATTTCGACGCGCGTCCCGCCGCCATGGGGCTGCACACGTCCGACCGCGTGCACCGCCCGCTGACTGCGCTCCCAGATCTCGAAGTGTTCGCCGGCCACGCCGCCGACGAACTCCGTCTGCGTTTTCAGGACGCCGAATGCGCGTTTGGGCCGCTGGTTGATCGCCGCCCCGAGGCGCGCGAGGGCAGCTTCTGGCGCGATGCCGATGTCCAGCGCCCAGTCCGGAGCCATCGCTCGGCACACTAGCCGGGTCGCGCGATGTGGATGACAATCCCGCAGGAGGGGGGAGAGTCAATGCTGTTCGACCTGGATCTCGCGAACGCGATCTTCTTGTTCTGCCTCGTGCTCGGCGGAGGCCTCCTCCTGGTCACGGTCCTGCTCGACGACATCGTTGGCGGAGTCCTCGACGCGCTCCACTTTGGATTCGACATCGGCGGCGTGACGCTCATGCCGCCCCTGCTCGGTTTCGTGGCGATGTTCGGCGTCGGCGGACTCATCGGCACGCAGGTGCTCCAGCTGGACAACGGGAGGGCCTCGCTGCTCGGCGCGGTCGCCGGCGCTGCCGGATTCGCGCTCGTCTTCGGCATGTTCAGCGTCCTGCGGCGCTCGGAGTCGACGCCGGCGTTCAGCCTGAGCGAGCTCGTCGGCCAGACGGGACGCGTGAACGTGGCGATCCCGGCGCGACGCTTCGGCAGCGTGTTCGTCAGTTACGACGGTGCTTCCCATAACCTGACCGCGACGGCCGAAGCGGACGTCGCGTCCGGCTCGGCTGTGCGCATCGTTTCGATCGCGGGCGGCAATCTCGTTGTCGAGCCACTCGTCGCGACGCAAGGAGGGATCCCCAATGCCTGACCTGCTGGGCTTTACCGGCACGGGGCCGATCCTCGTGCTCGTCACCGTCATCGTCGTCGCGCTGCTGATCTTCTACGTCGCGAGCCGGTACCGCGTCGCGAACGCGAACGAGGCACTCGTCGTCGCGGGATCTCGCGGCGCGAAGGTGCGCGATGAGCGAGGACAGCTCGTCGCGGCCGCCGACGACAAGGGCGTGAAGGTCGTCGTGGGTGGCGGCACGTTCGTCCTGCCGCTCATCCACAAGGTCGGCCGCCTAAAGCTGACGGTGCGTCAGATCGAGGTGAGGCTGGCCGACGCGGTCACGAGCCAGGGCATCAAGGTCGCCGTGCAGGGCGTTGCGACGTTCAAGATCGGGCGCGATGTCGAGTCGCTGCGCAACGCTGCGGAGCGGTTCCTCGACGCGAAGGACGAACACGTCGACTCCATCGTGAAGAACGTGCTGGAGGGCAGCCTGCGGTCGATCGTGGGCCGGTTGACGATCGAGGAGCTGATCATGGACCGCCAGAAGCTCCAGCAGGAGGTCCAGGACGCCGCCAAAGGCGATCTCGCATCGAGCGGCCTGATGATCGATGCGTTCACGATCCAGTCCATCAACGACGAATCCGGCTACGTCGAGCTCCTCGGGCAGCAGAAGCTCGCAGTGGTCGAGAAGGACGCGCGGATGGCGAAGGCCGCGGCTGACCAGCTCGCGTCCGTGCGCGAGGCTGAGGCCGAGCAGATCAAGATCCAGGCGCAGCGGGACGTTGCACTGAAGCGCGCCGAAGCGCAGGTGCAGACGGCAGCCGCCGAGGCGCGTGCCGCGCAGGCCGGCCCGCTCGCCCGGGCGGAGGCCGAGCAACAGGTCGTCGCCAAGCAGACGCGACTCGCGGAGCTCGAGGCACTACGCGTAGAGATGGAGCTCCTGTCGACGACGGTCAAACCGGCCGCCGCCCAAGCGCAGGCCGCGATCCAGCGTGCCGAAGGCGAGAAGCGTGCGCGGATCGCGCAGGCCGAGGCGGGTGCGGAGGCAGAGCGGCTACAGGGCGCGGCCGAGGCCGCAGTCGTGTTCACGAAGGGGGAGGCCGAAGCGAAGGCGCTTGCGATGCGCGCGGATGCGTACAAACAGTTCAACGAGGCCGCGATCATCCAGACCGTGCTCGCCGCGCTGCCGGAGATCGTCCGCGCGGCGGCCGAGCCCATGAGGCACATCGACACGCTCACCGTGATGAGCTCGGACGGCGCGTCCGAGGTCGTGCGCAACGCCACGCGCGTGGTCACCGAGTCGGCGACGGTGATCAAAGGTCTGACCGGGATCGACGTGCCGAACCTCATCGGCGCAGCGATGCGCACGGGCGGTTTCAGTCCGAAGATCAGCGACGATGGCGGTCCCGAGCCTGCGAAGACGCCGCCAACGCCGCCGTCCGCACCGCAGTCGACGCCGACGCCGCGCCCACCCGCGGGCATGTCACCGCTCGACGCGAGCGCGCGAGTCGAACCGGTCGCTCCGGCCGACCCGTTGGAGCGATCGGCCGCGTTGCTGGCCGCGAAACTGCGCGCGGTCCCCGAGATCGAGCGCTACGCGTATCTGAGTCTCCGCGATATCCCAGCTGGGGCACCGCGTCCCCTGAAGCTGCTGTGGGCCGCGGCGGAGAAGGAGCTGGGTAGCCGATACGGCGAGCTCACGGTCCGCGAGCTGCTCGATCGGTTCGCGGGGGGTTCTCTCCACTAGAGGTCGCTCGACCGGGCTTACGCCACGGACACTACCGGTCGGGGTGCCGGGACTCGAACCCGGGACCTCAGCGTCCCGAACGCTGCGCGCTACCAAGCTGCGCTACACCCCGTGGGAACAGGCCAATTGTAGCTATTCGGGAGGGGTGGCCTTCGTGTCGTGGTACTCCATGATCTGCGCGCGGATCCGCTCACGCACGTCCGTCCACCACTCGGCGTCAGCGGCTGGCGGCCACGGGTGTAGCTGGTCGGGTTGAGCCACGACGGAAATGATGACCGTCCATTTGTCCGACTCGCTGAGCTGGAGGCGCAGCCGTGCGAGCTGCTTGGTCTTGTCGGTCGGCTTGAGCCATTTCGGCGATGTCATCACGACGGTGGATGCGGTCCCGCGACCGCCGCGTGAGTCGCCCCAGCCGTCGACCGACGCTTCTGGGTAGAGGCCGCGCTGCCGCAGCGCAGGCAGCAGCTGCTCGAGCATCGCTCGCGCATCGCGCTGGAAGCCGTTGAGGACGCGCGTCGCCTCTTCGTCGGCCATCTGCGTCACGGCCACAGTGGCGGCTTTCGTTCGCGTTCGTTGCGGGACGGCACCGAGGCCTCGCCGAGAGCCGTGGCGACGAGCTCGCCACACGCGGCGCATGCGCCCGACGGCGCCAGTCCCACCGCGGCCTGGATCCTGATCCGGAGATCGCGGCGGTCGTAGGAATGACCGCAGAGCATGACTTGTCCGTCGGCGATGATCGGTGGGCGGGTGGCGTGGACGCTTCCATCTCGGGCTGTGATCCAGACGAAGGATGGATTGATGTCGTACCTCGTTCTTTTGCGGCTTCGGCAGCACCCCGGCTCCCGCGCGTCGCGGAGGCACGTTGGCGACACACGCCGTAAGGGTCATCTCAGTGTGTCATGACGGCATCCGCGACTCGTTAGGCTTTAGCGGGTAGGCCGCGTTTGGGGCTGTGTCTGCACCACGCTCGTCGCTCGCTAACGCTCGCTCCTCGAAGGTGCAGCAGCCCCGAACGGCGTGGCCGCTCGGGGCTGTAGCTCAGTGGATAGAGCGCCGCCGTCCTAAGGCGGGCGTCGCCGGTTCGATTCCGGCCAGCCCCTCCCGTTTCTCGCCGCCGCCGCATCGAGAGAGGCTAGGAGCGCTCGAGCACCACGACCGGGATCTTGCGCGTCGTCTTCTTCTCGTAGTCAGCGAATGCCGGCATCTTCTCGGCGTGTTTGTCGTAGAGCCTGCGACGCTGGGCGTCGTCACTCACGGTCGCGTGTGCGCGGAACTTCTCCGTCCCGAGCTCGACGGTCACGTTCGGATGGGCCCGAAGGTTGTGGTACCAGCCAGGGTGCGTGGGTGCGCCGCCCTTGGATGCGACGACCACGTAACGGTCACCGTCGCGCGTGTACACGAGTGGGGAGGTCCGCTCTTCGCCGGTCTTCGCGCCCGTGGTGGTGAGCAGCACGAGCGACCGACCTGCGAAAGGTCCGCTCCTCATCTCGCCCGCGTTCGCGCGGAACTGGTCGATGACCCCGTCGTTGAAGCCGCGCGGGCGCGCGTTAGCCATCTCTGGCACAACGCGCTTGGGAGGGGGTGGAATTCCCGGTCAGTTGAGATTCGCGCGGCGTGGCTCTGCGGCGAAGACCTGGGCCGCGTCGGCGGCGTCAGCCACCCGGTAGAAGCGGCCCTGGTTGTCGGCGACGATGCGCGTCCGACGGCCGGAGTCCTCGAGGCGCGTCGGCTTCCACTCGTATTGCACGAGCGCCTCGATCAGGTAGTTCGGCTCACGCCGGGCGTCGAGGTCGGTGACGAGGTCGATCGGGGGCTCCTCGACGGTGAACCCGTAGCCACCGTCCGCGAGGAGGACGGGCACGCCGCTGACCGCGGTGACCTGGCCATCACGGTCGACGATCCGCACGCGCGATGGGCGATCCAGGGTCACGCCGGTCTCGAGCTCGAGTGTCGCTTTGGTCCCGTCGATATGCAGCGCCCAGCGGAAGGGCACGTGGCTCCGGTCCGGCCCGTCGAACAGGTTCTCCGGAGCCGTCGAAACAGCCTGAGGGTGGTGCGCGACCCGCTCGCGCAGCTCGAAGATCTGGCGCTCGAGCTTCTTGACGTAGCGCTCGCGCTCGCGAGACCGCTCCATGAGCGCGTCGGCCGCGCCTTGCGCGCGCTCGGCGTCACGTTTGAGCTTCACGACGTCGTTGACCGCCCACTCGAACTGCTTGATGACGCTGTGAACGCGGGAGTCCGCGTCCTCCGAAAGCGCGGTCAGCTCCCGGACGTGGGCGGCGCCGCGGTTGCGGCGCGCGGCCTGGAAGCTGACCCACGCGCATGCCATACCAGCAAGGAGTCCGCTCACCGCGCCAACACCGAACCAGCGCTCGGCACCCGCGCCCATGGCGGAGATGACGACCGCGGCGGTCACGACGACCGCCCAGGGAAGCAGATCGGTGCGCTGTTTGACGGGGCTCGTGGGCTCGACGCTCGTAGGGTGCGGAGCGTTGCACATGGAGCACTCGTCCGAACTAGCGGACGGACGCTCGGTGCGCAACGCGATGACCTTCATCCCAACACCCCGCGATGAATCTGCCGGAAACCCCCGCTTATGCCATCACTCTCGCGAGTGACCTCCCCAGCGGAACGGCGCCCCCTGATAGGTGTGTGACACTTTTCATATGACGGCAGCACCCTCCGCCGAGCGTCGGCGCCTTCGGCACTCCCTGGTCCTGCTGCTTCCGGCCGTGTTGTTCGGCCTGCTGGTCAGCGTCCAGTGGCGGACCCAGTCAGAGCGCAACGAGCTGACGGTCCGTTACAACACGCCTTTGCTCGACGCCGCGAAGACGCTGCAGAACGAGCAGAACACGCTCAAGGTCCAGCTCGCCGACCTTCGCGCGGAGCTCGATCAGATCCAAGCCAACGCCTCGACCCAGAGCGGCGCCGCAAAGGAATTGCAGACACGCATCGACGAGCTGAAGACGGCAGCCGGCCTGAAGGAGCGCAGTGGCGATGGCGTGGTCATCACCCTGGACGACGCCCGCGGCGCCACCGCTGCGAAGGACATCGAGAAGTCGATCTGCCACAACACCGACCTCACCGACATCGTGAATCAGGCATGGCGCGGCGGCGCGGCGGCGATCGCCATCAACGACGAGCGCATCGTGGGCTCCTCGAGCATCTACTGCGTCGGCTCCACGATCATGGTCAACGGCACGCTCATGTCGCCTCCGTTCTCTGTCGTCGTCATCGGCCCGCAGAACGAGCTGCTCGCCGCATACGACGACCCGACGCAGCTCCGAGACATCAAACAGCGACGTGATGTCTACGGTCTCGGCTTCCGCGTGAGCCGCGCGAGCGCGCTGCGCGTGCCGCCGTATGGCGGGGCGCTCAACGTCCGCTATGCGACGCCGCGATGAGGTCGAACGCGGGCGTCATCGCCGTCACGGTCGTCGCGCTCTTCCTAGGGGTGCTCGCGGTCACCCAGATCCAGGCGCAGGAGGTGTATTCGCGCAGCCTGCAGCTCGAAACGCCGGCCTCGCTCACGACGCTCATCGCGAATCTGTCCGAGCGCAACAACGCGATCAAAGAGGAGATCCTCGATCTCCGTCATCGGACCGGGACCGCGCGCGACGCGATCGCGAGCGGACGGGGCTCTCTCACCGAGGCCGAGCGTCAGCTCGGTCAGCTGCGTGTGTTCGCCGGCATGAGCCCGGTGAGCGGCGGCGGGATCACGGTGCGGATCGAAGGGACATTCGACGAACGCGCGCTGTCGGACCTCGTGAACGAACTTCGCAACGCGGGAGCCGAGGCCATCGCCGTCAATGGCGCCCGGGTGGGGCCGCGGAGCTGGTTCGGAGCGACACCCGAGCGCGTCCTGACGGTCGACTCGGTCGCGGTGCGTGGGCCGTGGCAGGTGCGCGCCGTCGGCTCGACCGAGGTGATGTACATCGCGATGACGCGGACCGGCGGGATCATCGGTCAATTCGAGCTCATCTACAAGGGCACGCGGTTCGACGTGAGCAGGCAGTCGGCGCTGGACGTACCGGCACTTGCAACACCGCTTCGCTGATCTTCGCGGCTAGACTCGCGCGAGTGACCGACACAAAAGTCGCGCCACCGAAGCTCAAGGGACCGCTCCCGCTCTATCTCGACGACGTCGTCACGCTGCGCAAGCCGCATCCCTGCGGTGGGAACACGTGGCGGATCGTTCGGCTCGGCGCGGACATCGGCCTGCGGTGCTCCACCTGCGAGCATCGGGTCCTCGTGCCGCGTGCGTCGGTCGAGCGCGACATCAAGCGGTTCGTCTCGCGCGGCCCACAGGCTCCGACGGACTAAGCCCGACCGTTGGCCGAGGTCCAGGAGGCCGTGACCCATGGCCTCCTCCGTAATCGCGCGTTCCTCGCCGTTTGGGCGGCGCAGATCCTGTCGCAGACCGCCGCGAACGCCGTCACCTCCGCCCTGATCATCCTCGTCGCGGAGCTCACGCACTCCAACACGTCGTCTTCTTTCCTGATCCTTCTCGCGATCATCCCGGCGGTCCTCTTCGGCATCGGCGCGGGCGTTCTGGTCGATCGCACCGATCGGCGATTCGTGCTCGTCGTGACGAACGCGCTACGCGGCGTCGCTGTTCTGCCACTCCTTATCGCCGGCGAAAGCCTGACCACGGCCTACATCGTGAACTTCCTCGTGGCCGCGGCGACGATCTTCTTCGTGCCCGCGGAGTCGGCGACGATCCCGGGGATCGTTCGCAAGCGGGACCTCATGGTCGCGAACTCGCTGTTCACATTCACGTTCAACGGCTCGTTCCTTCTCGGGTTCATCATCCTCGCGCCGATCGCGGTGAGCCTCTACGGATTCGAGTTCCTGTGGATCCTCATCGCGGCGATGTTCGGCATCTCATCGCTGCTGTGCGCCACGCTGCCCCCGTCGCCGCCACCACAGAAGGCGGCGCATCTCATCAGCGCCGAGCTGGCCGAACGCGCCTACACCGAGACGCGGCAGGGGATCTCGGAGGCCTACCACTACCTCCGCGCAACGCCGCTCGTCACGTGGGCCATGGTCTATATCGCCCTCACGTACACGCTGATCGCGGTGGCGGGCGCTCTTGCGCCCGGGTTCGTCCGCGAGGTCCTGAGGCTCGGCGAGCGGAACGTCGTGGTCCTCGTCGCGCCCGCTGGCGTCGGCGTGGTGCTGGGGCTCGGCCTGCTCAACCTCATCGGCTGCCGCTTCACCGGCGCGAACGCCATCGGCACCGGCCTGGTCGTCGTCGGCCTGGCCCTCCTGGGGCTTGCGGCCGCGCGGCCGCTCGCCGAGATCTTCACGTCCCGGCTGGGAGGTGTGCTCGGTGAGGCCCTGCCCTTCTTCGTCGGCTTGGTCAGCGTGACCGCGTTCTTCTTCGGCATCGCGTATGCGTTCATCACCGTACCGGCGATGGTGCTCCTGCAGGAACAGCTGCGGGATGACATCCGCGGTCGCGTGTTCGGCGTCCTCAACGTGCTCGTTTCGACCTTCAGCTTCCTGCCGCTCATCTTCGTCGGTCCGATCGCCGACGTGTGGGGCGTGGCCCCGGTCTTCGTCCTCGCGGCCGTCGTCGTCTTCGTGGTGTGGTTCGGAGGTCGGTCGGTCCGGATAAAATCCAGTCCTCCGTGACCTCCCCGCGCGCCACGTTCCTGCACTACCTCGGTCAGCACCGGCTTCGCCTCGCCCTCGGTGTCGCCGTGGTCGGCGTGTCGGCGTTCTTCGCCGTGCTCGGGCCTCTCCTCATCGGTCGCATCGTGGATGCACTTACGCAAGGCGCCGAGCTCGATGTCGTGCTGCGGCTCGCCGCGCTGATGGTCGTCCTGGCGGGCATCGAGAGCGCCCTGCGGGGAGTCGGCCGGTGGCGGATCCTCGACAGCTCGCGGCGCATCGAGTACCAGATGCGGAACGATCTGCTCGCGCACCTTCAGACCATGCATCTCGGGTACTTCCAGCACCAACGGATCGGCGACCTCATGGCACGGCTCACGAACGATCTCCAGGCCGTGCGCCAGATGGTCGGCTTCGGGATCCTGATGCTGACCAACACCGTCCTCACGCTGGTCTTCACGTTCGTGTCGATGTTCGGCGTCGACACCAAGCTCGCGCTCGTCGCGCTCATCCTCACGCCGTTCTCCTCGTACGTGTTTTGGACCGTCGGCCGGCGCGTGAACAAGCGCTTCGAGCAGCTGCAAGCGCAATTCGGCGATCTCTCCGCCAAGGCGCAAGAGAACTTCTCGGGCATCCGGGTGGTCAAGGCCTTCTCGCAAGAGGAGGCGGAGATCCGCTCGTTCGCGGCGGTGAATCGCGACTATCTCGACAAGGCCGTGGCGCTCGCGAAAGTGAACGGCCTGTTGTGGCCACTCATGAATTTCATCCTCGGCGGCGCGGTGCTCGCGATCCTCTACGTCGGCGGTCAGGACGCGATCGAGCACCGGCTCACCATCGGGCAGCTCGTGCAGTTCATCGCGTACCTGCAGCTCATCTCGTGGCCGATGATCGCGCTGGGCGAAGTCGTCAATCTGATCCAGCAGGGTTGGGCGTCCCTCAGCCGCTTGCAGGCGGTGTACGACGCGCGCGCTTCGGTGCGTGACCCGATCGATCCTGTCGACACGCCGATCAAGGGCGCGGTGGAGATGCGCGGCGTGTCGTTCGCCTACGGACAGAGGATCGTGCTCCACGACATCTCGTTCTCGGTGCCGGCGGGCGGCTCGCTCGCGATCGTCGGCCCGACGGGCTCGGGCAAGAGCACGCTGGTCAACCTCCTGCCGCGACTGTTCGACGCGCAGCAGGGCGACATCCTCATCGACGGGATCGAGGTGAAGCGTTATCCGCTGTCGGCGCTGCGACGGGCGGTCGGCTATGTCCCGCAGGAGACGTTCCTGTTCTCGGTGTCGCTGCGGGAGAACGTCGGCTTCGGCAAGGACCGTCCGCTGACACCGGCGGAGCTCGAGTGGGCGGGTGAGGTGTCCCAGCTCGGGAAGGACGTCGCCGACTTCCCGGCGCAGTACGACACGATGATCGGCGAGCGCGGCGTGACGCTTTCCGGTGGACAGAAGCAGCGCACCGCGATCGCGCGAGCCGTCGCGAAGGATCCCCGCATCCTCATCCTCGACGACGCGCTCTCCGCGGTGGACACCTACACCGAGGCCGAGATCCTCAAGCGGCTGCGCGGTGTCATGCGCGAGCGCACCAGCATCGTGGTCGCGCACCGCATCTCGACCGTGAAGGACGCCGACCTGATCCTGGTCCTCGACGAGGGCCGCATCGTCGAGCGTGGCACGCACCAGGCTCTCCTGGAGCAGGGTGGCCTTTACGCGAGCATGTACCGCCGCCAGCTCCTGGAGGAGGAGCTCGAGGTCGACGAGGAGCAGCAGGAGCACGAGAAGCGCGTCCGGGCCACGACCGACGACAGTGGCCGCTTCCAGCCTCGGGCCCGCATGGATGAGATGGGGCACGAGTGAGCCGAGCGAGGAGCGGCTCGGGGGGAGGGGCCCCCGTTCAGCGAGCACAGCGAGCGTGCGCGACGAGTGAGTCCACCAGCATTGAGCATGTCTCCCGGGCTTGCCCGGAGATTGAGCAGGACTAGATGGCCGCACACGGACCTGGGGGCGGCGGGGGAGCGGGCGGTGGATTCGTGCATGAGGACGAGATCCTCGGCAAGGCCTACGACGCCCGCCTGACGCGGCGGCTGATCGGCTATCTCGGCCCGTACCGGATCTGGGTGATCGTCGCGCTCGTCCTGCTCCTCGTGATGTCAGCGGCGCAGATCGCCCCGCCGATCATCGCGAAGTTCATCGTCGACCAGGCCGTGATCCCCGCGGTGAACGGCGAGCTGGGCCGCGACGAGGCGCTCTCGCGACTGGCGCTTCTCGGCATCCTGTACCTGGTGGTCCTCGCGGCCGGGGCAGCGCTGCGCTTCGGGCAGACGCTGCTCACGACGTGGGTGGGGCAGCGCGCGATGTACGACCTGCGTCTCGAGCTGTTCCGCCACCTGCAGTTCCTATCGCTCTCGTTCTTCGATCGCAACCCTGTCGGCCGGCTGATGACGCGCATCACCAACGACATCGACGCGCTCACGGAGATGGTCACCCGCGGCGTCGTGTCGATCTTCGGCGACGTCGCCATGCTCGTGCTCATCTCGATCGCGATGCTCGTGCTGGACTGGCGCCTCGCGCTCATCACCTTCGTATCGCTGCCGATCCTGACCGCGCTCACCGCGTATTTCCGCGGCATGATGCGCGAGTCCTTCCGAGCTATTCGGATCCGTTTGGCGCGCGTCAACGTCTACCTCAACGAAACGCTCTCGGGCATGGCGATCGTCCAGCTATTCACGCGCGAGAAGCGGACGTTCGATCAGTTCGACGTTCTGAACCGATCCCTGCTCGCCGCGAACCAGGGCCAGGTCCGCGCGATGAGCGTGTTCCAGCCCACGGTGAACTTCACGCGCGCCGCGACGTCGGCGGTGCTGTTCGTCGTCGGGGCGTACTGGATCCAGCAGAACGATCTGAGCCTCGGGACCCTCGTGGCGTTCTGGCAGCTGCTAAATCAGTTCTTCCAGCCGATCCTCGACCTCTCGGAGAAGTACAACATCATGCAGGCGGCGATGGCTTCGTCCGAGCGCGTCTTCAGCATGCTCGACACGAAGCCGACGATCGTCGATCCGCCGAGCCCGGTCGAGCTGCCACACGTGCGCGGGGAGATCCGCTTCGAGAACGTCTCGTTCGCGTACAACCAGGGCGACTGGGTGCTGCGCGATGTCGATCTCACGATCAGCGCGGGCGAGAGCGTCGCGATCGTTGGGGCGACCGGGGCAGGGAAGACCTCGATCATCAGCCTCATCTCGCGGTTCTACGACGTGCAGAGAGGGCGCATCCGCCTGGACGGCGTGGACCTGCGCGAGATGCGCCAGGCCGACGTCCGTCGACACGTCGGCGTCGTCCTGCAGGACCCGTTCATCTTCGCGGGCACGATCGCGTCGAACGTGAGGCTGAACGAGAGTTCGATAAGCGACGATCAGGTGCGCGCCGCCGCCCGCTTCGTCAACGCCGACAAGTTCATCGACCGGCTGCCGGATGGCTACGCGACGATGGTGACCGAGCGGGGCTCGACACTCTCCGTCGGCCAGAAGCAGCTCCTCGCCTTCGCCCGCGCGATCGCGTTCAATCCCGAGATCCTGTTGGTACTGGACGAGGCGACGTCGTCGGTCGACACCGAGACCGAGCACCTGATCCAGGACGCGCTCAAGAAGCTGATGCAGGGGCGGACCTCGATCATCATCGCCCACCGCCTTTCGACGATCCAGAACGTCGATCGGATCATCGTCCTGCACAAGGGTCGGGTGGTCGAGCTCGGCACGCACCGCGACCTCCTCGCACAGCGTGGCGTGTATCACCGCCTCTATGAGCTCCAGTACCGCGCGCACGAAACAGATCCCGGGCTGAAGTCGAGTGCCTACGACTAACGCACCGGCTCCTGGATGGGGTAGATCACCAGCGTCGATGGACCCGAAGCGTCATCGCAGCGTGCCGTGCCGAGTCCCGCGGCAGGCCGCCCAGCGAGATCGACGAAGGTACCCGCGACGACGCCGCCCGCGTCAGGCAGCGTCACGCGAAAGCTCGTCGGCAGCACGTCGTCGCAGTAGTTGGACCATTGGAGCGGAGCGGTGGCGCCGAACCCCTCGATACCGGTCGCGCCCTGACGGAGCTCGCTCACGAGCACGAGCACCAGCGTGGGACTCGCCGCGCTGACACTCGCGGCCCTGACGTCGAGCGGCGTTCCCTCTTTGGAGAGCAGGACGAGCTCCGGGTTCCCCCGCAGCGCGCACGGCCCGGTGCCGCGGTTCGCGAAGAAGACCGCCCCGACGATCGAGTCCGCCGCCATCGTCCCGGCTACGACCGCCTGGAGCTGTGCCGCGGTGCATCTCGGAAGGCCGGCGGGGTCCCGCGTCGGCGACGACGTCACGGCGGCCGCAGGTGAGCCTGTTGGCGTGATCGTTCGGGCCGCGCTCGGCTCGGGCGGTCGCGTCGCGCTGGTGCCGGGCGGTGCGCCGCAGGACACGACCATCACCGCCAGAAGCAAACGAAGCATCGCTGGACGGTAGCATCGCGCTCGTGCGCCGTTTCGCTCTGTCGCTCGTGCTCGCGCTCGTTGTGGCGTGCACGTCCACTGTCACGCCGGCGCCCGCGGCGAGCGCGCTCGCTGACGACCGCATCCAGCTCCTGCATACCGACGACATCCACGGGCACCTCGACGCCGACATCGTGCAGAGCGCGAGCTCGAGCTTCCGCGCCGGCGGCATGGCCCAGCTCGCGGGACAGGTGGCGCTGTTCCGCGCGCGCGCGCCACAGCGGACCGTGCTGGTAGACGCCGGTGATGCCTGGCAGGGAACGTTCATCTCGAACACGAACAAGGGCGAAGCGGTCACGAAGGCGATGAACCTCATGCGCTACGACGCCCTCGCCGTCGGGAACCACGACTTCGACTGGGGCCAGGAAGTGCTCGCGCAGCGTGCCAAGGAGGCCGCGTTCCCATTTCTCGCGGCGAACGTCATCGAGACCAAGACGGGACGGGCGCCGGCCTACCTGAAGGCGTTCGAGGTGCGCGATCTGGGGATCGCGCGGGTCGGGATCATCGGGCTCACGAATCCGGGCTCGGCCACGATCGTGAAGGCGACGAGCGTGGCGGGTCTGCAGTTCCAGCCCGCAGCCGACTCCGTACGACCGCTGATCGCCGAGGTGCAGAAGCAGGCCGACATCATCGTCGTCGTCGCGCACATCGGCGCTCTGGACGCGGTGCAGCTTGCGCGTGACGTTCCCGGCATCGACGTGATCGTCGCCGGGCACGACCACCTCCCGCTGCAGACCGCCCGTGTCGAAGGCCGGACGACCATCGTGAACGCCGGCGCGTACACGCAGTACATCGGGCGGCTCGAGATCGTCGTGGACCGGACCACGCGCAGGATGAAGGACGCGGTCCGTGGCAGCGTGCTGACGGCGATCGCGGCCAACCCGAACGTCAAGCCGGATGCCGAGATCGCGAAGCTCGTCGACGAACGCCGCGCCGATGGGGAGAAGTACACGTCGCGTGTCGTCGGTCGCAGCACCGAGCCACTCAGCAACGTGCGCGAGGAGACCGGCTTCGGCAACCTGATCACCGACGCGTTCGTCGAATACGGACGGCAGCAGGGATGGAACACGGACGTCGCCTTCTACAACATGGCGGGGGTCCGCGCGTCCTTCGCCGCGGGTCAGCTCACCTTCGGCCAGCTCTACGAGGCGCTGCCGTTCTCGAACACCGTGGTGAACGTCGACCTGACCGGTGCGCAGCTCGCCGCGATCGTCGACCGCGCCGCGTGCGTGTCAGGGCGGCTCCACCTGGCGGGCGTGGTGGCGTCCTTCCGCTTCGACGCCGGCGCGCCGAACTGCGTGACGAGCCTCACCGTCGGCGGCGCTCCGATCGTTGCCACCCGGACCTATCACGTCGCGACCATCGACTACCTGCTCCTGGGCGGGGACGGACACACCGGCTTCGCCAAGGGCACGAACGTGATCTACGGCGACATCGAGGTGGATGTCGTGGCCGCGTACATCGCGGCGCATTCGCCGGTGAGCCCCAAGGTCGAAGGCCGGCTCGCGTCGCAGCAGCCCTGATGCCGGAGGCGATGGCGGTCGCGATCGACGCGGCGCGCGCGGCCGGGCGCCAGCTGCTCGAGAGCTTCGAGGGTGAGCCCACGGGCGTCGACGCCAAATCGAGCCACACCGATCTCGTTTCGGACGCCGACCGCGAATCCGAGACCGTCATCGTGTCCGCCATCCGCTGGGCCTTCCCGGAGGACGCGATCGTCGCCGAGGAGGGCTCCCTCGAGCGCGGCGGCTCGGGTCGCACCTGGTACATCGACCCGCTCGACGGAACTATCAACTACCTGTACGGGGTCCCGCACTGGTCGGTCGTGCTCTGCCTCGCGGACGGCGAGGGCGCGATCCTCGGTGTCGTCTACGACCCGGTCCGCGACGAGCTCTTCAGCGCGGAGCGCGGCGCCGGCGCGTGGGTCTCGCGCGGTGGGGGATCGCCGCGCGCACTGCGCACCACCGATCTTGCCGACCTGGCAAGCACCCTCGTCGCGACCGGTTTCGCGTATGTCGCCGCGGACCGCGACGAGCAGGCACGCATCCTCACGCGCGTGCTGGGCAAGGTCCGCGATCTACGCCGCTATGGCTCCGCCGCACTGGACCTCGCGTGGATCGGCGCGGGGCGCTTCGATGCGTATTTTGAATCCGTCGACAAGCCGTGGGACTGGATGGCCGGCGCGCTCATCGTGCGCGAGGCAGGAGGCCGCGTGACCGAGCTGAAGCAGGCTCGCTCGGGGCATCCGCACATCGTCGCGAGCGCGCCAGCGGTGCATGACGCGCTCGTCGCACTGCTCAAGCGGGCCGTGCAACCCGGCTAGAACTCTCTAGACTTGACCTCGATGCCCGTGCAGGAAGAACGTCCCGCCGAGCGGGCGGGCGTACCGATCAACTTCGAAGAGGACGTGATCCAACGACGTCCGGAAACGTCGCAGGCCGGCCTCGGCAGTGAAGAGTTCCCGATGCGGGAAGGGATCCTCGCGGACGAGGACAACATCGTCTTCACCACGGTCAACAATCTCATCAACTGGGCGCGCTCGCGGAGCCCGTGGCCGCTCGGGTACGGCCTGGCCTGCTGCGCCATCGAGATGATGGCCACGGCGGCGTCCCACCACGACCTCTCGCGCTTCGGTGCCGAGGTGTTCCGCTCCAGCCCGCGTCAGGCGGACGTCATGATCGTCGCGGGCACGGTGACCCACAAGATGGCGCCGCGGCTGCGTCGCCTGTACGAGCAGATGCCGGAGCCCAAGTGGGTCATCGCGATGGGCAACTGCGCCTCTTCCGGTGGCGAGTTCTGGGACAGCTACTCGACGCTGCAGGGCGTCGACACGATCGTCCCCGTCGATGTGTACGTGCCGGGCTGCCCGCCACGACCCGAGGCGCTCACCGAGGGCGTGCTCCGGCTCCGCGAAAAGATCGCGAAGGGCGGATAAGCGCTGAGCACCACCGACACCGAGCTTCGCCAGATCCGCGAAGGCGCCGGCGTCGACCTCCCGGTCATCGAGGACGAAGGCCTCGAGACCGAGGAGCTGATCCTGAATTTGGGACCCCAGCATCCCTCGACGCACGGCGTGCTGCGTCTGGTGCTGCGCCTTTCCGGCGAGAAGGTCATCGAGTGCATCCCGGTCATG
This sequence comes from Chloroflexota bacterium, assembly GCA_031404235.1. Classification (GTDB taxonomy): domain Bacteria; phylum Chloroflexota; class Limnocylindria; order P2-11E; family P2-11E; genus CF-39. The sequence continues at coordinate 16,247 of JANNHF010000212.1, forward strand.
GGCTACCTGCACCGCGGTCTCGAGAAGATCTTCGAGTGGCGCACCTATCACCAGGGTCCCCGGTACGCCGACCAGTCCGACTACGTCGCAGCGATGCTGAACGAGCACGCGTACTGCGGCGCGGCCGAAGCTATCGGGGGCATCGAGGTCCCCCGTCGCGCGGAGTACATCCGGGTCATCGTCGATGAGATGTCGCGCAGCGCCGGGCACCTGGTGTGGCTCGGCACGTATGGCCTCGACGTCGGCGCGACGACGCCGATGCTGTGGTGCTTCCGCGACCGGGAGGAGATCCTCGACCTGATCGAGGAGCTCTGCGGCTCGCGCATGAACCACAACTTCTTCCGGCCGGGTGGCGTCGTCTATGACCTGCCTCCCGGATGGCTCGCGAAGCTGACGCGGTTCCTCGACCGCTGGGAGAAGCACATCGAGGACGACTACGTGCAGATCCTCGAAGGCAACGAGATCTTCCTCGAGCGGACCGTCGGCGTCGGTCGCATCCCGGCCGACGTCGCGAAGCAGTACGGCGTGACCGGCCCGATGCTTCGCGGCTCCGGCGTCCGCTGGGACCTCCGCGTGGACCGTCCGTACTCGATCTACCCGGAGCTGAAGTCGATGCAGCCGGTCGTCTTCGCCGACGGCGACGCGTTCGCGCGCTACAAGGTGCGCCTCGGCGAGATGCGACTCGCGATCGCGCTCATCCGCGAGTGCATCGACAAGCTGCCCGGCGGCGCGGTCCGCGCGCGCCTTGGCCACGTGTGGAAATGCCCGAAGGGCGAGGCGTACTACACCGTCGAGGGCGCGAAGGGCGAGGTCGGCTTCTACATGATCAGCGACGGCCGCAGCCCCAACCCGTTCCGCGCGAAGATGCGCGGCGCGTCGTTCGTGAATCTGCAGATCCTGCCGTGGCTCCTGAAGGGGCGCCTCATGTCCGACATGGTCGCGATCCTCGGGTCCATCGACATCGTGCTCGGCGAGGTCGACCGGTGAATCTCGTCCGCTTCGGCAGGACGCTCGTGCTTTTCAGTTACAGCCGACCGTCGTCGAGACTCGCGATGGGGGATTAG
>JANNHF010000213.1:0-8460 GCA_031404235.1 Chloroflexota bacterium
CGCCGCGCGGTCTGCTCGTCGTGCCACTCCGCGCCGGGCGTCATCCCGATCAGCGCGTAGACATCCGCGTTCGGCGTGCGCTTCTTGCCCTCGTAGCGGTAGAAGCCGCGCCCGCCGCGCTTGCCCTGCATGCCCGCGTCCGTGAGGCGCTGCACGGCGCTCGGCCCGTTCGTGATGCCGCGCGCCGCCGCCACCGTGTCGCCGACGTGCCGCGCGACGGTGAGCCCGACCTCGTCGGTGAGCGCGAGCGGCCCGATGGGCCAGCCGAACGCGACCATCGCGCGGTCGACGTCCTCGATGCGCGCGCCCTCCTCGAGCAGCAGCATCGCCTCCGCCAGCATGAACCCGAGCACGCGCGTGGTGTAGAAGCCGGGCGTGTCGCGCACGACGATCGCGGTCTTGCCCATGGCCTGCGCCTCGGCGACCACGCGCGCGAGTGCCTTCGGATCCACCTTGTCAGGTCGCACGACCTCCACCAGCGGCATGCGGTGCACCGGTGAGAAGAAATGCATGCCGACGATGCGCTCGGGATGCATCGCGTTCTTCGCGATCTCGGCGATGGGCAGCGCGGAGGTGTTCGTCGCGATGACCGCGTCCTCGCGGACCACGGCCTCGAGCTCCCTGATGACGTTGCGCTTCACCGCGATGTCCTCGAAGACCGCCTCGATGACGAGGTCCGCGCGCCGGAAGCCGGAGTAGTCGGTCGTGCCGGTCACGCGCGAGATCACGCGCGCGCTCTCGCGGCGCTCGATGACGCGCTTGCGCGCCGCGTCGGTCGTGAGCTTGCGCACGGTATCGAGCCCGCGTGCGACCGCGGCGGTGTCGACGTCCCGCAGGCGGACGGTCGCGCCGCCGAGCGCGGCGGCCTGCGCGATGCCCGAGCCCATGAGGCCCGCGCCGACGATGGCGATGTCGTTCGGCGCCTCGCCGCGCGGCAGGCCCTCGAAGGCAGCGCGACGCTGCGCGAGCCCGAGCACGAACAGCGCGATGAGATTGCGCGACACGTCGCTGGTCGCGACCTCGCCGAACAGGCGGGCCTCGGCCTCGAGACCCGCCTCCATTCCGCTCTTGAGTCCGGTCTCGATCGCCTCGAGCGCCTTGAGTGGCGCGGGGTAGTGGCCCTTCGTCTCGGCGACCGTGCGGGAGCGCGCCTGCCGGAACGCGAACGATCGCGCGGGCGACAGCCACGTCGCGGCGCGCTCGACCAGCGATGCGCCGCCCTGGACCTTTCGCTTCTCGCCGCGCCTCGCGCGGTCCATCGCGGCGCGCTCGAGCGCGGCGGGATGCACGACCTCGTCCACCAGACCGGCGCGCAGCGCGCGGCGCGCGTTGCTGCGGCGCGCGTTCAGGATCTGATCGAGCGCACGCGGGAGACCGATGAGGCGCGGCAGCCGCTGCGTGCCACCGGCCCCGGGGAGGAGGCCGAGCGAGACCTCCGGCAGACCGACCCGCACGCTCGGCGCGTCGGCGGCGATGCGCCAGTCGCACGCGAGGGCGAGCTCGTAGCCGCCACCCAGCGCGCTGCCGTTGATGGCCGCGACGGTGGGGAACGGGAGCGCCGCGAGCTCATTGAAGATCCGCTGGATCTCACGGCTGGCCCGGCTGATCTCGGCCGCCGACGTCCGGCCCGTAAGCAGCGATAGGTCCGCGCCGGCGACGAACTGATCGGGCTTCGCGCTGACGATGACGAGACCGCGCGGCCGCGCTGCGCGCGCGTCATCGATCGCGTTCGCGAGCGCGGCGATCATCGGCAGGTCAATGGCGTTCACGTTGTCGGTCGGGCGGTCGATGACGATGCGTCCGATCTCGCCCGGCTCGTAACGCGCGCCGGCGGGTGTGATGGATGCGATGTCGAGCGCCGGCGGTGTGATGCGGGTCGTCAGGTCGGACGCGCTGGTCACGCGAGGAGCTCGAGCACGATCGCGGCGCCGTTCCCACCGGCGGCACACGCGCTCGCGAGACCGAACTGGACGCCGCGGCGGCGCATCTCGTTCGCGAGCGTGATGACCAGGCGCGCGCCCGTTGCGCCGAACGGATGCCCGAGCGCGATGGAGCCGCCCATCACGTTGACGGTGTCCTCGTCGATGCTGCCGGCGCCGCTGCGCTCGAGCACGTGGAACGTCGAGAGGACCTGCGCGGCGAAAGCCTCGTGCATCTCCACCAGACCGATGTCGGAGAGCGACAGGCCAGCGCGCTTCAGCGCGAGCGGGATGGCGTACGCCGGCGCGATGAGCAGCTGGTCAGCCGGATCGACCGCGGCGTACGCGTACGAGCGGATCGCGACGAGGCCGGTGCGGCCCTCGGCACGCGCGCGCTCCTCCGACATGAGCAGCACGGTCGCGGCTCCGTCGGTCAGCGGGCTCGCGTTGCCCGCGGTGATCGTGCCGTGCGCGCGGTCGAACACCGGACGCAGCAACGCCAGCTTCTCGATGGTCGTGTCGCTTCGGATATGCCCGTCCTGCGTGACCGTCTTTCCGTTGCGGTAGAGCGGAGCGACCTCCTGCGCGAGGCGGCCGTCGGCCCAGCCGCGCGCCGCGTTCGTGTGACTGCGCAGCGCCCAACGATCTTGCGCGTCGCGCGCGATGGCGTTGATCGATGCCATCGACTCCGCGGACTGGCCCATCGTCAGGCCGGTGCTCGTCTCCCTGATGCCCGGCGCCACCGGCGCGAGGTCGGAGAGACGCACATCGGCGAAGCTGCGGGCCTTCTGCGGCAGCGTTTTCGCCTGTGACGCGCGCACGAAAGCGCGCGCGAGCTTGGGCGTGTACGTGATCGGGATGTTCGAGAGGCTCTCCGCACCGCCCGCCAGCGCCGAGGTCGCGGTGCCGACCGCGATGTGATCGGCCGCGGTCGTGATCGCGACGCATGCGGACGCGCAGGCCATTCCCACGCTCGCGGCGTAGATGCTCGGTGGAAGACCGAGCGCGAGGACGATCTCGCGCGCGAGGTTGTGATACGCGACCGGGCGCGAAACGTTGCCGTACACGACCTCATCGACGTCCCGCGCGGCCGTTTCCGTGCGGGCGAGTGTCTCTGCGGTCGCAACTTTCGCGAGGTCGAGGACGTCGAGGTCGGCGAAGTCGGTGCCCGCTTTTACGAATGGAGTGCGCCAACCGCCCACGACGACCGCTCGCTGAATGCTCGCCATACGGGTCATGGTACCTGCCCAAACGAACGTTTGGTAGGGAGTTGAGCACGTACTGTGCTCGCGTGCGAGTGCGTTACTCCGGCATGCGTGGGGAGGCTGCCTTCGCGCTCGATACCGAGCGCGCTGCTCTGCGCCTCCGGTTGGGGGCGGCCGCGCTCGCCACCACGCTCGTGTTGCTGGCGGGAGACCGCGCCAGCGCGCTCGCGGCGGCGACCCTCCCAATGTTCCTGGCCGCGGCGGTGGTCCTCCGCTACGGCGCTCCCGGCCGCATGCCACGCGCGCGCGCGCTGGCCGGCAGCGCGCTCGACGTGGTCGCGGCGACCGCGATCGTCTTCGCGCTCCCGCTCGACGCGCCGACCTGGATCCTGTACGGCTTCGCGATCGCGAACACGGCGCTGTGGCGCGGACCGCTCGGCGTGTTCGGCGCGACCGCCGCGTCGATCCTCGCCTACGACATCACGCTCGTCATGCGCAGCAGCGAAGCTGCCGCTTCGTCCCTCTGGGTCGTGCAGGCGCTCGTGGCGGTGGGCTTGATCAGCGCTGAGCTCGTGTATAGCGCCGTCCGCGCGACCGCCGACCGCGAGCGCATGCGACGCCACGGTCACGCCCTGCGGGCGTTCGCCGAGGCGCGCGGCGGCCAGGCCCTCCTCGACTCGCTCCGCGCGCAGATCCTCGCCCTGGGGGCCGTGCACGTCCGACTCGGCACCGAAGAGAAGGCGCTGAAGGAGTCGCTCGGTGACCGGCCGGGCTTCGTCGAGCGTCTACCAACGCGCGACGCGCGATTCATCGCGGTCATCCTTCCGACGGACGTCGCCGATGTGGCGCAGACCGAGACCATCGCGCGCGACCTCATCGCCGACATCGCGCCGCTCGTCGCGTCGAGCGAGCGTGCCGAGCACGCCGAGCGGCTGCGGGACGCCACCGCACACGCGCTCGACGCGCTGGCCGACACCCCACGCGAGGCGACCGAGGCGGGAACGCTCGCGTCACTGACAGTGGCCGCGGCAGCCGTCGCGGGGCGCGCCGCGATCGTGCGTCTGGCGGACGGCGTCCTCTTGACCGGCGACCTACCGAAGGACGCGGCGGTCGAGCTCGCGCGCGGCGGCGGAGCGGCTGCGCTCCTGGTCGGCAAGAGCACGCACTGGTCACGCCCGGTCCTCGCCAAGCTCGACGCCCGTTCGGCGATCGTCGTCACCGCGGGGCAGGGTCGGGGCCTCATCGCTCTCTCAAGCGATCGCCTGCTCTCCGAGCCGGAGTTCGCGCTCGTCCAGCGCCTCGCGCACGTCGCCGGCGCGGTCGCCGATCTGGTGCGCGAGCGCGATCATCAGCGCGGGGACGCCCAGCAGCTGCGGGTCGAGTCAGAGCGGCTCGGCGTCGTGCTGCAGGCGCGCGAGGACGCGGTCGCGATGGCCGCGCACGAGCTGCGCAACCCGCTCACCTCGGTGCACGGCTACGCGACGCTCATCTCGCGCAACCTCGGCGCCGTGCAGGACCAGCTCACGCGTCTCGATCGCATCATCTCCGACCTCCTCGGCCGGACCGCGCTCGAGAAGGACGTCGCCGATGTCGTGAAGGTCGCGACCGAGGCCGTCGGCCGGCTGCGCGCCCTGACGGGGCGCGATGCATGGCTCGTGAAGCCGGACCAGTCCACGCTCGCTCACATCGACCCCGTCCGCCTCGCGCAGGTGTTCGACAACCTGCTGCGGAACGCGGCGAAGTACTCGCCCGAGACCGGTGCGATCACGCTGCAGATCATCCCGGCCGACAACGAGGTGCGATTCGTCGTGCAGGACGAAGGCGCCGGCATCGCGCCCGACGAGCTCGAGCACGTCTTCGAGCGCGGATTCCGCTCGCCGCGTCTGGCGGAGCGAACGCCGGGCGAGGGATTAGGTCTCGCGGTGTGCCGTCAGATCGTCGAGGCCCAGGGCGGCCACATCGCGGTCGAAAGCGCGGGCATCGACCGTGGCAGCAGCTTCACCGTGACGCTTCCATCGGTGCGCATCGCGATACCGAGCGCGGGAGACGACGCGAAGACCGCGTAGCCTGCGGCCCGACGCACGTTCACCCGAACAGCGCCGTCGCCGCCATGCGCAGCGCGGCCACGACAACGACGGCCGCGAGGACCTTCATCAGCAGCTGCGGCCGCGTTCGGATGGAGACCCACGCACCGATCGGCGAAGCGATGAGCGCCGTTATCGCGACGACTGTGGCGAGTGGCGGATCGATCTGCGCGGTCGCGGCCTTTCCGATGAGGGCTGCGACCGCGGCGAACATGCCGATCCCGAGCGACGAACCGATCGCGATGCGCGGCGGCACGCGGAGCAGGTACACGAGCGCGCCGATGATCGTCGCGATCGCGCCGATGCCGACCATGCCCCCGAGGAAGCCGAGCACGATCGAGATGCCGACGGCGAGCGGCACGTTGAGGTGGAGGTCGTCCCTGCCGCGCTCCTGCGGCGTGGCCGGCAGGAGCAGCATCACGGCGGTCGCGATCGCGAGCAGAGCGAAGATGCCGAGCAGCACGCGGTCATGTGTGTCGCGAGAGATGAGCGCGCCGGCGAGCGAGGCGGCCGCGCCGGTCGGGCCCATCAACAGCACCAGGCGCGTGGAGACGTTGCCGTACGAACGATGGCGGAATGCCCCAAGCGCGCTGCCGAAGATCGCCTGAACGATCGTGAGTCCGGTGATGATCTTCAGCGGCAGCGCACCGATCCCGAGCGCCGGTGGTAGATAAAGGAGAAACGGCGTCAGGACCACACCGCCGCCGATCCCGAGAAGGCCGGAAAGGAATGACGCGACGAATGCGGAAAGCGCCGTGACGATCTCGGTCCCGGACGGCGTCGGCATGCGCCGTACTTTATATAGGTGGTGATGCGGCTCGTCCTGCTGGGTCTGCTCATCGGCGCGTGCGTCGCGCCGGGGGAAGGCGCGCCCTCGAGGACGTTCACGTTCGGCAGGAGCTCGGAATCGCCGACGACTTCCGTTCCGTCCGCGCCGAGCGGATCGTTCGCGGCACTCGCGTGGCGTCGCATCCCCGACATCCCGACGGGACGAAGCGAGGTCGCCGCGACGGTGTTCCGCAACGAGGTGTACGTGATCGGTGGGTTCGGCGGTGCTCGCGTCGTCGAGATCTTCGACGGGCAGCGCTGGCGCCGCGGACCGGATCTTCCGCTCGGCGTAGATCATCCAATGTCCGCCGCGGTGGCAGACACGGCCGACGGCGGCGCCGGTGTCTACGTGTTCGGCGGCAACGCCGGCGGACCGACCGCGCGCAGCTTCCGGCTCGCCCCCGATGCGACGGCGTGGCGCGAGATCGCCGCGATGCCGGGACCACGCTCGCAGGCGGCGGCGGTCGCGCGCGGGTCATCGATCTACATCGTCGGCGGGTACGACGGACAGCGCCTCGTCGCGCCGACGTACGCGTACGAAGCGAATGCCGATCGCTGGCGCCAGGTCGCACCGATCCCGACCACGCGCGATCACCTCGCCGCGGCGATGCTCGCGGGACGCATCTGCGCGATCGGCGGGCGCAAGCTCTCGCTCACCACGAACCTCGCGACGTTCGAGTGCTACGACCCCGGTGCGGATCGGTGGGAGGCGATGCCCGATGCGCCGACCGCGCGCGGCGGAGTCGGCGCTGATGCGGTCGGCGGTCGCCTGGTATTTGTCGGCGGCGAGCAGCCCAGCGGGACATACAAAGAGGTCGAGATGTTCGACTCCGCGACCCGCGCGTGGTCGCGCCTCCCAGACCTACCGAACCCGCGGCACGGTATCGGTGTGGTCGCGGTCGGGCGCACCGTCTACGTCATGACCGGTGGTCCGACGCCCGGTGGAAGCCAAACGCCCGTATCGGAGGCACTCGACCTCCCGACTCAGTGATCGCGCGAACGTGAGCTGTGTCGACCTGCGCATTTACCGGGGCGCTACGCACGGGCACTATCAGTGGGTGGGGAAGGGTCTCGGAGGTCGGCGCGTTCTGATCGCCGCTGTCGTCGCCGCGCTGGTCGTCGTGCCAGCGGCGCTGGTGATCATGCAGCAGGGCGCCGCGAGCGCGGCCACGATCCTCTCGATCCTCGACGGCTCGGCGTCCGTCGCGCGCGGCACCACGGCGTTCGCGCTCGCGTCCGACGGCGACATCGTCGAGGGGGGCGACCGCGTGCAGACCGGGGACCGCAGCCACGCGATGGTGACCTTCTTCGACGGATCGACGCTCGAGATCGAGCCCGCGACGACCGTGCAGATCGAGGAGGCGTCCAGTGCGGGCAGCGGCGCGATCACGATCCGCATCGCGCAGACGCTCGGCCGCACCTGGTCCAGCGTGCAGAAGCTGACGCGCGCCGATTCGAAGTTCGAGCTGCGAACGCCGACGCTGACGGCAGCGGTCCGCGGCACCGGATTCATCACGGAGGTGCTGGCGGACGGGACCTCGACGGTGCAAACGACCGACGGCAACGTGGAGGTCACCGCGCAGGGTCAAAGCGTGATCGTCGGCGCGGGCCAAACGACGACGGCGCAGCCGAACTCGCCGCCCGCCGGGACCACGCCGGTGCCGACGCCACCGAACAGGCTGCGCTTCGGCATGCATTCGCCGGCGTACCTTGCCGTCGTCGATCAGTTCGGGCGCGCCTGCGGCATCGTGCCGAACGGTCCCACCGTCGTGCGCCAGATCCCGGGCTGCCTCTCGACCGATCCGGGCACGGAGCCGCAGCTCGTCGACGTCCCGAACGCGCAACCGGGCACGTACCAGCTCGTCATCGCGTCGATCGGCCCCGGCGGCGCGTTCGTCGCGACCGCATCCGCCGTCGACGGTCTTGGGAACCTGTTATTCAACTTCACCGCGAGCGGCTCGGGCCAGCCGGGCACGACGCACGCAGCGAACATCGCTATCGAGGCCACGCCCACTGGTGGACTCAGCGCGAGGGGCCTCGGTCCGCTCGTCGTCATCGAGCGGACCCCGGTCAAGGTCGCGCGTCCGGCTCCGTCGCAGGCGCGCGCGAGCGGCGAGCCGTACCGATCCCTGTTCTCGCCGCTGCCGGGCATCGGCTTCACCGCAGGGGTGAACATGCCGCCAACGCTGCCGACGACATCGCCCGCGACGACGAGCTCTCCGCTGGTCACGGTCAGCCCGCCGCCGACGCCGCCAACGCCGCCGCTGCCGACGGCGACGCCAACGGTGCCTACCGTCGTGCCGACCGTGATCCCGACCGCGGCGCCAACGCCGATCCCGACGGTGGCACCGACACCAACAGCGACCCTTGCGCCAACGCCGACGCCGACCCCGCAGCCGACGCCCACGCCGGTGCCGCCAACGC
>JANNHF010000214.1:0-10296 GCA_031404235.1 Chloroflexota bacterium
GGTGCCGTCAGACGCGGGCAGCAGGTCGGCGTACACACGTAGCGTCGCGCCGGAGCGCACGTCGGCGCCCTTGTCCACGCGGTGCGCCCAGAGGATCTGCTCGGTCGACGTCAGCGAACGTGCCGTATCGGCGTCGGGCCACGAGATGTCCGGCGCGCGCAGAACGGAATCGCGGAACTCGCGGCGGCCGATCTTGATGATCCCGCCCGAGCGGCGGATGTCGTCCTCCACCGGTGAGAGCGGCGCGGGCTCGTAGGTCTTGCGCTGCGTCTCGTTCGTCAGGGTCCGCGTGTCGGGATCGAATGAGAACGTGTCGCCCTCCTGCGCATCCTCGACCGCGGCGCGGCTCTGCACCACGTGCAGGCCGAGGTTGAGCGCGTTGCGCCGGAAGATGTCGCCCATCCCCGCGCCGCAGACGATCACTAGCTCGTGCCCGGCCTCATCCCCGACGCCTTTGAGCCCGGCCGGGCTCATCTCGCGTGACGATCCGATCGCGAAGCGGTCGCCCGCGATCACGAAGTTCTCGCCGCGAGCCACGCGCTCGCGGAAGTCGGGCATGAGGAAGCGGAACGAGCCCGCCTTCCAGCGCTGGTCGAGCGTCTCGAGGCTCTCCGATACGCAGTCGGTCGCCGGCGTGATCTGGTCGGTGTCGATCGCGCTTAGCTTTTTCCCCGGCACCTTGGGATCCCAGAAGATGAGCGCCCTTCCGCGGATCGCCTGCGCGCCGTCGCCGTGTGAGCCTTCGGAACGCTTGGGTGCCGCGATGCGTTTCGCGTCCACGCCAGGCAGGAGCTCGGCTGGTCTGATGATCTGGGTCATCGCTTCGATTGTGGCACTCCGCTCGCGCTCGCCGAGGGCGGCCGCGACGCGTCGCGGGCTAGTCGCGCGCCAGGCGCTCCAGCTCGGCGTCGGTGAAGAGTCGATCCGACGCCTTCGCCGCATCGAAGACACGCGCGATGCGCTCGCCCGTCGGCTCGAAGCCGTGTGACTCGAGCCAGTACACGACGTTCGACTCGCCGCTCATCGGACCGACCTCGATACGCTGCTGGCGGCCCACCACCGACGCGGGCACACCGCTGTACACGAGGTCCGCGAGATCCCGGTCGCCCTTGCGCAGCGCTTTGATGACGGCCGCCGCGTGCACGCCCGTGCCGGTGCGGAACGCGTCGGAGCCCAGAGCCGGGTAGTTCGACGGGATCGGGACGCCGCAGTGCTCCGCCACCAGCGCGACGTATTCGGCGAGCGGCGTGAGATCGCGGTCGATCAGCCCCGAGATCCGCAGGTTGACCAGGAGCTGGTCCATCGACGTGTTGCCGACGCGCTCACCGATCCCCAGCGCGCAGCCGTGCACGCGGTCGGCGACGGCCGTCGCGGTGAGGGCGTTGATGGTCCCGAGGCCGCGGTCGTTGTGTCCGTGGTAGTCGAGCTTGACGTCGCGGCTCTTGATGACGTCGTCGCGAAGGAACGTCAGCAGGTTGCGCACGCCTTCGGGCGTGGCGTGACCGACCGTGTCGGATGCGCATATCCGCCGAGCGCCACAGCCGATCGCGACCTCGTACAGCTTGGCGAGTGTCTCCGGGTCGGCGCGCGTCGTGTCCTCGGTCACGAACATCACCGGCAGCCCGTTCTTCACGAGCGTCGTCACCGAGTCCTCGACGTTCTTCAGCATCGTGTCGAGCGACCAGTCCTCCGCGAGACGGCGGATCGGGGACGAGCCGATGAACGCGCAGCTCTCGATCTTCACGCCCGACTCCACCGCCGTCTGGATGGCCCCCTGCACGTCCAGCGGATGCGTGCGGATCGCCTGATTCGGGCGCAGCTTCTTCAGCTTTGTCGTCTCCCTCGCGAGCTCGACGATCTCGGCTCGCGCGCGTGGCGACGCGCCCGGCAGACCGATGTCGGCGCTGTCGATGCCGAGCTGATCCATGAGCTGCAGCAGCCGCTTCTTGACCGCGAGCGGCGGGTTGCGCACCGACGGACCCTGCAACCCGTCGCGCAGCGTCTCGTCGTCCAGCTCGACGGCGCGGTAGTCGGCTTTCATGGCGCGGCCGTCGCGATTCCAGTCGAAGATGAGGCGATCCAGATCGCTCAACGCTCTTCCGCCGGTGCCGGTTCGGGAGCAAGCGCGAACCCGGCGCGCGTCACCGAGCTCCACCGCAGATAGACGAGATCGATCGCGTCGAAGCCGGCGTGGCGCGCGGCGGTGAAGGCGTATCGGGTCGTGATGCCGGCGAACGTAGTTGCCTCGAGGCGGTCTCGCAACCGCGCGCGGTCCGGCGTGGCTCCGGCGCTGTCGGCCGCGGCGCCGATGAGGGAGAAGGCGTCGTAGGCGGTCGCGGCGATCGTGCTCGCTGGGCCGTGTCGGGCGCCGTACGCCTGAAGGAAGGCGGCGCGCTCGGCGGTCGTCGGCGCCGCCCCGACGGCCGCGACGTTGCGCGAGCCCGGCCAGGTCGCAAGGTCGGCGCCCTCCCGCAGCGCGGACGCATCGCCGGTCTCCATGAGATAGGAGAGATAGACGCGCGGCGTGATCCCAGCTGCGGCGAGCGAACGCGTGGCGTCCACATAGGTGGCCGCTGGACCGGCGAAGTGCACGCTGCGAGCGAATGAGGCGCCGGCGCGGACGCGTGCGGCGGCCTCCTGCGCGCTCACCACCACGACGGTCGGAGAGATGAGACCGCGCTGCTCGAGCTCCTTTGCGAGCGCGAGGCGCTCGCCGATCGCCGCCGGCGATTCGTCGCTGGCGAGGAGGGTCGGCGACAGAATGCCGCGCCGCGTCGCGTCCGCCACTGCCGCGCGCGCGAGGTCGCCATGCGTGGGTGCGAGCGCGAAGACCCAACCGCCGCTCGGCTGTGACAGCGGCTCCGGCGCGGGAAGGGTGAGGATCACGGGCAGGCGCGAGATCCCCATGGCGCGCGCGAACGTCTCGTCATAGGCGAACGGCACGCCGACAACGACGGCGTCCGCCCGGTCGTCTTCGACCGCCCGCCGCAGCTCGATGAGCAGTCGCGCGTCGCTCCCCGCAAGATCCACGAACTTCGCACGCAGCCGCTGCTGCGTGCCGCGCGCCTGCTCCTGATCGAGCCAGAGCTGCATGGCGTTGCGCTGCGGGACCCCACTTGGTGCGCGCGCGCCGGAAAGATCGAGGAGCACGGTGACGAGCGTCGTGCCGGGCTCGTGCGTCGGCGAAGGCGTCGCTGTGATGACCGCCGGTTGGGCCGAGCAGGCCGCGAGAGCGAGCGCGAGCGCGACGACCGAGCCGCGCATGACCGTTAGGCGCGGGTGCCGTCGGGCCGCGGGGCCTCCTCGGCGTAGACGTGCTTCATCGCGTCCTCGGGCCGCGGATCGGGCTCGCTCTCCGCCTGCGCGATCGCGGCCTCGATCACCGTGTCCAGCGCGACGCGGATCGCCTCGAGCTCCTCCGCGGTCGTCCCCTGCTCGCCGAGGTACGTCCGCGTGCGCTCGAGCGGGTCTTTCGCCATCCAGCCGCGGACCTCCTCTTTGGTGCGGTAGCGGCTGTCGTCGTCGTCGGACGTGTGTGGCTGGTAGCGATAGCACTTGAGCTCGACCAGGGTCGGGCCGGCGCCCGAGCGCGTGTGCTGGACAGCCTCCCTCGTCTTGTCAAAGGAGTCGAGCACATCCATACCGTCGGCGATGAACCCGCGGATCCCATAGCCCGCCGCCTTGTCCGCGACGTTCGGCACGGCCATCTGCTGCTCGACGCGCGTCGAGATCGCGAGCAGGTTGTTCTCGATCACGAAGACCACCGGCAGCTTGTGGATCGCCGCGAAGTTGACCGCTTCGTGGAAATCGCCGGGGCTCGTGGACGCATCGCCGCCGAACGCGAACACGATGTTCTCTTCCCTCCGGTTGCGGATCGCGAGCGCGAGGCCGACGGCATGCGGGAACTCGGTGCCGACGCACACCGAACGCGTCACGATGCGGTCCTTCGGGCTTGAGAACTGGTTGAGGAACTGTCGGCCTGCGGAGTGCGTGTCGGTCGCCTTCGCGAGGACCATGCGGAACTCCTCGAGCGGCGTGACGCCGAGCACGAACGCGACGCCCATGTCGCGGTAGTAGGGGACGGTCCAATCCTTGCCTCGGCGGATGTTCCACGCGGCGCCGATCTGGGCGGCCTCGTGGCCGTCGGTGCCCGCGCCGAACGGCGTCCGGCCCATTCGGTTCAGCTGGAGGATGCGCTCGCTGACCATGCGCGTCTCGAGCATCTTCCGATACATGCCTTTGACGTCGTCGAGGCTCAGTCCGAGCCCGTCATGACGCGCTCGCGCGCTCACGCTCATGCTCGCGATGGTATCGCGCAGCGCGTTCGCGACGAGCCGATCAGTGTTGGTCGAGCGCGCGCCGGAGCGAGTCGGCGGTCGCGTTGCCGCCGCTGACCCAACACGCCACGCGTTTGCCGGCAAGCTGCTCGGTAAGACGCCGCGCGGCGGCAACGGGTGCCGCGCCCGCACCCTCGGCGACGACGTGTCCTTCGACGAGCAGGAGCCGCATCGCCGCGTAGAGCTCGTCGTCCGTCACGAGCACGAAGTCGTCGAGCAGGCTCGCGAGCATCCGCTGCGGCAGATCGAATGACGTGCGCGTCGCGAGACCATCGGCGAACGTCGCCGCGCGCTCGGTCGTGCGCGGCGCGCGGTCGCGCCACGCGCGGTACGCGGCCGATGCGCCCTCGGCCTGGACGCCGATGACCGCCGTCTCGGGTCGGAGCGTCTTCGCGACAAGGGCCGCGCCCGACGCACCGCTGCCGCCGCCGACCGGCACGATGAAGACATCAATGTTGGGCTGCTCGCGAAGCACCTCGAGCGCGGCCGTGGCGACGCCCGCGATGAGGTACGGCTCGTTCCCCGAATGCACGTAGCGCGTACCGCTCGCGGCGGCGCGCCGCTCACACTCCTCGCGCGCGTCGTCGTAATCGTTGCCGTGCTCGACGATGGTCGCGCCGCTGCGGCGCATCGCTGCGAGCTTCAGCGGGTTCGCCCCCTTCGGCACGACGATCGTCACCGGGATGCCGAACACGCCGCCCGCGTACGCGAGCGACTGGCCGTGGTTGCCGGTCGATGCGCCCATGACCCCGGCCTTCGCGGTCGGGTCGCGCCCGATGAGGTTGAGACCGCCGCGCACCTTGAACGCCGCGGTCGGCAGGAGGTTCTCGCACTTCAGCCACACGTCGAGGCCGAGGGCAGCATTGACCGCATCACGGCGGATCAGCGGAGTCGGCGTGAGATACGTCGTCAGGAAGTCGCGCGCGGCAAGTACGTCGGCGAAGGACGGCTCGCCGGTCCACGCGAACGGCCGCGCCGTTACGCCGTCCTGCGAACGCGCCACAGCGCCGCCGCGAGCGCGAGCATCCAGAGGCCGAGCGCGAGGCGTAGTGGCAGCGCCAGGATCGTGATGTCGGCGCCTGACGGACCGAAGAGGATCACCAACGCGAATTGGCCCACGGCAAGACCGAGGGTGACGGCGCCGAGCCAGCGGCTGAGAACGTCCGTCTCCCACCACAGCTTGCCCAGGGTCCACCACCACATGGCACGGACGAACAGCGCGGCGAGCGCGAGCTCGGGCGCGGCGGTCGCGCCGATGCCGATCGCGACGACGACCGTGCCGATGATCGTGCCGAGCATCGCGCCGCTGTCGCGCACTCTGGCGTGGCGCGCGTGCAAGACCGCGATGACCGGGAGCATCAGGCCGTACGCGACGGCGGTGAGGAAGAAGTACCAGTCGGGATAGAGGCCGGGGCCGATGGCGGTGCGGGCGATATGAGTGATGCCTGCGAGCGCCGCCCAGACCGCGGCCTTCCAGAGCGCCTCGCGCTCGTGCACGTCGGGCGGCAGCGCCTCAGCGGCCAAGCTTTCGCTTCCCGTTCTCGTCGTACTCGTAGAAGCCCTTGCCGGTCTTCACGCCCAGATGACCGGCGAGGACCATGCGTTTCAGGAGTGGCGGCGGCGCCCACGCGGGATCGCGGAACTCGTCGAAGAACGTGTTCGCCACATGGAGATTGATGTCGAGCCCGGTGTAGTCGATCAGCTCGAACGGCCCCATCGGGTGGCGCAGGCCGAGCTTCACGGCCTTGTCGATGTCCTCGGCCGTGGCGACGCCCTGCTCGAGCGCGCGGATCGCCTCGAGCATGATCGGGATCATCAGCCGGTTCACGATGAACCCGGGCGTGTCCTTGCAAACGACCGGGGTGTGCCCGAGACGCGTCACGAACGCCCGCAGCGCCTCGATCGTCGCATCGCTCGTCGTGATCGCCTTCACGACCTCGACAAGCTGCATGACCACCGGCGGATTGAAGAAATGCAGGCCCGCGAACCGGTCCGGCCGTTTCGTCGCCGCGGCGATCTCGATGATCGTGAGGCTGGAGGTGTTCGAGGCGAAGATCGTCGACGCGGGACACACGCGGTCGAGCTCCTCGAAGACCTCCTTTTTCGCGTCCATGACCTCGATCACCGCCTCGATGACGAGGTCGCGGTCTTTGAAGTCCGCGAGCGAGGTCGTGCCGCGGATCCGGCCCCGCGTCTTCTTCGCGTCGTCTTCGGATACCTTGCCTGACTTCACGAGGCGTGCGAGAGAGCCGTCGATGCGCCCGAAGCCGCGGTCAATGAACTTCTGGTCGACCTCGCGCGCCAGCACGTCGAAGCCGGCCATAGCGCAGACCTGCGCGATCCCCGAGCCCATCTGTCCGAAACCGACGATCCCGACGCGGTCGATGGCCATTGGCGTGCGTCCCTCCTGTTGGCGGCTCGTGTGGGCGCGGACAGCATACCGAGATGCTCGATACCATCGGGTCCGATGCCTTCCTTCCGCGGACCCGACGCTTTCGGCGTTTCCCTGACCGTCAACGGCCAGGGAGCGACCGCGTACCTGTCGCCGGAGCGCTCGCTGCTCGAGCTGCTGCGCGGCCCCCTTGGTCTCACCGGGACGAAGCTCGCGTGCAACGCGGGCAACTGCGGCGCGTGCACCGTACTGGTCGACGATCGCCCGGTGTATTCGTGCATCACGCTCGCGGTCGCGTGCGAAGGAAAGCGCGTGGAGACGATCGAGGGAATCTCGAAGGACGGCGCGCTCCATCCGGTGCAGGAGGCGTTCATCGATCACGACGCGTACCAATGCGGCTTCTGCACGCCCGGACAGGTCGTGTCCGTCGTCGCCCTGCTCCGTTCGAAAGCCAAGCCCACCGAGGACGAAATGCGGCGCGCGGTGTCCGGCAATCTCTGCCGCTGTGGCGCCTACGTGAACATCGTGAAGGCCGGCATGTCGGCGGCGCGGCGGACGCCGTAGTGGCCGGTCTGAGGGTCGTCAAGAGCCGCGACGAGTTCGAAGGCGAGATCTTCGAATCGCTCTCGATCATCCAAGGCAGCGATCTCCCGCCACATGCCGCAGGCGTCGAGCTCGACGAGATCGGCAAGCCGCGCAAGCGCATCGACGGCGTGCAGCGCGTGACCGGACGAGCGACGTACACGCACGACATCACGCTGCCGGGCATGCTGCACGCGCGCGTGTTGCGGAGCCCGTACCCGCGCGCGCGCGTTCGCGCGATCCATACGAAGAAGGCCGAGGCGCTGCCCGGCGTGCGCGGCATCCTGCATCGGTTCAACGCGCCGAAGGCGGCTTTCCGCGGCGAGGAGACGATCTTTCGCGAGGAGGTCCGCTTCATCGGCGACGAGGTCGCCGCCGTCGCGGCCGATCACTGGCAGACCGCCGTACGCGCGCTTGCGCTGATCGAGGTGGAGTACGAGCTGCTGCCGCACGTCACCGATCTAGAAGAGGCGATCGCTGACGGCGCGCCGAAGCTCGAGGACGGCGGCAACGTGTTCGAGGCGGGCTCGCTGAAGCGAGGCGACGCGCGGCAGGCATTCAAGGACGCCGATGCCGTCGTGCAGGGGACGTATCGGACGTCGACGCAGCTGCACAACTCGCTCGAACCACATGGCGCGGTCGCGCAGTGGGACGGTCAGATCCTCACCGTCTGGGAATCGACGCAGCACGTCTTCGGCGTGCGCGAGGGCCTTCGCTCCGCTCTGCTTCTTCCGCTCTCCCAGATCCGCGTCATCTGCGACTACATGGGCGGCGGCTTCGGCTCGAAGGGCGGCGTGGGGAAGTACTCGATCATCGCCTCCCTCTTCGCGAAGCAGCTCGGCCGCCCGGTCCGCTGCGTGCTGACGCGGCACGAGGAGAACCTCGCCGCGGGTAACCGCTCCGCGACACTGCAGAAGGTCAAGCTCGCGGGTAAGGACGGGCGGATCACCGCCGTGGAGCACATCTCGTGGTCGAACGCCGGGCAGGGACGCTGGGTCGCGAATCCGACCGGTCCGACGAACACGCTCTATGACTTCGCGAACCTCACGACGAAGTCGTATCGCGTCGTCACGAACGCCGGGTCGCTCTCGGCGTTCCGCGCGCCGGGGTACGTCGAAGGAACGTTCGCGCTCGAAGGGGCGATCGACGAGCTCGCCGAGCGCATGGGCGTCGACCCGCTCACGCTGCGCCGCCGTCACGCCGCATCCCAGAAGGACCCGCGAACGACGAAGGCGTATTCGCTGAAGCGGCTGCTGGAGTGCTACACGATCGGCGCGCGCGAGATCGGCTGGAGCAAGCGGCGCGCGGGTGGCACGCGCGGCTCGGCGCCGCATCGCAGGCGCGGCATCGGGGTGGGGTCGCAGATCTGGGGCGGCGGCGGTGGTCCGCCCGCCTACGCCACCGTCCACTTCAACAGCGACGGCACGGTGGTCCTGCGCGCGGGGACGCAGGACATCGGCACCGGGACGCGCACCGTGCTCGCGCAGATCTGCTCCGACGAGCTCGGCGTGGACCCGGGCCGCATCTCGGTGCGTATCGGCGACACGGAGGGCCCGTACGGTCCGATCTCCGCCGGCTCGCTCACGCTCGCGTCGGTGGGGCCGGCGGTGCGGCTCGCGGCGCGCGACGCGCGCGAGCAATTCCTCGGCGCGGCGGCCGGGGTGCTCGAGGTGCGCAAGACCGAGCTACGGATGGAACGAGGGCACATCGTGAGCAAAGGCGCGCGCACGCCGATCTCCGAGATCAGCAAGAAGCTGGAGAACAACACGGTGATCGGCAAGGGATCGCGCTGGCCGAATCCCGACAACCTTTCGATCAAGACGTTCGGAGCGCATTTCGCGCAGGTCGAGGTCGACATGCTGACCGGCGAGATCGTCGTCGAGAAGGTCGTCGCGGTGCACGACATCGGCCGCATCGTGAATCCCATGACCGCCGCGTCGCAGGTCCAGGGCGGGGTGATCCAGGCTCTCGGCTTCGCGCTCACCGAGGAGCGCGTCGTCGACCGTTCGCTCGGCCGCGTCATGAACGCGGATCTCGAGTGGTACAAGATCCCGACCGCGCTCGACGTTCCCGAGATCGTCGTGCGCTTCACCGACCGCCCCGATCGGAGAGCGAATAACCTCGGCGCGAAGGGGCTCGGCGAGCCGCCGATCATCCCGACCGCGGCCGCGGTCGCGAACGCGGTCGCGAACGCCACGGGCGTGCGTTTGCGCCACGTGCCGATGACCCCTGCGCGCGTCCTCGAGGCCCTGGCGGTGGTCCGATGAGCCTGTTCTCGTACGCGAAGCCGCGGGCGCTCGGCGAGGCGCTCAAGCTGCTGAAGAACGGCACCGTCGCGCTCGCGGGCGGAACGGATCTCGTCGGACTCATCCGCAGCGGTCTCGCGAGACCGAACGCGCTCGTCGACCTCACCGGGATCGAGAGTCTCCGCGGCTGGACCCGCGAGAAGGGCAAGGGCCTCCGGATCGGCGCGCTCACGCCGCTCTCCGACCTCGAGACCTCACCACAGCTGCGCAAGCTCGCGCCGATGATCGTGGAGTCACTGCGCGATGCCGCGACGCCGCAGCTGCGCAACATGGGCACCGTCGGCGGCAATCTGCTGCAACGCAACCGCTGCTGGTACTTCCGCGACGAGGCGGTCCCGTGCTGGCTCAAGGGCGGTACGCGCTGCTTCGCCGCCGAAGGCGAGAACCGCTATCACGCGATCCTCGGCGCGGCGGAGTGCGTGATGGTCTCACCCTCCGACCTTGCGCCTGCGCTCATCGCGTTCGACGCGGAGATCGAGCTGGCTTCCCGCATCGGCCGCAGACGCGTGAAGCTCGGTCAGCTCTACATCACGCCGAGCGGTCGGCAGCGCAAGGAGCACGCGATCCGAAAGGGCGAGCTCATCACCGCTGTACGCATCAGCGAGTCCGCGCTCGACCGCCGCGGCGTCTTCCTCAAAGCCATGGACCGCAAGGCCTGGAGCTTCGCGCTCGTGTCCGT
>JANNHF010000215.1:0-5763 GCA_031404235.1 Chloroflexota bacterium
AGGCCTGTCGAGACGCCCAAGGTCGTGTTGTGAGTCAGCCGGCGTACCAGCACCGCCGAGCCGATCGTCGCGAGTAACGCGATCGCGATCGGCCCATACGGGGTGAATCCGTCGATCCCGGGATAGGGTGGGCCCCCGACGAACCCGACGAATAGGTACGTGAGGATGAGAGCGATGATGAAACCGAGCAGGAGGCCGCGTGAACCGCTCCACATCAGCTCAATGTATCGCCGGTTGATGCTCATGCGATAACGCTGTAGTGGAGTTAGTGAAAAACCGCATTTGGTGGGATGGTGAGTTTGGTGAAACAGTGAAATGATCAATCCACCAAATCACCAAATCACCAAATCACCAAATCACTCAATTCACTACTTCAGTCACTTCACCATCTCACCATTCCACTTACTTAGGCCATCCCTAGGACGCCGTTAGCTATTCGCGCTCGCTCGCTACCATGCGCTTCGCTCGCTCGCGCTCAGGGCTACATGAGCGGGGTAGCATCCACAAGATCACGCTTCCACCGCCGCCTTCAGCCGTTGCAGGTGATCGCCGTCTTCCTTCTTCAGCACACCCGCCACAATCGGCAACATCAACTTTTTGATGCCGCCCGCCTTTAGCTCGCAGCGCAACGCCACGCGCGTGCCCTCGCGTTCTGGCGTGAAGGTGTAGTGGTAGATCGTCTCAATCCCCTCGGTAACGTTGCGCATTGAATAATGGTGCGGCGGGTCGAAGCGCGTGACTTCGAGTTCGGCCTGCGCCTCTTTGCCGTTGACGATGCGCGTCTCGCGGTAGCGCGTGCCTGCAACCACCGGGCCGTCGGTCAACTTCACCATTTGCTTGATCTGCGGCATGGCCTTCGATGCGTTGTTCGCATCGGTGAGGAAGGCAAACACCGCCTCCGGTTTGCGAGCGATCCATTCGGTTTGTTCAAAGCCCGTCATGTTTTTCCTCCACAAGACAGAATTGAGCGTCCTGAGCGAAGCGCGCCGCAGTTTCGCACAGTGACCGGACTTGTGATGTGGGAGATCACCGCGAGCAGTCTTCTCACGCCTACACGAAGCGCTCCGCCTTCCACTGTCGCTCCAGACGCGCTCTAGCGGTCCAGGTGGGCTGAGAAATCTAGAGACGCCCATTTCGCCTCCTCCAATTTTCCAGATCGAAACTCACCGCTTGTCACTAGGACGATTCGCGGTTGACCAACTTCATTTAGCCGAGGAGGATGGATCGGTTTTCAGTAGTTGCTAAATCGAGGGAGTGTGTGTCGCCATGTCGATGATTGAGAGGATGAAGCTGAAGGCTCGCAGGGCATTCCCATACAGATATGGGTATCGCGACGGCTTTCTTGCAGCCCAGACCGCGTCGGAATCCAGACAGGTCCCAGCCAAGCGTCCGGCTCATCGACCGTTCGGAACTGGTCGTAAGTTCCCGCATGACTTGTTCTGGCCGGCTCACGAGTTGATGAAGGGCCATCTCAGGAACAAGTACGTTCAGGAAGCGATCTTGCGCGATCCGAGTTGTGCTGACGACATCTCATTGCATCTGGAGGAGACGCCCGAGCGTGAGATCGCCTGTGCCATGCGCCTTTGCAACCGGCTCTGCAAAACGGGCGGCGTCGGACCCCAGGCGAAGTGTTCACCGCGTGACACCTACTGGAGATACATGCGGGAACATCGTGAGCAACACGAGTCATCGAACAGAAACGTTATTAGTCGTTAGCACGGTCTAGGCACCAGTTCTCTTCTGCCAGCTAATACCGGACAAGTCGTTAGAAAAGCAGGAGGAACAAAATGCCAACGCGAGTGGCTACGCATAGAGACAGAAACCAAGAGTGGATCGATGGTCTAGACAACATCACAGCACCGATGAGGAAAGTAGCGGAAGCCGCCGAGAAGAAGGGCCTAACGCGGGCGAATCTCTTCGAGAAGGATGGCGGGTCGTGGGTTCACAACGGTAACCGCTTTTCGGCGAGTAACCCTTCCAACCTCGACTGGGCGCCTGGGAGATTTTGAGATCGCCGTCACCATCGAAGCCTCCTTAGATTTGAGCGGACGGGCACGCTCCTCTATTCAGTCGGAATAGTCAAGTCAATTCAGATGGCCTACATCGTCCAAGCCGTCGTGCTGCTCGTCTCGGGCGTGTACTACCCCGTCGACGTTCTGCCTGGGTTGATGCAGGCGCTCTCGACGATCTCGCCGGCGACGTACGTGATCGAAGGCATGCGCATGGCGCTGCTCGATGGCGCGGATCTCTCGACCTTGTGGCCCAAGGTGTGGCCTGCGCTCGTCGTCGGCGTCCTCTCGGTGCCGCTGGGCCTGCGCCTCTTCGTCGAGGTCGAGCGGTACGCCAAACGCACCGGTCGTCTGAAGCGGAGCGGGTGATGGGCGAGCTTCGGTCGTGGAATCGCCCGCGCGCTGAAGTGCGAGACCCTGCACATCAACGCATCCATGGGATACGAGCCCTCGGTCGGAGCCATCAGCTTCCTGAAGGACGTGCCCGCGCCCATTAATCTCAACTGATGCGCCTGCCGCCGCCGCCGCTTACGCCGCGCGAAGAGGCCGTCGACGTCTGGCACGGCGAGCGAGTGGTCGACCCGTACCGCTGGCTCGAGGACACCGAAAGTGCGCGGACCCGCGCGTGGACGGACGCCCAGAACCAGAGAACGCGTGCGGTGCTCGGCGCCCTGCCGCAGCGGCCCCACTTCGCCGCGCGGTTGCGCGAGCTTCTGGCCGTCGGTCTGTTGGACACGCCGCGCCCGATCAGCGGTCGCGTCTTCCACACGCGGCGGGTAGGGGCGCAGCGGCAGTCGATCCTCTACGTCCGAGACGCGGTCGACGGCGCGGATCGCGTACTCGTCGATCCGAACGCCTTGGATGCGGGTGGTCTTGTGACCATCGACTGGTACTACCCATCGCCCGACGCGCGGTATGTCGCCTACGGCCTCTCGCGCGGCGGCGACGAGATGTCGACCCTCCACGCGATCGAGGTGGACACCGCCCGCGAGCTGGCGGAACGGATCCCGCATACGCAGCGGTCGACGGTGGCCTGGGCGGGTGACAGCTTTTACTACGCGGCGAATCCCGCGCCCGGGTCCGTTGCGGCCGGCGATGAGCACTACCACCAGTGCGTTCGCTTCCACCGGCTGGGTGACGATCCCGAGCGCGATGAGACCGTGTTCGGCGAGGGACGGCCCAAGGAGGACTTCGTTTGGGCGCGCACGTCGCCCGACGGCCGCTGGGTCCTCTTCCACGCCGTCAAAGGCTGGACGCGCAGCGACCTGTATCTGCTCGATCGCCGCGCCCCCGAGCGCGGCCTGCGCGTCGTTGTTGAGGGCGAGCCGGGCATCAGCGAGGGTATCCCGCGCAACGACGCGCTCTGGATCCGGACCAACATCGATGCTCCGAACTATCGCGTGGTGCGCGCGGAGTTCGAAGCGCCGGAGCGCTCGCGTTGGCACACGATCGTTCCCGAGAGCGAGCACGCGCTCCAGGCCTTCCACGTGACGCAGAGTCACGTGGCCGTCGTCACGCTCGCGCACGCCACATCCCGCGTTGACCTGAGGACCAAGGATGGCCGGCACGACCGCGAGGTCGCGCTGCCCGGTCTCGGGATGGTCGAGTTCGTCAGCGGGGACCACGCCGGCGACCTCGTCGGCTTCACCTACCAGTCGTTCACCGTGCCGCCGATCGCCTTCGCGGTCGACGCGCGCAGCGGCCTCGTGCGCGAGATCGTCCGCCTCCTCGCGCCGGTCGGGCTCGATCCCGGAAGGATCGTCGTCGAACAGACCATCTACGCGTCGAAGGACGGCACGGAGGTCTCGATGTTCCTGGTGCACCGCCGCGACGTGCGCCCGGATGGCGCGGTGCCAACGGTGCTCAACGGCTATGGCGGGTTCAATGTTTCGCGGACGCCGCAGTACATCGCCGGCGCCGCGGCGTGGGTCGAGGCCGGCGGGCTCTTCGCGCTGCCGAACCTGCGCGGCGGCGGCGAGTACGGCGAGCGCTGGCACCATGGCGGAATGCTCGAGCGCAAGCAGAACGTCTTCGATGACTTCCACGCCGCGGCCGAAGCCCTAGTCGCGCGCGGATGGACCCGGCCGGAGCGCATCGGCGTGACCGGAGGATCGAACGGCGGACTTCTGACGGGAGCCGCGCTCACCCAGCGGCCGGAGCTCTTCGGCGCGGTGTACTGCGCTGTGCCGCTTCTCGACATGCTCCGCTATCAGAACTTTCTCATCGCGAGGTTCTGGATCGCCGAGTACGGCAGCGCGGAGGACCCCGCGCAGTACCGCTGGCTCCGCGCGTACTCGCCGTACCACAACGTCCGCGGTGGAGTCCGCTATCCGGCGGTCTTGTTCACGACCGCGGAAGGCGACAGCCGTGTCGACCCCATGCACGCGCGCAAGATGACCGCGCTCCTGCAGTCGCAGTCTGCGGAGGATCCGGATGCGACCGTACTGCTACGCGTCGACCGGGACGCGGGTCACGGGATCGGGAAGCCCCTCGACGAACAGGTCGACGATCTCGCGGACCAATACTCGTTCCTCGCTTGGCGGCTCGGCCTGGAGCCGGCGGCCTCGGCTATGCTCGATAAAAGGTGAACATCCTCCGGCGCCTCCGCGAGCAGGCCAAGGAATACGACTGCAGCGTCTGCGGCGCGAACCACGCGCGCTCCGAGATCCGCCTGTTGGGCCGGCTCGACGCGGCGTGGATCGTGCGCGTGACGTGCTCGCGGTGCGACACCACGTTCAAGCTTCTCGTCTACGTCGACCGCGAACGCGCCTCGCTCGCGCCGATGAACGAGCGACCGGCGCGCGCGAAGCGGCCTCCCGTCTCGCTCGACGACGTAATCGACGCGCACGAGTTCCTCGAGCAGTTCGATGGCGATGCGCGCTCCCTATTCGCCGCCAAGGGAAAGGTCGTCGGCTCGACCGAGAGCTAGAGCGTGGCGAAGAACGCGGTCATCACCGGATGGGGCTTCTATGTGCCTTCACGCGTGATGACCAACGCTGAGCTGGAGCGGATCGTCGATACGTCGGACGAGTGGATCGTCTCGCGTACGGGCATCCGCGAGCGGCGCATCGCCTCCGACGGTGAGACCACATCATCGATGTCCACCCGTGCCGCGCGCACGGCACTCGACCGAGCGCGGCTTCGGCCCCAGGACGTCCAGATGATCATCGTCGGAACGTGCTCGCCCGACTACGTCTTCCCGGCCACCGCCTGCATCGTCCAGAACGAGCTCGGTGCGACCAGGGCGGGCGCGTTCGACATCGAGGCGGCGTGCACGAGCTTCGTGTCCGCGCTCGCGGTGGCGCGCGGCATGATCGTCTCGGGCGCGATCCAGAACGCCGTCGTCATCGGAGCGGAGACGCTGTCGCGATTCTTGAACTGGAAGGACCGCACGACCTGCGTGCTGTTCGGCGACGGCGCGGGCGCGGTCGTGCTCGAGGCGACCAACGCGTCGGTCGGGATCGAGTCGGTGATCCTGCACAGCGACGGGTCGCACGTGGAGAAGCTCATGATCCCCGCCGGGGGCGCGCGCATCCGGGCCACGCAGGAGACGCTCGATCGCGGCCAGCACCTGATCACGATGCAGGGCGGCGACGTTTTCAAGCTGGCGGTGAAATCGATGGCCGACGCGGCCGAAGAGGCACTCGCCGAGGCCGGCCTGGGCCTCGACGACATCGCGCTGATGATCCCGCATCAGGCGAACATCCGGATCATCGAGCAGGTCGCGAAGAAGCTCCACTTCCCGATGGAGCGC
>JANNHF010000216.1:0-4063 GCA_031404235.1 Chloroflexota bacterium
GCACGACCGCGGTGCTCGGGGACGGCACGATCGTGCGGTCCGGTGGCCGGGTGGTGAAGAACGTCGCGGGCTACGACCTCAACAAGCTCTTCGTCGGCTCCTTCGGCACGCTCGGCGTGCTCGTCGAGTGCACGTTCAAGGTCCTGCCTCTCCCGCCGGTCAGCGCGGGCGCACACGCTCAGTTCGCTCACGTCGGGGATGCCTTCGCCGCATCCGATGCGATCGTGCGCACCTCGGCGCGGCCGGCGGCGGTCGCGATCTCCGGGGGACCCGCGGGGACATGGGAACTCCTCGTACAGGCCGACGGCGACGCCGCGCCCGTCGCGCGCACGCTGGATCTCCTGTTTATCGCCGCGCGTGCGCACGGAACGAGCGCCCAGCGGCACGAGGGAGTGCCCGCGGTGCTCGCGAAGCTCAACCTGGTCGCGGCCGGCGGGGGCACCGTCGTGCGCGCCGCGCTGCCGCTCGCAGCGCAGTCTGCGTTCGCGACGACAGCCGCGCGGCTGGAAGGTTTCGCGCAGCTCGTGGCCGACGCGGCGAGCGGGATCGTGCGCGTGGTGCTGCGCGGTGACGACAACGTCGCGCTCGACGGCGCCGGCGCGCTCCTGGCCGCGGCCCGGGTGTGCGGCGGTTCGGCCCGCGTCGAGGGACGGCCGGAGTCGCTGCGCGGGCGCCTGCGGCCGTGGGGCGACGCCGAGCCAGCGGGCCTGTTCCTCATGCGTCGGCTCAAAGGATCGTTCGACCCGCGCGGCATCCTCGAGCCTGGACGCTCCGCGGCCGGATGACCGGTTACCCGAACGCCGACGCGCCGTCGCCTGACCTGTTGCAGCGCTGCGTGCACTGCGGCTTCTGTCTGCCGACATGTCCGACCTACGCCCTCCTCGGCGTCGAGATGGATTCGCCCCGCGGACGTATCCGCCTGATGGAGACCGTCTGGCAGGGCCGCGTCGAGGTCACGAGCGATCCGTTCGAGTCGCATATGTACGGCTGCCTCGACTGCCGCGCGTGCGAGACCGCATGTCCATCTGGGGTCGAGTTCGGCAAGCTCATGGAAGGCGCGCGCTCGCAGATCGAAGCCGCGCGGCCGCGCTCGCTCTCCGAACGCCTGGTGCGGAGGGTCGCCTTCCGCCTTCTGCTCCCGCGCCCCGCGGTCCTCGCTACCTTCGCTCACTTCTCGGTGCTTTCGAAGCGGCTCGGCGCAGCCGCGGTCCTGCGCGCGATCGGCACACGCATCACCCTCGCGCGCCGCCTCGCGGCGCTGCTCGACCTCGTCCCCGATCGCGCGTCTTCGCGAGCGCTGCCCGCCTTGTATCCCGCGAGCGGCGCGCAGCGAGGCCGCGTCGCGCTCTTCACCGGCTGCGTCATGCGCGCGGCCTTCGCCGACACGAACGCGGCGACCGCGCGCGTGCTATCGCGCAACGGCTTCGATGTGGTCGTGCCCGAGGCGCAGACGTGCTGCGGGGCGCTCCACGCGCACGCCGGCGAGCGCGTGGACGCGCGCGTCCTCGCGCGGCGCAACATCGCGTCGCTCGAGGAACTGGACGTGGACGCGTTCATCGTGAACGCGGCCGGATGCGGCGCAGCGCTCAAGGAGTACGGCTGGCTCTTGAAAGACGACCCCGAATGGTCGGAGCGCGCAACGCGCTTCGCGTCGCGCGTGAAGGACGCCAGCGAGTTCCTTGGGGACGCCGGGCTCACCGCGGTACCGGGCGCGCTCAGGGTCCGCGTCGCGTACGACGATCCGTGCCACCTGTTGCACGGGCAGCGCATCCGTGAGCAGCCCCGCGCGCTGCTGGCCGCGATCCCCGAGCTGCGTGTCATGCCGCTCGTGGAGGCCGACTGGTGCTGCGGCAGCGCGGGCACGTACAACGTCACGCAGCCCGAGCTCTCCGCCAAGCTCCTCGAGCGCAAGGTCGGCCACATCACGAGCAGTGGCGCGGACATGGTCGTGACCGCGAACCCCGGCTGTCAGATGCAGATCGCGGCTGGCCTGCGCGCGGCGCGCGCCCCGGTTACCGTCATCCACCTTATGGACTTGCTCGACCGCGCCTACTCGGCAGCGGAGCGTTGAACTGCCGCTGACGGACGCGACCGCGCTCCTATTCCAGATCGCCGTCATCTTCATCGCGGCGAAGGTGTCGTCGGAGATCACGATACGTGTCGGGGGCGTCGCATTGGTGGGCGAGATCATCGCCGGCGCGGTGCTTGGCCCGCACGGTTTCGGCATCATCCAAGAGAACCAGCTTGTCGCGGGGCTTGCGGAGCTCGGCGTCGTCGTCCTGCTGTTCAGCGTCGGCCTCGAGACCGAGTGGCATCAGCTGCGCGAAGTGGGGCTGCGCGGCATCGTCGTGGGCAGCGTGGGGATCGTGTTGCCGTTCCTCGGCGGCGCGGCGATCGCCCTGATCAGCGGGCACATGAGCATCACCGCGCTCTTCGTCGGGACCGCACTCGTGGCGACGAGCGTGGGCATCACCGCGCGCGTCCTCGAAGAGCAGGGCCTCCTCCGGCAGCGCGAGTCGTTGATCATCCTCGCTGCTGCGGTCGTGGACGACGTCCTGGGTCTGCTCGTGTTGGCGATCGTGACATCCGTCGGAGCGGGCGCTCTCGATCCCGTCCGCATCATCATCTTGCTGATCGAGACGGCCGTCTTCGTGGCCATACCCATCACGGTCGGGCGGATCGGCTTT
Organism: Chloroflexota bacterium; assembly: GCA_031404235.1. Classification (GTDB taxonomy): domain Bacteria; phylum Chloroflexota; class Limnocylindria; order P2-11E; family P2-11E; genus CF-39. Next base: position 2,688 of record JANNHF010000216.1, read on the forward strand.
CGCGATCATGGCCATCGCACGCAGCTGCTCCGGATCCCCCACGGCGCACTCTCGGTCGCGCTCGTCATCTGCTTTGTTCTCGCGGTCTTGGCCGGCTCGATCGGATTGGCCGCGATCGTCGGCGCCTATCTCGCTGGGCTCCTCGTCGCCGAGCTATCGGACGAGCTGGAGCTGAAACGCGATCTGTCGCCCATCCGCGCGCTGCTGGTCCCATTCTTCTTCGTGCTCACCGGGGCGAGATTCGACTTTGAGACGATGCTCGAGCCCGGAGCGCTCGTGCTGGGCGTAGCGCTCACGATCATCGCCATCGTCACGAAACTCGTTGGCTGCGGCCTGGCAATGTGGGGCACCAGCCTTCGCTCGGCCGTACGTGTGGGCGTCGGGATGGTCCCGCGAGGTGAGGTCGGCCTGGTCGTGGCCTCGCTCGGCCTGGCCGCGGGCGTGATCGATGGGCCACTCTACGGCGCAGTGCTCATGATGGTGGCTGTGACCACTCTCGCGGCGCCGCTCCTGTTGGGACCGGCGTTCCGATTCAGAGCGCCATGACCGCCTCGAAGGCCGAGTTCCGCCGCAAGCTCGACCGCGCGCTCGACTCCGACAAGCTGCGGGTCGCGCTCCATCGCGCCCTACCGGCGCTCGGCCTGCGCCGCGCCGACCGCATGCGCGAGGTCGATTGGCCGGCCCTGCGGGCCGACCTCACCGCGCGCAAGAAGCGCGCGATCGACGACCTGCCGGCCTTGATCGATCAGTTCACTCGTGAAGCCGAGGCGGTCGGGGCGAAGGTGTACCGCGCCGTGGACGCGGAAGAGGCGCGCCGCGTGGTCACAGCGATCTGCCGCGCGAAGAAAGCCAAGCTCGTCGTGAAGTCGAAATCGATGGCCACCGAAGAGATCCAGCTGAACGAGCACCTGGCGGCGAACGGCATCACCGCGGTCGAGACCGATCTCGGCGAGTGGATCATCCAGCTCGCGGGCGAGCGCCCGTCGCACCTCATCGCGCCGGCGATCCACAAGACGCGCGAGGAGATCGCGGTGCTCTTCGCGAAGGTCGTCGGGCATCCGGTCAGCGACGATCCCGCAGCGCTCGTCGCCATAGCGCGCGATGAGCTGCGCGGGTCGTTCCTCAAGGCCGACATAGGCATCACCGGTGGGAACATCCTGATCGCCGACACCGGCACGCTCGTGCTCGTCACGAACGAGGGCAACGCCGACCTCGCGACGAGCCTCCCGGCGGTGCACATCGCGATCGTCGGCGTGGAGAAGGTCGTTCCGTCCCTGGACGATGCGGCGGCGGTGCTGAAGCTCCTCGCTCGGAGCGCCACCGGTCAGAAGATCAGCACCTACACGCAGTTCATCACCGGACCGTCCCGTTCCGCG
>JANNHF010000217.1:0-4616 GCA_031404235.1 Chloroflexota bacterium
TGAGCGCGGGGGACCAGCACAGCGAGGTCTGACGCGCGGGATTGCGCGCGTAGTTAGTGGATCCGCACCGTCGCGACGATGCCCGCGTGGTCCGACGGCCACCGCGGCGCCACCGCCTGGAACGGCGAATTGCCAACGAGATGCGCCTCCATCGCGCGTGCCGCTCCGCGGGTGAGCACGAGGTCGATCCGGACTGACGCCTCTGACGCCGAGTTCGTCAGTGTCGCGTTCTGGCAGCAGGACAGCCCGGGGTCGCCGGGGTTGAGCGCCCACGCATCGTTAAACCGGGACCTCGTCAGGTCGGCGTACGTCGAGGTCGTGCTCCCGTCCGCGGCCGAATTGAAGTCGCCGACCACAATCACGGCGCCCCCTGCATTCGCGGGTCCCGCCAAGAACTCGCGACCCTGCGCCTCCTGGATCGCGGGGAAGTCCTCGATCTCGAGGTGGGTGTTCGCGAACCTGAACTTCTTGCCGTCGAGCTCACCGTCGATCGAAGTCCAGCCCCGATCGAATGAGATCGGGCCAACGAGCGACTGCGCGACCTGCTGCGCGACGTAGCGTCCGCTTCGCGGGTTCGACACCTGCAGCCCCGCGGTCTGGTTGTTGACGAGGATGACGTCGCGGTCCTGGAACGAGATCAAACACGACCCGAACGCCCCGCTGCACAGGAGGAGCGGGACCGGCCCGACGGCGAGGTTGTTGGAAGTCGCCGCAACGGAGTACGAGAGCCCTCTATCGGCAAGCCTCTGGAGGAGGATCGCGAGGAAGTCGTAGCTGGGCGGCGCGCCCGGCCCCGAAGACGTCCACTTCGTCACCTCCTGGAGGCCGACGATGTCGGCGTTGGCGGCATCGATCTCGGACGCGATCGCCGCCGCCCGGCTCGGGAAGTCCCTGAACAGGACCGCGCCGGAGGTCTGCGCCACGGCGATGAGGAAGGCGGTGAGGGTGGTGGCATCGAGCACCTGCGCGATGTCCGCGCCGAGATAGAGGTTTCGCGACATCACCGTCAGCTCGCGCTTGTCGTTGGCAGCGACGGTGCCGGTCAAGCCGAACGCGAGCGTGATGATCACAGTCGCGACGATCGCGAAACGGGCGCTCGAAATGCCTCGACGAGTAGTTGCCATGGCCGTCCTCCCTCACGTCCGAAGGTTCGCGCTCTCCAGGTCCGCCGACTATGCGCCCGTCCGCCGCACTCCACAACCACTGGGTGACTTAGGTCGCTGAGCCAAACGACCGCCTCACCGACAATGCGATCACACAGGAGGGCCCTCTGCTCGACGCGCTCCGCTCCCGCGACTTCCGCCTACTGCTCGCCGGTCTGCTTGTCTCGAACATCGGCGGTTGGATGCAGATCTTCGCGCTCGGTCTCCTTGTCGTGCAGATCGCCGGGCGCGAAGGCGCTCCCGAGCTCGCGCCGTTCTATCTGGGCCTCATGGGTCTCGCGCGCGCCATCCCTGGCCTGGCGCTCACGCTTCTCGCCGGCGCGGTCGCCGATCGCCGCGACCGCCGGGTGATCCTCCTCATCGCGCAGTCGACGATGGCGGCGAGCTCCGCCGTGCTCGCGCTCGTCGCGTACGCCGGCGCCGCGACGATCCCGATCGTGCTCGCCGCCGCCGCGATCCAGTCGGCCGCCTTCGCCTTCGATAATCCCGCGCGCCAGTCGATGGTCCCGCGCCTCGTCCCGCTGCCGGTGCTGCCGAGCGCGATCGGCATGCAGTCGGCGGTGTTCAACGGCGCGTCGATCATCGGTCCGCTCCTCGCGGGCCTTCTGTTCATCCCGATCGGCATCCCGGGTCTGCTGGCCGTCAACGCGATCAGCTTCGCGGCGATCATCGCTGCGCTCGCCCTCATGCGGCCGCTCCCGCCGCTGGCAACGCGCGGAGCATCGTTGCTCGAGAGCATCGCCGAGGGCGCGCGCTACGTCCGCACGAACCCGACGCTGGTGTGGGTCCTGGCCGTATCGGGCACGGTGTTCGCCACCGTCGGACCCATGGGCGCGCTGCTGCCCGCCATGGCGGGAGAGTCGCTGTACAACGGCGTGAGCTGGCTGTCCCTACTGCTGACGGCACTGGGGGCCGGCGCGTTCACCGGCGCGCTGTTCGTGATGAACGTGGCGCGCATCCGGCGGCTGGGTCGGCTGTTCGTGGCGGGCGCGGTGGTGAACGGGATGGGTCTCGTCGCCTTCGCGATGACCTCGGAGCCGGTCGTGTCCCTGTTGGTCGCGTACGTCATCGGCCTGAGCGGCACGCTCATGGCTGGGATGGGGAACAACATCCTGCAGGCGACGACCGCCGACGCGTACCGCGGCCGTGTCATGAGCGTGTGGGGACTTCTGTTCATCGGCATCATGCCGGTCGGGCAGCTTGCGCTCGGCGTGTTGGGATCGGTGCTGGGCATTCACACCTCGCTGTTCATCGGCGGCGCGGTCGCGCTATCGGCCGGGGTGTATGCCGCGCTTCGCGTGCCCGCCCTCGTGAAGTGGCGTGCCCCGTCGCGGCCGCACATGCAGGCGGGGGAGCCGGTCCTCGCACCATCGTCGGGAGTGACGACACTCAGGTAGTTCAGTCCGGCTGCGCCGAGGACATCTCGCTAATTGTCGCGATCGGCACCGGGCCACGGGGCTGCCTGATGGTTAGAATTGGGTCTGTTCCTCTCGCGACCCCGTGGTTCAGTGGATAGAACGGCGGTCTACGAAACCGCAGGCGAGGGTCCGATTCCCTCCGGGGTCACAGTAGTGATTAGGACGCGATCCCTTTCCACCAGCCCTGCTCCCTCGCAGTCTTTCGTCGGTGGCAGTTCGCGCAACGCGGCTCACACTTAGCGATCTCCCCTGCGATTGTGCTCCAGGGCAGTCCATTTCTAACCATCGTGCTGATGTCAGCGATCTTCTCGCCGATGTGATCAAACTCCAGCACGAGTGGATTCGACTCCCCGCAATCAACACAGACGAGTTGTTGCCGAACGACGCGTACCCGAGAGGCGGCAAGCTTGCGGCGTCGCACGTTGTTCCTGCGCGCGGTCGCGATCTGCCGCGGCCGATTGCGTTCGTACCACATCTTCGTGTATCCGCGCTGGCACGCGAGACATATCCATTGCCGGGTCTGCCGAACCAGGGAGCGAAAAGGGAAGTTTGACAAGGCCTTGGTCTCGCCGCACACCCGGCAGGGCCGCGGCTCGAGGGCCACGGCAATCTGTAACTGTTGAGGGCCGGTCGTGACGAGTCGGGCAGCATCTTCGAGCACCTCGATGGTCGACTGCCGGCTGGTCCATGTCGCGGCTGTTTTGATCCGATGGCAGTTGGCGCACCGGACTTCGCACTTCTGAATCTCGGCCTCGATCCGCTCCCAGTTCGCGCCATTCGCGATCATCGCGGAGACGGCGGACGTCTTCTCGCCGACGTGATCGAAGTCAAGCACGACGAGTTCTGACTCACCACAGTCGATGCAGGGGTGTACTGAGAGATGTTGGGCTGCCTTACGTCGATTGGCGTCGCGCCGGCGCTTGGTATTTGCGAGGAGCCGTGCCTTTTGGACTTCTCGGTGCTCTCGGTAATACCGCGCGTTGTTGGCGGCGAAGCACTCACGGCACCAAGTCTGAAGTCTGGGTGCACCGCGCCGGCGCGGTGGAAACTGGTCGAGCGGCTTCGTCTCGCCGCAGCGCCTGCAGGTCCTCACCCTCATACGTAGCGCAGGTCGGTCGTGTCGGTGAAATAGGACCGTCGTACTGAGTCATACTTTTCTCGGCCAGGCCCCGTAGCTCAGCGGATAGAGCGGCAGCCTTCGAAGCTGCGCGTCGGGAGTTCGATCCTCCCCGGGGTCACAGACGCTAACCTTCGCGCCGTGTCCGACGATCACGATGACGCGCTCGAGCGACTCCTCCGACTCGTTCCGTACTTCCGCGATCTCGACCGCGTGAGCCTCGCGCGTCTCGCTGGCGCGCTCGAGCCGATCGACGTGAAGGCGGGCACCGAGATCACGCGCGAGGGCACGGAGGCGCACGAGCTCTACCTCCTCGAGCGCGGTGAGGCCTCGGCGGCGGTGCACTCGCCGGACGGCGCGGTCGAGGTCGGCCAGGTCAGCGCGCCGGGAACCTTCGGCGAGATGGGACTGCTGCTGTCGCGGCGCACGGCGACTGTGCGAACGACAACGGACGCGCGCCTCTGGCGCCTCCCGCGCGAGCGCTTCGAGTCTTTGGTCCGCGAGCGTCCCGAGATCGGCCTGCGCGTCGCGACCGCTCTTGCCGACACGCTCGACCGGCGGCAGCGCGCGCTCGTCGGCGCGCCACAGCTGGAGGAGGCGCGACCGCTCACGCTGGACGCGCGCCCGCAGACGCGAGCCACACGGTCGCGCGTCATAGGCGCCCTTGCCGCCATCGCGGTCCCGCTCGCGCTGTGGTGGATCGCGCCACCGGCTGGCCTCGGCGTCCAGGGCTGGCACATCTTCCTGGTGCTCGTCGGCGCCGGCATCGCTTGGCTCCTCGAGCCCATCCCCGACTTCGCCGTCGCGCTTGCAATGGCCGGCGCGTGGGGCGTGCTCGGCCTTGCGTCCGTCGCGCAGGCGTTCTCCGGCTTCGCGTCGTCGTCGTGGGTGCTCGCGCTCGGCGCGCTCGCGCTCGCG
>JANNHF010000218.1:0-8642 GCA_031404235.1 Chloroflexota bacterium
TGAGCGGAGCGACAGCAAAGGCGGGCGCGTCGGAGCGACGCGGCGCCGTGCACATCGGCCTGCTCGGCCCGCTGCTCTGCTGGGCGATCGTCTACGCCGACATCGGCACCAGCGTCTACTACGTCCCCGGCCCTTGCCGAACTGCTTCTCGATCTGCAGGATCGCCTGGTCGATCGCCCGCGTCTTCTCTGTCACTGCCATCTATCCGTCCTCACACCTTAGCTTCCGAAACGAAAAACGGCGCCGGCTTGCTGCACACCGGCGCCACTAGCGAGTCACCGCGTCCCGGCGGACCCGGGCGGAGCACGATCAGGCGATGTCATCGCCCGACCCTGTTACCAGTCCTTTTCCTTCCGCTTTCGAGGAACGAGCTCGATCGTCATCGGCTGGACCGGGGCGGCCACGGTCTTCTTCTTCAGCTCTTTCTCGAGCTGCTCTTTGGACTTCTTCTTGGCGTTCTTGTCTTTGGCCTCGCCTCGACCGCTCGGCATTCTCGTCCCTCCCGTCCGGTGGAAGCATTCCGGACTCGGACGAGCATAGCGTGTGGCGACCGTATGCTCTCGCACGTGCCAGCCCGGAAGCGCGCATCGGCGCGCGTGACGACCCGCACCGGCGACAGCGGCGAGACATCGCTCTTCGGAAAGCCGCGCGTGCGCAAGACCGATCCGCGGATCACCGCTCTCGGCGACCTCGATGAGGCGCAGAGCGTCATCGGCCTCGCGCGCGCGATCGCCCCGAAGTCCACGGTCGGCCGGCAGCTGCTGGAGCTGCAGCACGGGCTGTACGTCGCGATGGCCGAGGTCGCCACTCCACCGCCCGATCTCGCGCGCCTCCGGGCGCGGATCGACGCTGCGGCCCTCGCGAAGCTGGACAGCGCGCTCGAACGCCTCAAGAAGCGCACGCCGATCGAGGGCCGTTTCGTCATACCCGGCGATGACCGCGTGTCGGCCGCGCTGGATCAGGCGCGGACGGTCGCGCGGCGTGCCGAGCGCAGCGTCGTCGCCTGCGTCGACGCAGGCAGCGTCTCGGGCGAGGTGCTGCTTCCCTGGCTCAACCGCCTGTCGGACCTGCTCTTCGTGCTCGCCCGCTCCGTCGAGCGGACCCGGCCCGCGGCCCGGCGCTAGGTGCTGGGGGGAGTCGACTCGGACACGCGTTCGCTGTGGAAGGGACCGCGCGCGGTCCGCTGTTCCAGCAGCAGATCCGCGAGCTCGCGCTGCGTGGCGCGCTGCGCGTCGTCGACGTCCGCCAGCAGCACGAGGCCGTCGGCGAAACCCCACAGCACGAGCGCGTAGATAAGGGCGAAGACGAAGCCGAAGATACCGACGGCGACCGCGACACCCGGGAAGAGCGGCACCGCGCCCTCGGGCACCTGGTACAGGCTCGCGCCGTAGATCCCGCCGGCGCCGCCCAGCACGCAGAGGACCGCCGACACGCGCATCGCCCCTGCCGCGAATTTGATCGCGAAGTGGTTGCGTACGCGCGGCTTCGTCTTTATCGCAGCCAGGGTGGAGGCTCCCAGTGGTCCGGCAGCACGGTGACCTTCACCGGCATCTCTGCGGCCTGCTCCGACACCGACTGGATCTGACCGATCAGCATCGGGCCGTATGGGCAGAAGGGCGTCGTGAGCACCATCCTCACCTCGGCCTCCTCGGGTGTGAAGACGACTTCGCGGATGAGGTCGAGGTCAATGACCGAAAGCCCGATCTCGGGATCGAGGACGGCCTGCAGGGCGTTCAGGATCTTCTCCTGCTTCTCCGCCTCGGCGACGATCGGCGACTGCGCCTTCTCGGTCTTCGCCGCTGTGTCTTCGGTGGCCATCTGGATCCTTTCCGACCCGCTCGGCGTCGAGCGAGCCACGCGAACAAGATGAGGCGTTACCTGGTCGATTGTCTCACGGACACCTAAGCCCGCAAGGCTCAGCGAAGCGTGACCAGGAACATGCGGTCGTCGGCGGCGGCGGGCCGGCCGCGGCCGTCGCGATTGCTCGTGAGAAGGAGAAATTCGCCGGTAGAGATCTCGTAGATGTCGCGGAGCCTGCCGTACTGGTTGACGAGCAGCCGCTCTTCGAACGCGACGCCGCGACCGTCTGCCGCGAGGACGACGCGATGAAGATGCTGGCCGCGCAGTGTCGCGAAGAGGAACGAGCCACGTAGCGGACCCGGCCGCGTGGCGAACGCCGCGCCCGAAGGTGCCCAGGTGTCGACGCTGCCGCTCGAAATGAGCGGATCGCGGAAGCGCTGATCGCCAGGCTTGCCGGTCACGATCGGCCAGCCATAGTTCGCGCCGCCCTCGATCAGGTTCACCTCGTCCTGACAGCACGCCGGGAAGAACCCGCTCGGTCCGTGCTCGGTCTCGTAGAGGACGGCTGTGTCGGGGTGGAACGCGAGGCCCTGCACGTTGCGATGCCCGAGCGAGTACACCGGCGATCCCGGGAACGGATTGTCCGCAGGAACGCTGCCGTCCCTCTCGAGCCTGAGGATCTTGCCGCCGAGCGAGCTCCGGTCCTGCGCACGCGCCTGCTGCTCGCCGTCGCCGGTCGCGACGTACAGCTTGCCGTCGGGACCGAACACGATGCGGCCGCCATCGTGATTGGACGACCCCGGAATGTTGTCGAGGAGGACCGTCTCGTCGGTGCCAACGCCGCTGCTGTCGTGCATCCGCACGAGTCGGTTGAGCGTCGCGCCCCCCGCGCCGGCGTACGAGTAGTAGAGATAGACGAAGCCGTTCCGCGCGAAATCCGGATCGAGCGCAATGCCGAGCAGACCTCGCTCGGCGTCGGGATTCGCCCGCGCAGGGACCGTGGCCCAGGGCCGCGCCTCGAGGCCGCCGCCCCTCCCGAGTCGCACGATGCGAACGCGGCCGGGACGCTCCGTGACGAAGAGCCTCCCGTCCGGCGCCTCGGCGACCGCCCAGGGCACTTCGAGTCCGGAGGCGACGAGCTGCACGTTCTCGACGACGGCCGGACCGACGCGCGGCGACGGCGTTGGCGTCGGTGCCGGCGTGGGCGTCGTTGTCGGTGGGCCCGATCGTGCGGGCTCCGAGGCAATGACGAGCGGTGTCGCGCTGGGCACGGCCGCCGGTGCCGCGCACGCGACGACGCTGAAGAGCGCCGCCGCGAGCGGGCGGATCACGCGCGGTCCTGGGCCCAGCGCACGATGGCGCGGCTCGTCATCGGCCGCGCGAGCTCGTACCCCTGTGCGGCAACGCAGCCGAAGGCACGAGCCATGTCGAGCGTCACCTGGGTCTCGAACCCGACGGCTACAAGGCCAATGCCGCGCTCGCGAGTGGCGTGGGCGATGCCGCGTGCCACCTCGGCGGCACGCGCGTCGTCGGCGACGTGTCCCGTGATCTCGCGACCGAGCTTCACCGTGTCGAGGGGCCAGTGCATCGCACGGTCTCGTCCGCGCGGATCTCCGCGGCGAAGCCCGACATGCCGGCGGTCACCTGCAGCGTCCGATCGAGGAGGCGCACGAAGCGCGGATCGCGCAGATCGCTGGCGGCCTTTTTGACCGCGACGGTCAATGTGAGGCCGTCTTCGCGCCAGACGCGCGCCTGCAGGAGCGCTTCGCGCATGACCTCAAAGCCGCTCTCGGCCTTCACTCGTCGGACCTCGACTCATCTGGCTGCGCGCCGTTCCAAAGGGTCGCCTCCGCGGGTGGTGTCCGGCCCAGATGGCGATAGGCGTGCTCGGTGGCGACGCGCCCGCGCGGCGTGCGCTTGAGGTAGCCCTGGCGCAAGAGGTACGGCTCGTACACGTCCTCGATGGTCTCCGCGTCTTCGCTGAGCGCGGCCGCAAGGGTCTCGAGCCCCACCGGCCCGCCGGAGAACTTGTCGACGATCGCCGCGAGGAGCATGCGGTCGACGGCGTCGAGGCCCTTGTCGTCGACCTCCAGCGCGGCGAGCGCCTCGCGCGCGACCGCGAGCGTCACGCGACCGTCGTGTCGCACCTGAGCGAAGTCGCGCACACGCTTCAGCCAGCGGTTCGCGATGCGTGGCGTTCCGCGTGATCTGCGCGCGATCTCGTGCGCCGCGGCGGCGTCGACCTCGATGCCGAGGATGCGAGCCGAGCGCCGCACGACCTTCTCCAGCGCGTCCGTCTCGAACAGGTCGAGCTTGTACGTGGCTCCGAAGCGATCGCGCAGGGGCGACGACAGCCGGCCGATGCGCGTCGTTGCGCCCACCAGCGTGAAGCGCGGCAGCGGGAGACGGAGCGTGCGCGCCCCCGGTCCCTTCCCGATGACGATGTCGAGCTGATAGACGTCCATGGCCGGGTAGAGGACCTCTTCCACCAGGCGGGGCAGACGGTGGACCTCGTCGATGAACAGCACCTCCCCGGGCTGGAGGTTGGTCAAGATCGCCGCAAGGTCGCCGGCGCGCTCGATCGCGGGTCCGCTGGTGATGCGGATCGGGACACCCAGCTCGAACGCGATGACGCTCGCGAGCGAGGTCTTCCCCACTCCCGGCGGTCCGTACAGGGCGACGTGCTCGAGCGGTTCCGCGCGCGCCCTCGCGGCCTCGATGAGGATCCGCAGGTTGCCCTTCACCTTGTCCTGGTTGATGTACTCGTCGTCCGAGAGTCGCTGCGGCCGGAGCGTCGCCTCGATCGATCGTTCGCGGTCCTGGCCCGACGGGTTCACGTCCCGCGGCTTGTCGGGGCCAGGCTTCTTGCCGTCTTGGATCACGCGAGGGCCCGTCGCACGGCGCCAGCGATCCGCTCCGTCGCGGTCGCTCGGGGCGTGAACTCAGCCTCGCTCGAGCTGCGCGGCTTGAGCTCGACCTGGTCCTCCTTGAGCGTTCGCTTCGAAACGGTCGCGCGGAAAGGGATACCGATGAGATCGGCGTCCGCGAACTTCACGCCTGCCGTCTCGTCACGGTCGTCGTACAGCACCTCGACCCCCGCGCGTTCGAGATCCAGCACGAGCACGTCGGCCGCTGTGCGCACCGTTTCGTCGTTCGAGGGGAGCGCGATGACGTGCACCTGGTACGGGGCGACCGCGATCGGCCAGAGGATCCCCCTCTCGTCATGGTGCGTCTCGATGATGGTCTGGACCGCACGTCCGACGCCGATGCCGTAACTGCCGCCAACGTACGGCTTGCGCGTACCGTCCTCCGCGAGAAACGTCGCGTTCATCTTGTCCGAGTAGTAGGTGCCGTATGCGAAGATGTTGCCCACCTCGACGCCACGCTTGATGTTGAGCCGGCCCTTCCTGCACTTCGGGCAGACGTCGCCCTCGCGGACGTCGTGCGCGTCGACGTGTTCGCCGTCGAAGTCGCGCCCCGCGACCACGGAGCGCAGGTGCGTGTCCTTCTTGTTGGCACCGGCGATGTAGGCCCGCCCGTCCACCGAGGCATCGACCAACGTTCGCGCGCGGAGTCCCACCGGACCGATATAGCCAGGGACGGCGCCGGCGGCGCTGAAGTCCGCGTCACCGGCGAACTTGACCTCGCTGGTGCCGAGGATCTTCCGGAGCTTGGCTTCGTTCACGTCGCGGTCGCCGGGCAGGACCATTGCGACCACGTTACCCGCGGCATCGCGCAGCAGAAGTGTCTTGAGCAGGCGATCCGGAGGCACACTCAGCGCGGCCTGAAGCCCCTCGATGCTCGTCGTGCTCGGCGTCGAGATCTCGCTCCGCTGCTGCGCCTTCTCTTCTCGGACCGGCGTGTCGATCGATCGGGTCGCCTTCTCCATGTTGGCTCGGTAGTCGCACGCCGCGCAGACGACGATCCGGTCCTCGCCGACCTCGGTCAGCACCTGGAACTCGTGCGCGGTATCGCCGCCCATCGCGCCGGTGTCGGACTCGACGCTCATCGCCTCCAGGCCCATGCGTCTGAAGATCCGTTCGTACGCACCGTGTTGCGCCTGGTAGCTCTTCTCGAGCCCGGCTTGGTCCATGTCGAAGGAATACGCGTCCTTCATGACGAACTCGCGCACGCGGAGCAGTCCCGCACGGGGACGCGCCTCATCTCGTCCCTTCGACTGGAAGTGATAGACCATCGCCGGCAGCTGCTTGTACGACTGGATCTCGCTGATGGCATGCAGGTGGACCGCCTCTTCGTGGGTGTAGCTCACCATGAACTCGCGGCCGTTGTGGTCCTTGGTGCGGAACGTGATCGGCTCGAGCGCATCCCAGCGTCCGGTCATCTTCCACAGCTCCGCTGGTGTGAGGACCGGCATCTCCATCTCCTGGCAGCCGATGCGGTCCATCTCGTCGCGGATGATCTGCTCGATCTTCTTCGCGACGCGGAAGCCGAGCGGGAGCCAGGTGTACAGGCCCGATGCGAGCGGGCGCGCGATGGCCGCGCGCAGCATGAGCCGATGCCCGGGCGTCTGCGCCTCCGCCGGCGCCTCGCGCAGCGTGCGGCCGAAGAGCTTCGACTGTCTCATGGAGTCAACTCCGAGGGTCGTATTTGGCGGTTCGAACGATCAAATGTGCTCGAGCAGCGCCCACACGCGGGCCTGCACGCGGTCCGACGCTCTGATGCGCGGCGTCCAGCGGCGCGCGACGACGACGTCCTGATCGCGCCAGCGGGCCGCGAGCGTCGTGAGCATCGCGAGCGCCGGTGCACGCTCGCGCTCGTACCACTGCCTGACCTCGGCGCGGGCCTTCGCCAGACGCCGCTGAAAGCCGTCGACGCGGACGTGCAGCTCGTCGTCCGGGAAGCGTTGGCGATCCATGTCCACGCCCGCGACGAATGCGACATCGAGAAGGTCGGCGTCGCGGAAGTCGTTGCCGCGAAACTCGTTGCGTCGGCGCGGCAGGTCGAGTCGCTTCGCCTCCGAGCCGGACGGTACGCCGTAGAAGGTCACGCCATCCAGCGGACCGGCGAAGCGGCAGTCGATGAACTCGGCGGCTTCGGCGTGGGCGCCCTCGAGCCGCGCATCGTCGAACGTGCACCGCTCGAAGCGCGACTGGCCGAGGCGCCCGCGTCGCATGTCCGCGCCGTCGAAGTAGCAGTCGCGGAAGACGCTGCGCGGTGTTGCCGCGAAGACCGGCGACAGCTTGCGATCGAGGCTCAGGCCACGGAAGTCGCAGCGATCGAAGAGACAGCCGCCGAGCGAGAACTTGTCGAAGCGCGCGCGCCGGAAATCGACCGCGGTGAGCGTTGCGCGATGCAGCTCGACGACGCGTTCGTCGTCGGGCGGCTTAGGTTCGCTGTCCTGCTGGGACACTGCGGCCCGGCGTGAGCTGGCCCTCGTGCGTCAGCTTCGGCGCCTTCTGCGAGTACGGCTCTTTGCCGTTCTCGATGAGGATCTTGTCGATCTCCGCGAGGAGCGCGTCCATGAGCTGGTCCTCGGGGTAGACGCCCACGACTTTGCCCTTGCGGAAGATCGCGCCCTTCCCCACGCCGCCGGCGATGCCGACGTCGGCGTCCTTCGCTTCGCCCGGTCCGTTGACCTCACAGCCCATGACCGCGATCTTCATCGGCGTGGGTAGCGCGCGAAGGCGCTCCTCGGCGACCTTCGCGAGCGGGATCAGGTCGATGTCCGCGCGACCGCAGGACGGGCATGCGACGAGCGTCAGTCCCTGGTCGCGCAGGCCGAGAGACTTGAGGATGTCGAAGCCCGCTGTCACTTCCATGACCGGGTCTTCGGAGAGCGATACGCGGATCGTGTCCCCGATGCCCTCGTACAGCAGCACGCTCATGCCCGCGGTGGAGCGGATCGATCCGGCGACGAGCGTGCCCGCCTCGGTGACGCCCAGGTGCAGCGGGTACGGGACGGCCTTCGCGAGCCGGCGGTACGCGGCGACCATCGTCGGCACGTCGAACGCCTTCACGCTCACGACGATGTCGTCGAAGTCCAGGTCCTCGAGGATCTTGATCTCCGAGAGGGCGAGGTCGACCATCCGCTGCGACTCGTCGCGCACGTCGCCGGGCTGGCGATCGCCGATCGAGCCGTGGTTCACGCCGATGCGGATCGGCGTTCCCTGGACCTTCGCACGCTTGACCACCTCGCGCACGCCGTCCTTGTTGTGGAGGTTCCCCGGATTGAGGCGAAGCTTGTGCACTTTCGCGTCCAGCGCCATCAGGGCGAGCTTGTAGTCGAAATGGATGTCCGCGACGATCGGAAGGATGCTGCGGCGGACGATCTCCTTCAGCGCTTCGCCGGCACGCTTGTCCGGCACTGCGACGCGGGCGATCTCGCAGCCGACCTCCTGGAGGCGCTCGATCTGGCGGATCGTCGCGTCGACGTCGTGCGTGAGCGTGGTGCACATCGATTGCACCGAGACCGGCGCGCCGTCACCGATGGCGGAGCCGCCCACCCAGACGCGCTTCGAGCGGCGCCTGGGGCGCGGTCCGACGCGGTCTTCGGGAAGGTTCAGGTCGATGCTCATGGGCATGCTCACGACATCAAGTGTACGTTCGTCATCTCGCTGCTTGCGCAGCTCGCTCTACGTGCGCGTGTGAGACGGAAGCTCATCGGTACCGCGGGCACGGGCTTCCGGCTAGGCGCTCGCGCCGGTGTAGTTCCTCAGTCCCCAACGCCAGAAAGCGCTGGCGACCCCGACCGCGAGCACGGTACCGGCCCCGAGCAGCACGACGCCGATCCAATCCATACGCCCGGCGATGACGTTCGCCGGCGCGGTGACCGCGATGCCGATCGGAACGATGGTGCTCAGCGACACGCGTAGCCAGAGCGG
>JANNHF010000219.1:0-6415 GCA_031404235.1 Chloroflexota bacterium
GGGGGATTGCGCGAGCCAGTGGCGGCCGGCCCGGGTTACGGCGAAGGCGTCTTGCAGGTTTTTGAGGCGTTCTTTGCGGCTCAAGCGGGTTTGGGTGTCGGTGCGGCGGCCGAGATGTAGAAGATGATGAAGCAGGTGGGCGCGATGGCGAAGGGTGGACGGCTGCCGAAGATTCCGGGGGTGCCTGGGTTAGGCTGAACCTATGGCAGAAGAGACGAGCATCACCTTTGCGAAGGACGACGCGATCATCGTCGACGAGTCGCTGGCGAGCGTCGCCGAGAAGCTCGCGGCGGGAGGCTGGGTCAAATTCGAGCGGGCCGGCGAGACGGTCATGGTCAATGCGACCGCGGTCCGCTACCTGCGGACGCTGCGACAGGCCCAGGGCGGTCGGTAGACCGAACAGCGGTCTTCCCCGTACACTGGATGTTCGCGCGCGTATCGATCCGCTCAATTCCAGGAGGACATTCGACAGATTGGCTGTGCACATTCGCCTGCGCCGCATGGGCAAGACCAAAGCGCCCACGTATCGCATCGTCATCGCCGACTCGCGCGCCCCGCGTAACGGGAAGTTCCTCGAGACGATCGGCCACTATGACCCGCTGCGCGAGCCGGTCGAGCTCGTCATCAACCCCGAGCGCGCCCGCCACTGGATCAAGAACGGCGCGCGGCCCACGGCGACGGCCCGCTCCCTACTCGTCAAGAGCGGCCTGGCCGACAGCGAGGTCCCGCCGACCGTCCGTTGAGCGGTCCAGCGGAGTCAGAGGCGTCGAGCATGCGCGGGCTCCTCGAGCACGTCGCCAAGCAGCTAGTTGACGACCCCAACGCGGTCGTCGTTACCGAGGAGCTCGACGGCGACTTCATCAAGCTTCACCTTCAGGTCGGTGAAGCGGACATCGGCAAAGTGATCGGACGCGGCGGTCGCATCGCGAAGGCGATCCGCGCACTGTTGAAGGTGATGGCGACCCGCGATGGGACCAAGGTCAACCTCGAGATCGATTAGCGACGACGCCCTCGTCGTCGGCTTCATCCTCGGCCCACACGGCGTCCGCGGCGAGGTCCGCATCGATCCCCGCACCGACGTGACCGATCGTTTCCGCGCGGGCGCCGTTCTCGAATGCGATGACATCGGTCCGCTCACGGTGGCGGGAGTCCGGGGTGGGCTCGCGAAGCCGATCGTTCTGTTCGAGGGCTACGACTCTCGCGTCGCCGCCGAGTCGCTGCGCCGACGATTCCTGCGCGTGGCCCGCAGCGAGTCGCGTCGCGCCACAGTAGGCGCGTATCTCTGGGCCGATCTCCTCGGCGCCAAGGTCGAGACGCCTGAGGGCACGTGGCTGGGGATCGTGCGCGAGCTCCTTCGCGCGGGCGAGAACGACGTCCTGGTCATCGCGGACGAGAGCGGGCGTGAGCGTCTCCTGCCGATGCTCGAGTCGGTCGTGAAGGTCGTGGACGTCGACGGCGGCCGCATCGTTGCGGTGCCGCAGGAAGAGGTCGGATGACCGAGGGGCTCCGGATCGACGTGCTGACGCTCTTTCCGCGGATGTTCGACAGCCCGTTCGCGGAGAGCATCGTTGCGCGTGCGCGGCAAGCCGGGCGTCTTGCGCTCGAGGTCCATGACATCCGTTCGCACACGACCGATAAGCACCACGTGGCGGACGACACGCCGTACGGAGGCGGCGCGGGCATGGTCCTTAAGCCCGAGCCTCTCACGCGCGCGATCCGCGCCGCGCGCGGCACCGCGGGACACGTCGTCCTCCTTTCCGCGCAGGGGCGGCTATTCGATCAGGCTGCGGCGCGCCGACTCGCGGCGGCGGGACACCTGGTCCTCGTGTGCGGTCATTACGAGGGCGTGGACGAGCGGGTCGTGGAGTCCGAGGTCGATGAGGAGCTGTCGATCGGCGACTACGTGCTCACGGGCGGAGAGCTCGCCGCGATGGTCGTGATCGATGCGGTGACGCGGCTCGTGCCGGACGTCATCGACGCGGAGTCGCTCGCGCACGAATCCCACACCGACGGTCTGCTCGAGGGGCCGCAGTACACACGTCCACCGGAGTTCGAGGGCCGCCGCGTGCCGCCGGTGCTCGTGTCGGGCGATCACGGCGCGATCGCGAAGTGGCGGCGAGCAGAGTCGATCCGCCGCACGGCCGAGCGGCGGCCCGATCTCCTGGGCGGCGCGAAGCTGACGCCGGCCGAGCGCGCGCGGCTACCGCGCGTGCCAGCTCGGAGGGCGAGCGTGAGCGACGCTGACCTGATCGAGGCCTACCAGTCAGGTGTCGGGTCGTACCGCATCGCCGCGCGATTCGGGATCTCACCGGCGACCGTGCGCGTTCGTCTTCGCGCCGCCGGCGTCCGTCTCCGCGCCGCGCGCAGTGTTCAGCGCGGTCCGACCGCAACGGAGGTCACCCGGATGCGCGCGACCGGCCTCACGGTGCGGCAGCTCGCGACGCACTTCGGCGTGTCGCACGTGACGATCCTCGACCGCCTGAAGAAGGCCAAACGCTAGATCTCTGTTAGAGTCATGTGACTCCGTGAGTGCCATCACTATGCCTATGAACGACGTCTTGAAGACGCTTGCCTCCGAGCAGCAAAAGGCCGAGGTCCCCGAGGTCCGGCCCGGTGACACCGTGGCCGTCAGCGTGCGCGTCGTCGAGGGGACCCGCGAACGCCTTCAGAAGTTCGAGGGTACGGTCCTGCGTGTGCGCAACGGCGGGCTCGACCGCCAGATCACGGTCCGCAGGATCGCCAGCGGCATCGGCGTCGAGCGCACATTCCTCGTGCACTCGCCACGCGTCGAGAAGATCGAGCTATTGCGCCACGGACACGCACGTCGTGCGGCCCTGTACTTCCTCCGCGATCGCGTCGGCAAAGCCGCGACCATCCGGGAGAAGCGCCGCTAGCCTAAGGAGCGTGCCGACGCTCCGCTTCGAGAAAGAGCTCTGGTCCAAAGGCCTCCTGCGTGTCGTCGGCGTCGACGAGGTCGGCATGGCCGCACTCGCTGGACCGGTGGTCGCGGCGGCGTGCCTCGTCACACCGGACACCAAGCTCATCCGCCGCGTGAAGGATTCGAAGATGCTCACGCGCGCGCAGCGTGAAGACCTGTTCGAGCTCATCCGATCGCGCGTCGTGCGCGTCGGCATCGGCGCGGCGTCGGTGGCGGAGATCCACCGTCTCAACATCTATCACGCGAGCCACGTGGCCATGACCCGCGCGCTCAAACAGATCGGCGACTTCGACTGGGTGCTCGTCGACGGCAGGCGCATCCTCGATCCCGCGTTCGCGCCCGGCCGGCACAGCGAGATCGTGAAGGGCGACACGAAGAGCTTCGCCATCGCCGCTGCGTCGATCATCGCGAAGGTCACGCGGGACCGCCTCATGTCCAGCCTCGCACTCAAGTACCCGGGCTACGGCTGGGAGCACAACTGCGGTTATCCGACCATCGACCACCGCGCCGCGCTCCGTGCGCGCGGCATCACGCCGCTGCATCGTCACGACTTCGGTACCGTGAAGCTGCTGCGGGCCGTGGAGAACCAGCTGGAGCTCGCCCTCGCTTCGACGTGACGAATTTGACATTCGCGGCCGCCGCGGGTCGGGTACGTTCGCGCGACCAATGAAGACCACCACCTCGCGGCTGCGCGGGTTCACCGAGGACGACTACCCAGCCTGGGTGGCCGGCAGCAATGTCTGCTACCCGGACTACCCCTGGTCGGTCGGGGAGGCGCGCCACGACGACGACAAGTGGGACCACAGCCGATTCTTCAAGAAGCGCATCGTCGCCGAGGAGGATGGCCGCATGGTCGGTGCGGTCGAGCTCTATCACCGTCCCTCGCGTTTCCATCCCGATCGCTACGGCTTCGACGTTTGGGTCTTGCCCGACCGTCGCCGCCGAGGCCACGGAAGTGCGCTCCACGATGCCGCCGTCGCGCTGCTGCGCGAACGGAACGCGCTCGCCGCGACCGCCGGCGTGAAGGAATCGATGGCTGACGGGGTCGAGTTCACGAAGAAGCGCGGCTGGGTCGAGGTCAAGCGTGACTGGGAGTTGCGTCTGGTCGTCGCGGGTTTCGACTTCGATCGGTTCGCCGGTGCGACCGAGCGCGTGACCGCGCAGGGCATCCGCATCACGTCCTACGCCGAAGAGATCGCGCGGGACGCCGAGGCGCCGCAGAAGGCCTTCGAGCTCACCGACCTCTGCCGCCGCGACGTGCCCGCGATGGACGCGCCGACCGACATCGACTACGAGGAGTGGCGGAAGGACTGGGTCGAGTCGCCAAGCTTTCTGGCCGACGCGTTCTTCGTGGCGATCGACGGCCAGGGTCACTGGCTCGGCATGTCGAACCTGCAGCGGTCGATCGAGGACCCAACGTTCATCTGGCAGGGTCTCACCGGCGTGCGGCGCGAAGCGCGCGGGACGGGCCTGGCGATGGCCCGACACCTGGAACGACCAGCGGAACCGGCCGATGATGGCCATCAACGAGGCGATGGGCTTCGCCAGGCAGCCCGCTTGGATCGGCCTGGAGCTGCGCCTGCGCCCCTAGGACCGGGGCTGACCGGCACTTCGACCGTTCGGCACGGTCAATGCATCTGCGCGGGCATGGAAGTTCGCGCCGTCAAGCAGGACCGCTACAAGCTCCGCGTGACCACCTGGGGAACGGGCGCCGCGCCTCATGCGATCGTGCTCCCCGGCCTCTCAGCCGACGCGCGCGCGCTCGCGCCGCAGATCCGCATGCTGCGGCGCCAGGTGGCGACCGTCCACGTGATCGACCTCCCCGGGATGGCGCTAGCACCCTCGCTCATGACCAAGGACGCGAGCTTCCCGCAGCTCGCCGACTACGTCGCTCGCGTCGCGGAGTCGCTCGGCGTCGACCGCGCGGTGGTCGTCGGACATTCGCTCGGCGGCGGCGTCGCCCTTCACCTGGCGCTGCGTCGGCCCGACCTCGTCGACGGCCTCGTGCTGCTCGCACCCGCGGCACTGGGTCGCTCGCTGCACTGGATCTACAAGCTCTATTGCCTGCCGCTCATCGGCCGCGCGCTCCTCTATCCACGGTCGACAGGGCAGCGCGGATTCGTGCGTCGTTTCCTCGTTGGCAGCCTGCGGCGTGGGGACAACGCCTTCGTCGAGATGATGATCCGCCACGGCAACAAAGCGCGTGAGCGCGCGCTGTCGTCGCGCGCGATCGTGTGGGCGAATCAGCCGTCGTGGTGGCGCAAAGTGCTGATGCTGATCACTCCGGGCGGCGAGCAGGTCGCGTTCGCGGTCGGCGACCGCCTCAAGCAGCTCCGCGATGTGCCGACGCTCGTTCTCTGGGGCAACGAGGATCGTGTGATCTGCGCGCGCGACGCCGTCCGCTGCAAGGACTTCCACGAGCGCGCGGAGATCCACGTCGCCCGCGGGATCGGTCACATGCTTCCGCTCGAGGCGCCGGCGTGGACGAACGGCTACATCGCGCGCTTCGTGGCTTCGCTCCGGCCCGCCCTGGTCAAAGCGGCCTAGTAACACCCAACCCGCTCTCTCGTTCCCCCTGAGTGGTGCGATCGATGCTGGGGGCTCTCGTCATCGTGGCCGCGACGCTGGCTGCGGCGCTGCCTGCGGCCGCCGTTGAGGACACCCGATTCCACAGCGCGTGGGTCGGGCAGGATTCCTGGCCGACGCTCGCTCCCGGGATGACCGTCAGCTATTCGATCCGCTTCCGCAACACCGGGACCACCGCTTGGCAGCGCGGCGTCGTCGGCAGGCAGGTCAACCTCGGGGTCGTCGACGACGCGGTGGCGTTCAGCGAGATGGCGGTGGGATGGATCAGCGCGAATCGCACGGCCACGACGGTCGAAGCGATCGTCGCGCCGGGCGCGGTCGGCACCTTCACCTTCACGATCAGAGCACCGGCGCGGCTCGGTTCTTATCAGCTGCCCCTTCGCCCGGTCGCGGATGGCGTCGCGTGGCTCGAGCACCAGGGCGTGTTCGTTCGCGTCACGAGCGACTCCGGTTATCACAGTCGCTGGATCGGTCAGACGAATGTGCCCGAGCTCGCGCCGGGAGTGACGAGCGAGCCGATCACGATCACGCTCCGCAACACCGGCGGACGCCCGTGGGTGAAGGGCGTGCTCGGACAGGAAGCGAGGATCGGGATCAAGAACGACGAGCTGACCTGGTCGTCGCTCGGCGTCGGCTGGCTCAGCGGCTCGCGGCCCGCGGCTCAGACGGAGGCGACGGTCGCGTCCGGGGCGAGTGCGACGTTCACCTTCAAGGTGAAGGCGCCGACGACGCCGAGCACCTACGTCCTCGCGCTTCGACCGGTGATCGATGGCACCGTGTGGATGGACGACGAGGGTGTTTTCGTGGCGGTCACCGTGAGCGGGGGAGCGACGCCACGGCTTACCGTCACGACCCTCCAGTCGGGACTCCGGCTTCCCTGGGACGTCGCGC
>JANNHF010000220.1:0-10469 GCA_031404235.1 Chloroflexota bacterium
GGGACGGGCGGGCACGTCAGCCCGCTGCTCGCGATCGCGGAGGCGCTGCGCGAGATCGATCCAGAGGTGGGATTCCTCTTCCTCGGTGGTCGCCGCGGGCACGAGGCTGAGCTCGTGCCGGCCGCCAGCATCCCGTTCCACGCCACGCCCATGCCCTCGCTGCGCGACCCGCAGTCCCGCGTGGCGCTGCTGCGGACGCTCGTCAGCGTCCCGCTCGCGTTCGTCGATGCGCTCCTGGCGCTCTTCCGATTCCGCCCTGACGTGTGCTGCACGACCGGGGGCGTCGTCGCGATCCCGGTCACGCTGGCGTCGTGGCTCATCCGCTGCCCCGTGTACCTCTGGGACGGGAACGCCATCCCTGGTCGCGCGACGCGCCTGCTCGCCTCGCTGAGCTCGCGCATCGGCGTCAGCTACGAACAGGCGCGCCACGCGCTGCCGCGCGGCCGGACGGTCATGGTGGGAACTCCGATCCGCGCGTCATTGCTCACATGGACGCGCGAGCGTGGCCGCGAGACGTTCGCGGTCCCGGCCGAGGCGATGCTCGTCGTGGTGAGCGGTGGCAGTCAGGGCTCGGAGCGCGTGAACGACGCCCTCTGGTCCGCGCTCGGCCGGATCCTCCGCCGCGCCTACGTGCTGCACATCACCGGCGAGAAGCACGGCGCGCGCGCCGAGGCGCGCCGCGCGAATCTGCCCGTGGAAGTACGTGATCGCTACATCGTTCGTTCGTACCTCGGTGATGAGATGGGCGGCGCGCTCGCCGCGGCGGATCTCGCGGTCGGCCGAGCCGGAGCCTCGTCGATCGCCGAGCCCCTCGCGTTCGGCGTACCGCTGCTGCTGATCCCGTTCGGTGCCGCGATGGAGGGACACCAGGATGCGAACGCGCGCGCGATGGTCGAGACCGGTGCCGCGATGAGCATGCGCGAGGGCGAGCTCGACGGCGACCGGTTCACCGCGCAGGTCAGCGGGCTCATCGACAACGCCGATCGGCTGCGTCGTATGGCGACCGCCGCACGCGCGGCGGGCCGCCCGCAGGCCGCGCACGAGATCGCGCGGGATCTCCTGAGGCTCGGCGGCTGCTCTTGAAGATCCACGTGGTCGGCATCGGCGGCGCCGGGATGTCCGCGATCGCTCGGCTCTTGCTCGCCGGAGGGCACGCCGTGACGGGCTCCGACAACGGCCGCTGGCCGCTGTCGGAGGCGCTCGCCGGACAGGGCGTGACCGTGCACGAGCGCTTCGCGGCCGAGCACGTGCCCGACGCCGACATCGTGCTGCGCTCCAGCGCGTACCGGGAGGACAACGTCGAGGTGGCCGAGGCGCTGCGGCGCGGCATCCCCGTGTGGAAGCGCGAGGACGCCTGGCGTTTCCTCGCGGAGGGGAAGCGGGTCATCGCCGTCGCGGGGACCCACGGGAAATCGACGACGACGGCGCTCGCGTGGTCGGCGCTCCGCGCGGGTGACGTCGATGCCTCGCTCATTTGCGGCGCGGTCTTGCGCGGCCTCGGTTCCAACGCCCACGCCGGCACGAGCGACGCTCTCGTGATCGAGGCCGATGAGTACGACAACACCTTCCACGCGCTGCGGCCGCTCATCGCCGTTGTGACGACGGTCGATCACGATCACGTCGACATGTTCCCGACACCCGAGTCGTACCGGGACGCCTTCCGGGTGTTCGCGCGTGGGATCGCGCCAGGCGGCACGCTCGTGACGTGCATCGACGACGAGGGCGCTCGCGAGCTCGGGGAGTACACCGCCCAGAACCTCGGGCGCGACGTCCTTACGTACGGCACCGACGCTCGGGCGGACCTGCGTGTTTCGCCATCCACCGACAGCGTCAACTCCGGTCTCTACGCGCTCGGGGACGCCCTGGTCGGCTTGAGGATCCCAGGTCAGCACAACGCCCTCAACGCGGGGGGTGCGATCCTCGCGGCGTACGCGTTCGGCGTGAAGAAGAAGGACGCGGCGCGCGGCGTGTCTGAATTCGCGGGCGTGGAGCGGCGGCTCGAGCCCCTCGGCAGCGCCGCCGGCGTGCGCGTCGTCGATGACTACGCGCATCATCCCGCCGAGATCGCGGTGGGCTTGAACGCGTTCGCGAACGCGGTCGTCGTCTTTCAACCCCACACGCCGAGCCGCCTCGCGACGTTCTTCGACGAGTTCGTCACCGTCTTGCGGCGCGCGCGCGCGGTCGTGATCGTCGAGACGTTCTCATCCGCTCGCGAGCGCCCCGAGACGACCTCGCGCGCGATGGCGCTCGCGGAGGCCGTCGGTGGACGCTACGCACGCGATGGCGAAGAGGCCGCCCGCATCGCTGCGGATCTCGTTGGCCCGGGCGACGTCGTGCTGGTCATGGGTGCAGGTGACGTGCGGCCCGTCGGCGAGCGGCTGCTCGAGCTGCTGCGGACGCCGGTGTGAAAGTGCTCCCGTTCGGCGTCCGTGACGAGCCGATGAGCAAGCACACCTCGCTCCATATCGGCGGCCCCGCCGATTACTTCGTGCGGGTCACGACCGAGCGCGATCTCGTCGGCGCGATCGCCGTCGCGCGTGAGCATGAGATGCCGGTGCTCATGGTCGGTGGCGGCACGAACATGCTCGTGTCGGACCGTGGTGTCCGCGGCGTCGTGCTGCAGAACGATTGGAGCGAGCTCTCGGTCGACGGAACGACGATCACCGCCGCGTCCGGCACTCCGCTCGCGTCGGTCGCAGCCGCCGCGGCGCGGAACGGCATCGTCGGGCTGGAATGGATGGCCACGGTCCCCGGCACCGTCGGCGGCGCCGTGCACGGCAACGCCGGCGCGTTCGGGAAGGAGACCAAGGACGACCTGGTCGATGCGACGCTGATGGATCTGAACGGCGATACGTGGACCGAGAGCGGCGCCGCGCTCGGCTTCGCCTACCGCGCCTCGAAGCTGCAGAACACGCCGATCGTGGTCGTGAGCGCCCGCTTCCGCGGCACGCCCGGTGATCGCGCGAGCGCGGTGAAGCGCATCAAGGAGATCGCGAACGAGCGGATGGCGAAGCAGCCGCTCGCGCAGCCCAACACCGGATCGATCTTCCGCAATCCGCCGGGCGACCACGCCGGCCGTCTCATCGAGGCCGCCGGACTGAAGGGCGCGACCGAGGGTGGGGCAATGGTCAGCACCAAGCATGCGAACTTCATCGTCAACGTCGGCGATGCGACCGCGAGCGATGTCAAAGCGCTGATGGATCGCTGCCAGCGCGAAGTGCGCGAGAAGTTCGGCGTCGAGCTCGTTCCTGAGGTCGAGTTGGTGGGGGAGTGGTAGGCGCGCCGCGGGTCCTGCCGCGGCTCGCACTTCTCGCTCGCGAGTTGGCCTCCCCGCCTGAACCGCTCGCTCGCCGTTCCTCTGCCGGCGGGGCCCCTCCACTCTCGCTCGCGAGAATGTGTCTCGCCGCGTCACCCGCGGCGCACTGTCGCTAAGTGACCAACCCGACTCCTCGCCCGAAGCGCATTCGCGTTGGGATCCTCACGGGCGGCGCATCGGCCGAGCGCGATATCTCGCTCGCCACCGGCGCGCAGATCGCCGCGAGTCTCTCCGCGGATCGATTCGAGACGGTGCTGCTTGATCCCCTGGCGCTCATGGCGCGCAATCCCGAGATCAGCGAGACCCAGCGCGAGCAGGCGCGGGAGCTGCTGAGGACCGGCGGCATCGTCCAGCGGCCACGTGACCTGCCGAAGGGACTCGAGGAGCACATCGCGAGCGCTGAAAAAGCGATCGTCCCGGCGTCGGCCGCGATGTCGAATGACGCCGGGCCGGTGGACGTCGTCATCGTCGCCCTCCACGGGACGTGGGGCGAGGACGGACGCATCCAGGGCCTGCTCGACACGATCGGCATCCCGTACACCGGATCGGGTGTCCTCGCGTCGGCGCTCGCGATGGACAAGGTGATGGCCAAGCGGGTCCTCGCGTCGGAAGGCCTGGACGTTCCCCGCGGCGTCGTGGTGACCTCGTCCTCGGGCGAGGACCTCACGAGGGCTCGTTCTGTCGGACTCCCGGTGTTCGTGAAGCCCGTCGCGGGAGGCTCCAGCGTCGGCGCCGCGATCGTCACGTCCGCCGAACAGCTCGCGCCGGCGATGGCAGAAGCCCTGAGATACGACGAGCGCGCGCTGGTCGAGGAGCTGGTCGGCGGCACCGAGCTCACCGTCGCGGTCATCGGCAACGACGAGCTGACCCCGCTGCCGGTCATCGAGATCGTCACCAAGCGGCAGTTCTTCGACTACACCGCGAAGTACAGCGCCGGGGAGAGCGAGGAGATCGTGCCGGCGCGCATCCCGGACGACATCGCGCGGCGCGCGCAGGACATCGCGGTCCGCGCGCACAGAGCGCTGGGCTGCCGCGGGATGTCCAGGACGGATCTCATGTGGGTCGGTGACCGGATGGTCACGCTCGAGGTGAACACCATCCCGGGCATGACCGCGAACAGCCTGCTGCCGAAGGCGGCGCGCGCCGCCGGCATCCAGTTCGGCGACCTCATCGCGCGCTTCGTCGACTGGGCTCTCGAGGACGCGCGCCGGCGCGCGCGCTGAGCGCTCGCTCCCGACGCTCGACTCGCACCACGGCACGCCGCCGCCGGCCGGCGTTCCGGGTCAAGGATCCGGCGCGCGCCGCCGCCGCCGTGGTCGCGATCGCGTGCCTTGCCGCCCTCCTCGTCGTCGCGCTCGCGGATCTCGCGCGGATCGAGGAGGTGGTCGTCGTGGGCGCGAAGCACGTTTCGCGCGATGCGGTGCGGTCCCAGAGCGGACTGGACGGCGTGCCGACGTTCCGGGCGAGCGCCGTGGACGCCCGCGTGCAGCTGCGGACCCTGCCCGCGGTCCGCGATGCCCGGGTCGAGATCGTCCTTCCGTCGACCGTCCGGGTCACGCTCGTCGAGCGCGTGGCCGTAGGCCGCTGGGTCGCCAGCGACAACGTGGAGTGGTTCATCGACGCCAGCGGGGTCCTGTTCCCGTCGATCGATCGGACCGCCGCCCCGGATCTCCGGGTATTCGACGAGCGCTCGCCGCGCAGTGCCGGCGAGGTCGTCGACCCTCCAGCGCTCGTCGAGGCCGCGCTGCGTCTCGCCGCGCTCGCGCCGGGTGAGCTGCGAAGCGATGCCACGGACCTGCGGGTGGTGATGAGCGCGAGCGCGAATGGCCTCGTGCTGCGCACCGGAGCGAGGTGGGAGATCCGGTTTGGGAGCGCGGACCGCTTCGACGAGAAGCTGTCCCTCGCGAGACGCTTCCTCCGGGAAAACGCGACGCGGCGCTTAGACTACGTCGACGTGCGCAGCCCCGACCGCATCGTCTTCAGCCCGAATTAATCCTTCGTGTGGCTTCCGCTCCTCGGTCTGGTGGCCGGGGTGCTGCTCGGGCTCGCCCTCAACTTCAACATCCCCATCGAGTGGGCGCGCTACACGGCCGTCGGCATCCTCGCCGCGCTCGACTCGTTGCTTGGCGCCTTTCGCGCCGAGCTGGAGGGGCACTTCGATACGAAGATCTTCCTGTCGGGCTTCTACACGAACGCCCTCCTCGCCGCGGCGCTCACGTTCCTAGGGGACAGGCTGGGGATCGACCTCTATCTCGTCGCCCTGTTCGCGTTCGGCTGGCGCATCTTCCAGAACGTCGCTGTAATCAGGCGACATTTCCTTTAGTCTCGGGCGGGCGGTCGCGCGGACGCGGGCGGGGAGCTGAAGGAGAGTCAAGGAAGGCGGACGCCCGTGACTGACCAGACCGTGCTCGTCGCGATCGACATCGGGACCACCAAGGTCTGCGTGCTCATCGGTGAGGTGGGCGGTCGCAGCGGTGGCGTCGACGTCATCGGCATCGGGCAGGCGCCCTCGGACGGCCTCCGGAAGGGCGTCGTCATCGACATCGACCGCACCGTCCAGTCGGTCGCTGCCGCCGTGGATGCCGCGGAGCGGCTCTCCGGGCTCAAGGTGCGCTCGGCCTTCGTCGGCATCTCGGGCATGCACGTCGGCTCCCAGAACTCGCGCGGCATGATCGCCGTGTCGGGCCGCCAGCACGAAGTGACCCGCGAGGACACCCTGCGAGCGATCGAGGCCGCCCGCGCCGTGTCGATCCCGAACACCCGCGAGATCCTTCATGTCATCCCACGCGGCTACGTCGTCGACGAGCACGCGGGCGTGCGGGACCCCATCGGGATGAGCGCCGTGCGGCTGGAGGTCGAGGCGCACATCGTGACCGCGTCCTCCTCGAGCGTCACGAATCTGACCAAATGCGTGCAGAAGGCCGGGGTCGAGATCGACGAGCTGGTGCTGACGCCGCTCGCCACGGCCGAGGTCGTTCTCACCGACGAGGAGCGCGAGCTCGGCGTCGTCCTCTGCGACATCGGCGGTGACACGACCGACGTCGCGGTGTTCCAGGACGGCTCGATCTGCCACTGCGCGACCATCCAGATGGGCGCGCGGAGCGTCACGAGCGACCTTGGGCTTCTCCTGCGCGTGACCCCGGATGTCGCGGAGACGCTCAAGGTCAAGCACGGGACGGCGCTGCCGCTCGAGGTCGACCCGGACGAGGTCATGCAGATCACCTCGATCGGCGAAGAGGTGCCGCGGCCGATCACCCGGCGGCACATGGCGCAGATCATCGAGGCGCGGACGGCCGAGCTGTTCGACCACGTTGCCAAGGAGATAGACGCCGCGGGGGCGACGAACCGGCTCCAGGCTGGGATCGTCCTCACCGGCGGCGGTTCCCTCATGACCGGCATCGCCCGAGCCGCCCGCGACCAGTTGGGGATGGCCGCGCGCGTCATGGCTCCCACCGGAGTGGGCGGTCTGACCGATTCCATCTCGGCGCCGCCCTACTCAGCGGCCTCTGGACTCCTCATCTGGGGTGCCAAGAACTGGTCAGCCGATGGAGAACGCGTGTCGGAGCGATCCCTCGACGGGGTGGGCGGCCGCCTCTCGCGACTCTTCCGCTCGCTCATGCCGTAAATGAAGACGTAGATCGCCCCTAACACTCGACCGCGTACTGCGTTCGGGTATAGAGTTCACGGCAACAACTTAAGAGCTTCGTGCAGCAGCCGTCAGGGGAGGGGCAGCGGCATGGAAGTGGTTTGGAGACTGCCCATGCCCCTCCGGAGCGATATCGAGAATTTCGCTCTCATAAAAGTCGTCGGTGTCGGCGGCGGCGGATCGAACGCCGTCAACCGCATGATCCGCGCGGAGCTCATGGGCGTCGAGTTCATCGCGGTGAACACCGACGCTCAGGCGCTGCTCCTCTCGGACGCACCGCACAAGATCCGCATCGGCGACAAGGTGACGAAGGGCCTCGGCGCCGGTGCCGATCCCAGTATTGGTCGCAAGGCCGCTGAGGATGACAGCGAAAAGCTGTACGAGGCGCTCAAGGAAGCCGACATGATCTTCATCACCGCCGGCATGGGTGGCGGAACGGGGACGGGAGGCGCTCCTGTCATCGCCGAGATCGCCAAGGACATCGGCGCGCTCACCGTTGCCGTGGTCACCAAGCCGTTCGCGTTCGAAGGCGCGAAGCGGCGACTGCTGGCGGAGCAGGGGATCGCCGATCTCGTCGACAAGGTCGACACGCTCATCACGATCCCGAATGACCGTCTGCTCCAGGTCGTCGAGAAGCGCACCAGCATGGTCGACGCGTTCCGGATCGTCGACGACGTGCTGCGTCAAGGCGTCCAGGGCATCAGCGATCTCATCACCGTGCCCGGCCTCATCAACCTCGACTTCGCCGATGTGAAGACGATCATGACCAACGCGGGCTCCGCGCTCATGGGCATCGGTCACGGGACCGGCGAGACGCGCGCGGCCGATGCGGCGCGCCAGGCCATCCAGTCGCCCCTTCTCGAGCAGTCGATCGACGGCGCGCGCGGCGTGCTGTTCACCATCACCGGCGGTCCGGACCTCGCGCTGTTCGAGGTCAACGAAGCGGCGGAGATCATCCACGCCGCGGCGGATCCAGAGGCGAACATCATCTTCGGAGCGGTCATCGATGACCGCATGGGCCAGGACGTGAAGATCAGCGTCATCGCCACCGGCTTCGACCAGCTGCGGCCGCTCAAGCGGATCGAGCAGCCGATGTACAGGCGGCAGGTCGAGCAGCGTCCCGCCGAGCGCCCGACGACGGTCGCGCCGCAGGCGCAGGCAGCGACGAAGGTCCATGAGGACAAGAGATTCGACCCGAACGATCTAGAGGTCCCAAGCTTCCTGCGTCGCCGCTGACCAAGCGCCCGGCTCCGGGCGCGCGCTCGCCTTGGCGTGACCTCCGCACCCCCGTTGTGTCAGAACCACACAGCGGGGGTGTTGCGCGTGTGCGGCACTAGATTTTGTGCCCCCATCCCCCATATCTTGTATGCGTGCGTTGCCCCTCGTGCAGCCATCAAGAGACCCGCGTCGTCGATTCCCGTGAGTCGGAGGACGGCGACTCGATCCGCCGCCGCCGCGCGTGCGATTCGTGCGGCGAGCGCTTCACCACGCGTGAACGCTCTGAATCCGCGCGCATCCAGGTCGTAAAGCGGGACGGTTCCCGCCAGGAATTCGACCGTCGCAAGCTCTCGAGCGCGATCGGGAAGGCAGCGTCGAAGCAGCTCGCGTCGGACGCGATCGATCGGCTGATCGATGACATCGAGGCGACGATCCGGCAGAGCGGGACGTCCGAGGTCGGGTCACAGCGGATCGGTGAGATGGTGCTCGAGCGACTCGCAGAGTCGGACCCGATGAGCTACCTGCGCTTCAAGATCGTCTACTCCGGACTTCAAGATCCCGACGCGCTCTACGACGAGCTCGAGACGCTCGTGCGCCGACGACAAGAGACGCGCGATCGCAAGTTCGCCGAGCAAACGGTGCTGCCCATCGAGCCGCCGGTGGCGATCGCGGGCCGCCGCCGGCGACGGTAGCGACCGCGCCGCGGGTCCTGCCGCGCCTCGGCTGGCGGCCAGCGTTTGAGTTGCGGGCGTGACCCTACGCGCCGTTCTCTGGGATCTCGATGGGACGCTCACCGACAGCGTGCGCTTCGTCGTCGACACGGCGAACCGCGTCATCGAGGCGCACGGCGGGTCGGCGCTCGAGTTCGAGCGCGTTGGTGCGATGACTGGCTTACCGCTCGAGGAGATCTTTCGCATCGCGTGGCCAGATCTGACGCCGGATCTCGCGCAGCGCTATCGCACCGAGTACCGCGAGATCTACGAGCGCGAGGTCATCCCGGTCACGAAGCTCTTTGACGGAGCGCGCGAGACGTTGCACGCGTTCCACGAGGCCGGACTCCTCCAGGCAACGGTCACCGGCAAGCGTGCCGCGGACTGCGAACGCATCCTGCGCGGCCTGGGTATCTCGAGCGAGATCGACGTATACCTGGGTGGAGATTCCGTGTCCCGACCGAAGCCCGCACCGGATCTGGCGCAGCACGCGATGAAGCGTCTGCGATGCGGGCCCACCGAATGTGTCGTCGTCGGCGACGCGAACGCCGACATCGCGATGGGGAAGGCCGCCGGAGCGCGCACGATCCAGGTCCTCTGGGGGTTCGCCCGTGAACGCATCCACGGCGCGGACGATGTCGTCAGCACCTGGGCGGAGCTGCGCGGTACGGTCTTCGCGCTCGCAGGCCGCGCCAACCCCATACTTCGCGGCGGTGGTGCTCTCGGATCGTGACATCCGCGCCGCGATCGCGTCGGGGCGCATCGGCATCGATCCCTTCGACCCGACGTGCGTCCAGCCCGCGAGCGTCGACATCCGCCTGGATCGATTCTTCCGCGTGTTCCGGTCGAGCCGGCACGCGTACATCGACCTCGCGCGTCCGCTGGACGACATCACCGAGCTGGTAGAGGTGGCGGAGCCCGACGCGTTCATCCTGCATCCGGGGGAATTCGTGCTTGGCTCCACGCGCGAACGCATCCGTCTTTCCGACGACGTGGTGTCGCGCGTCGAGGGCAAAAGCAGCCTCGGTCGGCTGGGTCTGCTGATCCACAGCACGGCTGGGTTCATCGACCCGGCCTGGGACGGGCACATCACGCTCGAGCTCTCGAACGTGAACACGATCCCGATCACGCTCTATCCCGGGATGCGCATCGGACAGCTGTCGTTCTTTCCGCTCAGCAGCCCCGCGGAGCGGCCGTACGGATCTCCGGAGCTGGGGTCGAGCTATCAGGGGCAGACCGGGCCGACGCCGTCGCGCTATCGGCTCGACGTGCCGCGGAAGCCTTAGATGTGCGCGACATGTTTCCTGCTCGTGTTCCTCGAGGCGTTCGTCAACATCGCCGCCCAGGCGCTGGTGCTGCTGATCTTCGTGCGCGTGATCATGGGGTGGGTCCCGATGCGCCTGCCATTCGGCCTGAACGAGCTCGTGTGGAACGTCACCGAGCCCGTGCTGGCTCCGATCCGCCGCTACATGCCGATCGCTGGCGCGATGGACTTCTCGCCGTTCATCGCGCTCCTGCTCATCCCCACCCTCGCGAGCCTCAGCCAGCGAGTGCTGCCGCCCGCGATCCCGACCCTGCC
>JANNHF010000221.1:0-3359 GCA_031404235.1 Chloroflexota bacterium
GCTCCCGTTGGCCGGCTTGGAATCGGCGCAGCGCACGCTTCTGGTGATCCTCTTCGTGCTCGCCGCCGGCCTCATCGGCCTCGTCACGTTCTTCGCGTATCGCTCGGCTGCGGTCATGACCAAGCCGCTGCAGGAGCTCGCCGCCGCGGCGCAGCAGATCGAGGCGGGCGATCTGGGCGTGCGCATCCGTCAGCGCTCGCAGCACGAGATCGGCACGCTCGAACGGGCCTTCGACACGATGGCGCGGTCGCTCAGCGAACGCGAGCGCGCGCAGCAGGAGTACCTCGCCGAGGTGCGCACCGTGAATGAGGTGGCCGACGCGGTCGTCGGTGTCACGGACCGTGAGCGGATCTTCGCCGAGTCGTTGTCGCGCATGGTCGCGCTGTTCCACGCGGACGGCGCTTCGATCGTCATCCGTGAAGATGCACCAGGCTCGCCGTCAGGATCGGGTGGGCGGCTGATCGCGCCCACAACCATCGGCGTTGACGCGGAGACCGCGGTGATGCTCGCGACGCGCGTACTCGTGAATCCTGTGTATGACCCGAACCAGATCCAGCACCTGTACGTCCCGCAGAGCCCACTGCCGCACGTCGCGCACATTCCGCTGTCGGCGCGCGGCCGGGCCGCCGGACTCCTCTCGGCGTACTTCAAGGCGCCCCGTGAGATCAGCGACACCGAAGCGCGCGCGCTCCGCACCATCGCCCGCCTCGTGAGCGTCGCGAAAGAGAACGCCGATCTCGTGAACGAGCTGAAGGACAATAACCTCCAGCTGGAGCGCGCGAACCGGCTCAAGAGCGAATTCCTCGCATCAGTCAGCCACGAGCTGCGCACGCCGATGAACGCGATCATTGGATACACCAAGCTCATGCTGGATGGACTCGACGGCGATCTGACCGAGCAACAGACCGCCGACCTCGAGCGCGTCGTACAGGCGGCGGACAACCTGCTCGGCCTGATCAACGGCCTCCTCGACCTCGCGAAGATCGAGGCCGGCAAGATGGAGCTCAACGCCGAAGAGGTCGACATTCCACTCGTCATCGACGATGTCATCGAGCTCATGCGCGCGGGCGCGGACTCCAAGTCGCTCAGCCTCCGCGCCGAGGTGGCGAGCACGCTGCCGACAGCGTGGGCCGATCGTGCGCGGATCCGGCAGGTGCTGGTGAACCTCGTGGCCAACGCGGTGAAGTTCACCGAGCATGGCGGAGTGACGGTGCGCGCGACCATCGTCGACGGCTGGATCACGGTCGCGGTCGTTGATACCGGGGTGGGCATCCCGCCGGAGGCGCAGACCTACATCTTCGACGAGTTCCGCCAGGTCGACGCGTCAACAACGCGCCGCTACGGTGGCACCGGCCTGGGTCTGGCGATCTCGAAGCGGCTCATAGCCCTGCACGGCGGTCGCATCTGGGTCGAAAGCAGCGTCGGCGCCGGGAGCACGTTCCTGTTCACGCTCCCGGTGCGGGTGCGCGCAGCGGCTCTGGCCGAGGGCACCCTGACCGGGACAGCGGCACGATCGTGAGTACCTATCGCGTGCTCGTCATCGAGGATGAGGCGAACAACCTCGACGTCGCCCAGCGGATCATCCGGGCGGCTGGTCACGAAGCCCTGATAGCCATGGACGGCCAGACCGGCCTCGACATCGCGCGTGCCGAACGGCCCGACGCGATCCTGGTGGATCTGCTGCTTCCTCGGGTCGACGGATGGACCGTCACGCGCCTGCTTCGCGCAGAGCCGTGGGCGGCGCGCATCCCGATCATCGCCGTGTCCGCGCTGGCGATGCAGCAGGACCGTCAGCGCGCGATCGACGCGGGCTGCGACGACTTCGTCTCCAAGCCGTACGCGCCGGCGGAGCTGCGGGCCGTGCTGGCGCGTTTTCTACCTGAGACCGCCGCCGTGATCACCGCGACCAGGCGACCGGACGCGCCCGCGGCCCCGGTCGAACGCCTCGGCACGGTGCTCGCGGTCGACGACGAGCCCGCGAACCTCGATCTCATCTCGCGCCGGCTCGCGGCGCTCGGCTGCGCGGTCTTGCGCGCGTCCAGCGGCGAGCAGGCGCTCGCCATCGCCGACAAGGAACGCCCCGACCTCGTGCTGCTCGACGTGATGATGCCAGGCATCGACGGCTGGGAGACCTGCCGGCGGCTCAAGGCGAACGAGCGGACATCCGCGATACCGGTGATCTTCGTCACGGCGAAGGACCAGACCGACGACGTGGTCACCGGCTTCGAGGCCGGCGGCGTCGACTACGTCGCGAAACCGTTCGAACCCGTCGAGCTCGCGGCGCGCGTGCGCAGCGCGCTCTTCACGAAACGGCTGCAGGACCAGCTCCGAGCGAGCAACGAGGAGCTGCGTAAGGTCGAACGCTCACGTCAAGAGCTCATCGGCATGCTCGGCCACGACATCCGCAACCTCGCGAACAGCGTCGTCGCGTTCCTGCAGCTCGTGGGCATGGGCCAGCTGGATCCGTCGCGACCGGAATTCGCCGAGCTGCTCGGCCTGTCCGAATCCAACGTCAGCGAAATGCTGCGGATGGTCAATGCGCTACTCGACGTCTACAAGCTCGAAGAGGGCCGCCTCGAGGCGGTGCCCCAGGCGATCCGCCTGGACGAGCTCACGCGCAAGAGCATCTCCCAGGTGAAGTCGGAAGCCCGAGCGAAGAACATCACCGTGACCGGCGAGGTCGGCGAGGCGACGGTATTCGTGGACGATGGGCTGATCGTTCGCGTGCTCACGAACCTGCTGGCGAACGCGGTGAAGCACACGCCCACCGGCGGCAAGGTCCACATCGAGGCGCGCCGGGCCGACGAAGGTACCGACTTCGTGCTCATCCGCGTGTCAGACACCGGGCCGGGCATCACGACCCAGGACGCGCCGAACGTGTTCGACCGTTTCTACCAGGGAGGCAGCGGACGGAGCCGGGGCGGCACCGGGCTCGGTCTGGCATTCTGCCGTCTCGCGGTCGCGCTGCATGGCGGGACGATCCGCGTCGCGAACGCCGGTCAGCCCGGCGCGATCATCGATCTCACGCTCCCCGCTGCGGCGGCGGATCATGCGGCGGTGCCGGTATGAAGAACGTCGTCCTCGACTCGGGCAGCGACACCGAGCGCCGGAACGAACACCGTTTCCTGGTGAACGAGTCCGTCGCCCGCCTCGCGCTGCGGACCAGCGGCACGTACCTTGGGCTCGATCGTGACGATCGGCCATATCAGTGGTCCACTACCGCCTATCTGGACACCTATGCCTGGGCCATATTCCGCGCCGCCGAGGCCGGTAAGGCGCTCCAGCTGCGCGTCCGCGAGTATCACCGCACGCGTCCCGGTGAGATCCTGGCCGGCGCGACGGTGTATCTCGAGATGAAG
>JANNHF010000222.1:0-2846 GCA_031404235.1 Chloroflexota bacterium
GCGAAGCAGAGCGCGAGCGATCGCGACGCGCTGCCGCTGACCGACCGAGAGGCGGACGCCGCGCTCACCGACGACCGTCGCGAGGCCGCTCGGGAGCCGCGCGATGAACTCGGTCGCGTTCGCGGAGCGCGCCGCCTCGTCTATCTCCGAATCGGTCGCGTCGAGGCGCCCGTAGCGGATGTTCTCGCGGATCGTGTCGGCGAACAGGATCGGCTCCTGCGGCACGACCGCGATCTGCTCCCGCAGTGACTTGATCGTGACGTCACGCAGGTCGTGGCCATCGACGACGATCCGCCCGCTCACGGGGTCGTAGAAGCGCCCAACGAGGTTGACCAGAGTGGTCTTCCCCGCCCCTGAGGGGCCGACGAGCGCGGTCGTCTCGCCCGGCTGGAACGTCGTCGTGACGCCGTCGAGCACCATCGGCTCGGGACCGGCGGGGCCATACCGGAATCCGACCTCCTCGAAGCGGATCTCGCCACGCACCGCGGGCAGCGCCGCAGCGCCCGGCCGGTCCTGGATCTCGGGCGCGGTGTCGAGCAGCGCGAAGATCCGGTCGGCCGCGCCGAACGCCTGCTGCACCTGCGTCCACTGGCTCGCGAGCATGCCCACGGGGCCCGCGACCATGTTCATGTAGAGGAGGAAGGCGACGAGCATCCCCGCGGTCATCTCGCCCCGAGCGACCTCATGCCCGCCGTACCACAGCACGATGATCGAGGAGAAGAAACCGAGGAACCCGATGATCGGGAACATCGTCGCTGCGATGCGCGATCTCTCGATCGTCTTCTTGAACGTGAACAGCAGCTTCTCGTGGAAGCGCGCGGCCTCGTACTCCTCACGGGTGAAGGCCTGGACCACGCGCACTTCGGCGATCGCCTCCTGCAGCACGCCGACCGCCTCGCCCTGCGCGTCCTGAGCCTCGCGCGAGATGTCGCGGATCCGGCGACCCATGCACTGCCCGAGGATGGCTATCGGCGGAGCCACGACGAGCGTGAGGAGGGCGAGTCGCCAGTTCATCAGAAAGATCACCGCGACGCCGCCGATCAGGGTGAGGACCTGCCCCAGGACCTGGATGATCGTCTGCGTCACCACACCGTGCACGAGCGTCGCGTCGCTGGTCACGTGCGACATCAGCTCGCCGGTCTTCCGGCGATTGAAGAACGATAGTGAGAGCGATTGCATGTGGCGGACGATCGCCATCCGCAGGTCGAAGATCACGCGCTCGCCGGTGTACGCCATCACGAATTGGCGCAGGCCGTCGAGGACCGCTCGGACGAGGAGCACGATCACAAGACCGACGATGAGCACGTCAAGGAAGCCTTCGTCGCGCAGACCGAGATCGATCACGCGCTGCACGACCTGCGGCCACACCAGACCGAGGACGGTAGAGACGACGAGCAACACCGCCGCGACGACGAGATTCCACTTGTACGGGCCGACGTACTGGAGCAGCCGCCGATACATCGACAGCGACGGCCGCTTGCTCGCGCCACGCCCCCCGGAGCCCCACATGAAGACGTGCATCCCACCGCCCCCATGGCCCATTCCCATCATGTGATCCAGCCTAGAACAGGCCCGCCCTGGCGATGTGCCGCGTTCTTCACCTCCCCAGCCAGACCTGCGCATAGGCCTCGGCGCCGATCGGGTGCGGCACGAGGCCGTGGACCTTCCTGGTCGCGGCGACGAGCGCAGCGGCGTGCAACAGCGGGACCCGCGCGGCGTCCTGCTGGATCAGCTTGGACACCTGCTTGTAGATCTCGGTCCGCTTGGTGGCGTCCGCTTCGTAACGCGCGCGGCGCAGGAGCTCGCGCACGACATCGCCGGCCCACGCCCCGCCGTCAGGAAAGAACGCGTCCGGATCCGCGTTGTCTCCACCAGCCTCACCAAGCCACAGCGGCAAGCGCGACGCGCTCGCGTCGGCGCGGTATGCCGCGGCGTCCTCGGTGCGCACGGTCGCCGCGATGCCGATCTTCGCGAGATCTGCGCTGATGCTCTCCGCGAGACGCCTGGGATCGGGGTACTGCGCGCGCCAGGCCGGCGGATGCCACAGCTCGGTCGCGAAGCCGCTCGGGTAACCCGCATCGGCGAGCAGACGCTTCGCCGCCGCGGTGTCGTAGCGGTAGAACTCAACGACACTGTCGTCATAGCCGAGGATGGCGGGCGCGAGCAGCTGCGATGCGGGCTTGCCGGCCCAGTTGAAGAGGGTGGAGGCCAGGAGCGTTCTGTCGATCGCCATCGCGATCGCGCGACGCACCTCGACCCTGTCGAACGGCCTGGCCGCGCCCGTGATGCCCAGATAGACGGCGCTCGCAGCCGGCCGCGTCAGCAGCTGGAGGTTCGGATCGGCCTTCACCGTCGATAGCGACAGGGCCGTGACGTCGCCCACCGCGTCAAGGCCACCGGAGCGCAGCTCGCCGATACGCGCGCTCTCGTCCCTGATGACCCGGAATGTGACGCGGTCGACGAACGGCAACGCGACGCCAGCCTGATCCTTCGACCAGTACGCGCCGTTCCTTTCGAGCGTGATCGACTGACCCGACTGCCACGCACCCGGCCGGAAGACGAACGCTCCCGTGCCGGACGCACCTGATGACGCCGGCGTGGCCCAGCCCGCGGGATCGGCTCGCAGCGACTTCGGACTCACGATCGCGAAGCTCGGCAGCGCAAGATCTGCGAGGAGCGGTCCGAACGGGACCCTCGTCGTGATCACCACGGTCACGGCGTCCTTCGCCTCGACGCGCACGATCAGCGACGCGTCATCGAAGCCCTCGAGCAGGGCGGCGTACGCGCGGAAGCGATCGGCGCCGGTCGCGCCGCGCAGCGCATGCGCGACCTGGCGCGCGCGGTC
The DNA here is from genome assembly GCA_031404235.1 of Chloroflexota bacterium. Taxonomy (GTDB): domain Bacteria; phylum Chloroflexota; class Limnocylindria; order P2-11E; family P2-11E; genus CF-39. The sequence goes on from JANNHF010000222.1 coordinate 2,846, forward strand.
G
>JANNHF010000223.1:0-11848 GCA_031404235.1 Chloroflexota bacterium
GGAGGGCTTCGGCCTGACCCCGCTCGAATCGCTCGCCGCCGGGACTCCCGTGGTCGGCTACCGCGCCGGCGCGGTCGAGGAGGTCGTCGGGGATGCCGGATCGCTGGTCGACGCGAGCGACCCGGACGCGCTCGGCGACGCCCTCGTCGCCTATCTCGGGGATCCGGCCCGGCAGCGGGACCTCCGCGCCCGGGCGCGGCCGCGGGCTGCCAGTTTCTCGTGGGACCGGGCCGCCGCCGACACGCTCGCCGTCTACCGGCGCACCCAGTGACCTCCGCCTTCGGCTCCGGCTTTCTGGCGCAGCTCCCGCTGCTCCATCAGTAGGCCGGTACAATTTAGGTCCCCGTGGCACGTCGCATCCCTCTTCCGCGACTCACACAGCGTCAGCGCATGGCGCGGTGGCAGCGCGAGCGTCGCCAGCAGACGATCATCGTCACGATCTTCTCCGCGATCCTCTTCTTCACGCTCGGCCTCGTGGCCTGGGCCGCTACCTCCCGCTACTACAACGACAACCTGAAGCCGGCGCTCATGTTCGACGGACGCGCGGTGTCGCTGCGCGAGTACCGGCGCGAGCTTGCCTATCAGTACGTCCGTTTCTACGTCGACTTCGGCGTTCCGCCCGGGTACGAGAATGACCCCCAGGTCCTGACGCAGAAGGCGGAGTACGAGGGCATTGCGCTCAACGCGCTCATCGAGGAGGCGATCCTCGATTCCGCGGCTCGGGCGGACGGCATCACCTACGACGAGGCGACCATCGATGCGAAATACCTCGAGGACTTCGGTGAGTACCACCCGCGCCACATCCTCATCACGCCGAAGGGTGATGACAAGGAGCTCGCGGAGCAGGTCGCTCTGGCGAAGGCTCGCGCGATCGCTGATCAGCTCAAGCAGGACCCGAACGACCAGAACCTCTGGAACAAGCTGGCCGAGGCCAACTCCGACGACACGAGCAACTCGGCATCCGGCGGTGATCTCGGTTGGGTCAGCAAAGGGCAGTTCGTGCCGGAGTTCGAGGATACTGCGAAGGCGCTGCCGATCGGACAGGTCTCCGATCCGGTGAAGAGCCAGTTCGGGTACCACATCCTCGAGGTGATCGAGAGGCGCGGACCCGAGCAGAACAAGTTCGTTGCCCGCGCGCGCTCGTACGGGATAAGCGACGCCGAGGTCCGGTCGCGCACACGTTACGAGCTGCTGCGCGAGGAATACACGAAGCGGGCGCAGGAGCGCAACACGCAGTCGCCAACGGAGCAGGTGCACGTCGCTTGGATCCAGGTGACCACGCCGTTCCCGACTTCGGGCAGCGACTTCCAGACGTACTCCGATCAGCTGAAGAGGCTCGCCGACATCAACGACGCGTTCGACAAGGGCACGGACTTCGCGGAGATCGCGAAGCAGTTCTCGGAGGACAGCGCGACGACGGAAACGGGCGGGGACCTGGGCTGGCAGGCGCGCGGCATGCTCACGGACATCGACCTCGAGAACGAGATATTCGCTCTCGAGGTGGGCCTGCGCACCCGCCAGCACAGCGATCGCGCCAATACCGCGTGGTACAAGATCCTCGACAAGGATGCCGCGCGCGCGCTCGATGACGCTCAGAAGACGAAGATCAAGGACAGCGCGTACACGTATTGGCTCCAGCAGCAGAAGAAGGCGCACGCCGTACAGAAGCTGGTGCCCGGGCACGAGCTCGACGGCTGAGCTTTCTGGCGCGCTCGAGCGGCTCCTCGCGCGGTTCCCCGGCGGCGTCGACGTCATTCCCGCAAGCGCGCTCGATCGGCACGCGTTCTCGACCTTCCGCGCAGTCGTTCTCGTGCTCGACGCGCAGCCCGACACGGCGCTGCTGCGGAAGCACTACCCGCCGCTCCACCCGTTGATCGCGGTCGGCGCCGACGGCGAGCGCCCGCTCGCCCTTGGTTCGTTCAGCGCGCAGGGCGCCCGGTTCGTGATCTTTCCGCCAGTGGATCCCTACGTCGATCTCGCTTCTGTCGCGGCGATCGGTCGCATCGCCGAGAGACTTCGCGCGCCGGATGGCTGCCCATGGGACCGCGAACAGACACACGCGTCCCTTCGCCCGCACCTCCTTGAAGAGGCGTACGAGGCGCTGGAGGCGCTCGACTCCGGAGACGTCGAGCGACTGCGCGACGAGCTCGGCGACCTCCTGTTCCAGGTCGCGATCCACGCGCAGCTCGCCCACGAAGAGGGCGCCTTTGACCTGGCGGATGTCGCGCGGCGGCTGGGGGACAAGCTCGTGCGCCGTCACCCGCATGTCTTCGAGGGCGTCGCCATACCGGGCGGCGATCTGCTTGCGCAGTGGGAGCGCATCAAGCGCGAGGAGCGCGAGGGAGCACCGGAGGACGCCAAGGATGGAGCGAAGGACCGCGTGAGCGAGAGCGTCCTCGGCGGGCTGCCGAAGGACCTCCCGGCGCTCTTCGCAGCGGAGCGCCTGCAGGAGCGCGCGGCGCGCGTGCGCATGGTCCCGCCGCGGATCGAGCTACCGGTCGACGTGGACGACCCCGAGTTCCTCGGCGAGCTGCTGTTCGACCTCGTCGGTGCCGCGCGCGAGCAGGGCTTCGATGCCGAATCCGCACTGCGTGAAGCGAACGAGCGCTTCAGGCGACACGTCGCGCGCGTCGAAGCGCGCGCTCGCGCCGACGGTCGCGTGCTGGAGTCGTACTCTGCCGAGGACATGCGCCGGCTGTGGGACGAGACGACCGAGTGAGTCGCTTCAAGCGGCCCGATGGTCGACAGAGCGACGCGCTACGTCCGATCACGATCGAGGTCGGCGTGTCGAAGTTCGCCGAGGGCTCCGCGCGCATCTCGTTCGGCGACACGGTCGTGCTGTGCCTCGCGACGCTGCAGGACAGCGTGCCGCGGCATCTCGAAGGCAAGGATCAGGGTTGGGTGACGGCGGAATACGCGATGCTGCCGCGCTCGACGCCCGAGCGCAGCCAGCGCGAGAGCATCGCCGGACGGCCCGGCGGGCGGACCTTCGAGATCCAGCGGCTCGTGGGGAGAGCGCTCCGCACCGCCGTCGATCTCAAAGCGCTCGGCTCACGCAGCGTGATCGTCGACTGCGAGGTCATCCAGGCCGATGGTGGCACGCGCACCGCGGCGATCACCGGCGGTTACGTCGCGCTCGCGCACGCCGTGCGCAAGATCACGCCTACGCCGATGCGCAAGAACGTCGCGGCCGTCTCCGCCGGGTTCGTGCGCGGGGAGCTGATGCTCGATCTCGCGTATGCCGAGGACTCCATCGCCGACGCCGACGTGAACGTGGTCGCGAATTCGGACGGCGAGCTGATCGAGGTCCAGGGGACCGCCGAGGGGCGGCCGTTCTCGAAGGCCGACTTCGATCAGGTGCTGGACCTCACGCTCCGCGGCATCCAACAGCTGATCGAAGCGCAGCGCGCCGCTCTGCGGTGACGGAGCGCCTGCTCATCGGGAGCGGGAACCCCGGGAAGCAGCGTGAATACCGACAGCTTCTCGCGGGACAGGGTCTCCAGCTCGTCGTGCCCGAGGACCTGGGTCCCGTTCCACCCGAACCGGAGGAGCACGGAGCGACGTTCGCCGATAACGCGTCGCACAAGGCGCGCGCGTACGCCGCGGCGAGCGGCCTGCGCACCGTAGCCGACGATTCAGGCCTCGAGGTCGACGCACTGCACGGTGCGCCCGGCCTGCGCAGCCGTCGCTTCTTCGGTGATGACGCGAGCGCTGCCGAACGCAACACGCGGCTGCTCGCTCTGCTCGACGGCGTCGATGCGCGTGCCGCGCGTTTCGTCTGCGTGACGGCTCTGGCGTGGCCTGACGGGCGCGCCCTCCTCTTCGACGGAGAGGTCCGTGGCGAGATCGCGCTCGCACCACGCGGCGAGCAGGGCTTCGGTTACGACCCGCTGTTCGTGATCGCCGGCGATGGGCGGACCATGGCCGAGCTGCCGGCAGACGAGAAACATCGGATCTCGCATCGCGGCCTCGCGGTCGCGAAGCTGCGGGCGTTCCTTCGGGATGAGCCGCGTTGACGTGGGCCGGTGGCCAGCGCGCCTATGGCGCCTTCGTGACGCTCTTCGTGACGGTCGGAGCGCTGCCAGAGGTCAGGGTGAACGTATACGTGTCCGCCGGCCAATTTGTGCCCAGCCAGCTGGAGTACACGCCGAACTCGTCGAGGATCTGAAAGCGGCTGCTGTTCGTGAAGCCCGTCGCGGCGCCGCTGATGGAGATCGTGACGGTCGAGTTCGGCGCGTAACCGTAGATGACGAATGACGGTCCGTTCGCTCCGGCGCCCGCGGTACTGTCGGCGGCGAACGCGATGCCCGGCGACGTCGCCATCGCGCGAAGCCGCCCGGGCACGGATGCGGCAAAGTCGGCCCACGATCGCCCGGTCACCGCGCCGTACGACTCCTCGAACGTATGCCCGGCGCCGATCAGGGACAGGATCTGCATCTGGCCGGGGAGGCCGATGTCGTTCCGGAGCAGCTGCACGATCTGCGACGCTTCGGCGTACTGATAGCGGCTCAGCAGACCTTCGCGCGAGTTCCAGGATCCTTGCGGTGTCAGCTCGTCCGTGCTGAGCTGCCGGCCGTTGACCGCCATCGACACGGCTCGGTGCTGCTCGGCGTTCCGCCACCACAGCGCTCCCGGGATCGCGAACTCCTCCAGCCGGGCGGATCCCTCGTTCAGCCACGCGGGGACCGGGGCGTCACCCGTGATCTCGTCGATGATCATGTGCGTCAGCTCGTGGCGCGCCGTCGTGAACGGGATGCTGTTCCCGATCCGCGCGAGATCCATCGCCACACGCTTGCGGTAGTAGACGCCAGCGCTCTCGAACGGATCGGCAAGGGACGTGGTCGGTGCAGAGGTCCCTCCGAGGCCGAGGATCTGCGTCTGCGCGGACGCGTACGTCGTGTCGGTCGCAAGGAGGTACACCTCAGGGCGCGCGGCGAACGTCCTGCCGTAGTTCAGCTGGATGCCCGCGATGTCCGCGTTGACCTGCGTGTTGATCGATGCCGCGGCGAATCTCGAGACCGACGCCTCCGCGTAGAAGTCGGTCGATCCCGTGGTGCGCAGCAGGAAAGGGATGCCGCCCTTCGTCAGCGGTACCGGCGCTACGACGGTGAGCTGCATCGTCTCCGACGCGTTGCCCGCCGTTGCGGTGATCGCACCGACTCCGCCCGTCGAGCCGGCGGTGAGGAGGCCACTGCCGGCGACCGCGCCGAGCGCGAGTGGCGCGACCCGCCAGGTCGGAGTGACCTGCGGCATCAGCTCGTCGAACTGGTCCTTCACCGCGGCGGTCAGCTGCGCGGTCTCGTCGGTGCCGAGCTGCGCGACGCCTGGCGAAAGCACGACGGCGGTCGGCGTCGGGACGGTGCTGACGGTCGCGGCGAAGCCCTCGTAGATCATCGTGCCGTCGCCGCCCTCGAAGTTGAGCTCGGTCACGAGTGCCGCGATGTTCCCGTCCTTCGCATCGACGACCACGCCGTACTGCGTGTCATCGGACAGTCCGGGAACGCTGCGTGGATCCACTCGGATCGACGCGCCATGCGTGAGCGGACCGATCGATTGCCGCGTGATGAGCGCGCCATCCGCGAAGCGGTACCAGCGCAGCGTCGCGCTCGTCGCGCCGGCGGACTGCACGACGATCGGCGTGGTCCAGCCACGCGATCCGCCGAGCGTCCGCGTCACGTTCGGCAGATAGGCGCGGTTGCCCTGCCCGCTGGCGCCGACGAATCCCATCGCCGCGCCCTGGACGAGCGTCGCGTCAAGCACGGCGAACGTGCCGCCGGTGACCACTAGCGAGTACTCGCCGACGGCGAGAGCGGGGTGGAGCTCCGGATCGAAATGCCACGTCGCCCCTGCTTTGATGGTCGCCGGCGCAGCGATCCGCAGCGGCGCTCCGCCGCCGAGGCGCTGGAATGCCAACGTGGGCTGTGCGTCGAAGGTGCCGGCGTTCTGCACGACGACTCCGCTCGGATAGGTGCGTACTGACGCGCCGTCGCGTCGTACGTACGGGAGGAACACGTCGCCACTCGTCGGCTGCGGCGCGCCGTTGTAGCTGAAGCCGCGCGGGGCCGGTGAGGACGGCGCGTCGTCGTGGGCGTTGACGATGACGCCGATCGGCTGCGGCGACGTGAGCACCACGGAGTAGTAACGGCCCGCTTGGAGCTGCGCCTCGGCCGTCGGATCGATGAATCGCGACCTTCCCGGTGCGATGGTGCGCGTGAGCGTCCCCGCCGCGCTGCCGTCGTAGCTCGTGAAGCGAGCGCTCACGGTGGTGGTCACCGTGCCGAAGTTCTGCATCACGAACGTGGTGATCCAGCTGCGGTTGCAGTTGACGTCGGTCGGCGGACACGGCGCGGACTGCGGTTTGCCGACGAACGGCAGGTACACCGTGGTCGCGCCGCTTGTGAGTCCGTTGTACGAAAGCGCCTCGGCGCGCGCCGGTACGCCGAGTCCCTGATGCTCGTTCACGACGGAGACGATCTCCGAGCCGAACGACTTGACCACGACGGAGAACTGCGCATCGGCCGGTAGGTCTTCGTCGTTGTTCGGGAAGTCCGCGAAGCTTGTCGCTGGGGCGAGCTCGGTGATCTTCCGGCACGCTACCAGTGCTCCGTCGCTGAAGCGGAAGAACGACACCTCGAGCGTCGCCTTCTTCACGCCGACGTTCTGCACGATGAACGGCGTGACCCAACCCGACGGGCCGCCGAGCATCTTGGTGATGTTCGGAAGGAAGACCGTCGTCGTCGGCACGCCGGGTGTTCCGCATGGAGCCGTCGCGGCGGCCGCTGCCGACGCGATAGATGACGGCGCTACCGCGGCGTCGGCGGATCGCGGCGCGCTCATCAGCGTCAGCGCGAGCACACAGGCAAGAGCGACCGTGACCTTCCTCACTGCCGGCGAGTATGCGATGGCGCCGAGCGTCGCCGGTCTCGGCGCGGTCTCCTTAGCTCGGCTCGAGAAGTGCGCGAAGCGCGGCGAGGTCGCGCGCGTACTCTTCGTCGGGGATCAGCGGCGCGTTCTGCAGATCGGCGCGCATGAAGTGCGCGGGATGTCCAGGCTCGCCGTCGTCCAGGTAGCGCGGGATGACGTGCGTGTGCAGGTGGGGCAGGGAATTGCCGAGCATCTCGAAGTTCATCTTGATCGGCGTGAACTGACGCTCGATGCACCGGGCGATCCGGAGCACCTCGTCGAAGTACGCGCTCGCCTCGTCCCTGCTGAGCTCGGTCGGATCCGATACGTGACGGCCTCTCCAGATAACGACGCAGTAGCCGCGCTGCCCCACGTCGTTGCGCACCAGGTACGCGTCGGCGACGCGTCCGGCGAAGACGCGCGAGCTGCCGTGAGCGACCTCGGCCCGCCCGTCCGCGCACATCGCGCAGCCCTTGCCGAGGACCCGCTCGCTCCAATCCGCCGGCCACTCGCGCTTCATCGCTGCGGAACGGTAGCGCGTCGCACGAACGCTGCGATGTGTTCCATGTCTGGGGTGTATCCGTCCGTCGTGTCGACGAAGAGCCCGGGTGCGCCGATGTCGATGAGGAACTCCGCGTCGTCTTCGCGCCACTCATCGAGCACCGCGCTGTCGACGTGCACGCGGTGCCTGCCACGAGTGGCGCGCTCCTCAAAACGCTGCCGGCGCAGCGCGTCCGGGACCCGGCAGACGATCACGACCGTTGGTGCCAGGCGCGCAAGAGCGAGCAGCGGCGCGTCCGAGATGCCGCTCCTGAAGTTGCTCTCGAGGACGAGACCGTGTCCCGCCGCCACGATGCGCTCCGCCACGACGAAGAGAGCACCGTACGCGGCGACCCCGAGCTGTCGCGACCACTCGCGATCGCCGGTCGCGAACGGCGCGGCCAGCGCCTCCTTCAGGTCATCTTTCGTGATGACCGGAAGTCCGAGCGATGAGCCCAGCGCCAGCGCGAGCGTCGTCTTACCGGTCGCGGGAGCGCCGCCGACGATCACCAGGCCATTCACGATCCGATCGGGATCGCGCCGCCGTCGTACACAAGTCGATCATCGATCACACGCGCGACGTCCCACATCCGGTGCGGCTCGCTCTTCCCGGGTGCCAAAAGATGCACAACGGTCCACCCATCGACCGTGAGGCGATCGGAGAGCAGCCGCCGGTGACAGTTCGACCATTGCGTCTCGGCGCACATGACGGCCGTGGCCTGCGCGCGCGCGACCGCGGCGAGGCGGGCGTAGTCCGCGGCGAACTCGTCGCTTGCCATGTGGTCGGCGTATCCGCGGAACGCGCCCACCTTCAGCGCGACGTGTGGCGACCCCGGCGCCGCGTCGCGGCGGCCGCCGAGACCGCGCACGTGCAGGTAGTCGATCCCAGCGTCCGCGAGAGACGACGCGAGCTCGGACCGACCGAATTGGGGATGCCGGCGCGAACCAGGAACGCTGCGCACGTCGGCGAGCGTCACGATCCCGGCCTCCTTCAGCACCGTGATGAGCTCGTCCACCGGCCGCGTTCCGTGACCGACCGACCACACCTTCGGCATCACATCAGTGTGGAAGACTGTGGTCGTGAAGGTCGCGTGGCTCTACGTGGCGCCGGTGAAGGGGCTCGCCATCGAGGCGCGCGACCACGTCGAGCTCGGACTCGGCGGCGTCAAGGACGATCGGCGCTTCTGCCTTGTCGGTGAGGATGGGCACATGCTCAATGGCAAGCGTCTGGGACCGGTCACCGCGATCGGCGCGCGCTTCGATCCTGCGACCGATGGCCTCGAGCTGCGGATGGCCGGTGACGTCCGAGTGGGCGGCACCGTGAGCATCGGCGAGCCCATCCGGGTGGCGATCTACGGTCACGAGGCCCCGGGGCACCTGGTCGAAGGTCCTTGGACGGCTGCGCTGACCGAGCAGCTCGGCCGCACCGTCCGTCTCGTGCGCCTCGACGAACCAGGGAACGGGTACGACCGCGCTGACGAGCGAGCGGGCGCGACGCTGCTCTCGCTGGCGTCGCTCGAGCGGCTGGCCGACGAGGCCGGCGTGGAAGGACCGGTCGACCCACGGCGTTTCCGCATGCTCATCGGCATCGACGGCGCGACGGCTCACGAGGAGGACGGCTGGATCGGCAGGCGCGTGCGCGTGGGCAAGGCGGTCGTCGTTCCCGGGGGCAATGTCGGGCGATGCAGGGTCACCACACTTGACCCTGACACCGGCACACGCGACCTCGAGACGCTCGACGTGCTCGCTCGCTACCGGCGCGATGTGCCGTCGACTGAGCCACTCTCGTTCGGCATCTGGGCACGCGTTGAGCGCGCGGGCGGTGTCGCACTTGGCGACGAGATCGCCGTGGAGGACTGAAGCCGTGATCGCTGGCGGAGCCCATTTCGCGACCTTCCGGCCCCTGTTCCGCAACCTTCTCTTCCGCTACAAATTCCGGCAGTGACAAAGCTTCTCCCGTCCGCAGCAGCAGCAATTACCGCCGGAGGTGGAGGCTGAGTCGCGTCTGCTGAGCGAAACGTCGAGACCGACGAAGCCTCCCAAGACCGGGGGGCTTTTCTGTTTCTTAAGGAGGTAGCGCGGTGAGCGACGACGAGCGTGATGCCTGTGCGCTGGTATCGATCGCCCGCAAGGACGGTCGGCCCGCGCGCGAGGTGCTCGACGGCGTGCTCCACGGCATGGCCGCGCTGGCGCACCGCTCAGGCCTCGTCGACGGCGAGGGTGACGGCGCCGGCGTGCTCACCGACATCCCGCGCGCCCTGTGGGCGAACGTTCTCCGCGCGTCCGGCGGTGACCCGGTCGTTCGCAGCGGACGCTTCGCGGTCGGTCACCTCTTCGTCCCGCCCAGCGACGGCGATGCGGACAAGGCGGCTGTGCGCCGCAGCCTCGCGCGTCACGGCATCGAGATCCTCCTCGAACGCGAGGGCACGACGGACAGCAGCGTCCTCGGTCCGCGCGGACGCACCGAGGAGCCGCGCTTCTGGCAGCTCGCGCTTCTGACCCCGTCGCGCGACGGTCCCGGCTCGCGCGCGCTGTACGCGGCCGCGGTCGAGATCGAGCGCCTCACCGCCGCGACCGTCGTGAGCCTCTCCCGCCACACCGCCGTCTACAAGCTGCGCGGCGCCGGCCATCAGCTGCCGCGCTACTTCGCCGACCTCGCCGACCCGCGCTTCGCGACGTCGATGGCCTTCGGGCACAACCGCTACGCGACGAACACGAGCACGAGCTTCGATCGCGTCCAGCCGTTCGCCTCATTCGCGCACAACGGGGAGATCAACACGATCGGCCGCCTTCGCGAAGAGGCCCGGGCACTTCGCATACCGCTCTCGCGTTCGGGCAGCGACTCACAGGATGTGGATGCGGTGCTGCGCGGCATGGTGCTCGGCCTGCGACTCACGCCGGTAGAAGCGATCGAGCTCCTGTTCCCGCCGATCGTGAACGAGATCAAGCGCATGCCCGCGGAGCTGCAGGACCTGTACATCCAGGCGCGCGCCGCGTTCGGTCCGTTCGCGCAGGGCCCGGCGGCGTTCCTGGCGCGCGTCGGCGACACATGTCTCTTCGGCGTCGATGCGCTCGGACTGCGCCCGCTGTGGCACGTCGAGACGCCCGATGAGCACGTCTTCGCGAGCGAGCGCGGATTCGTCCCGCTCGAGCGGTACGTCCGCGATCCATATCCGCTCGGGCCCGGCGAGCGCGTCGGCCTGCGTCGCACCAATGCGGGGTGGCGGTTCCTCGACCAGGACACGCTGCGGCGGACGTTCGTCGCGGACCGCACGACGCGCGGCGTCACCGTCCTGGGCATGCGCGAGCGCATCGCGTGCGGCGGCCCGGAGGAGGCGCCCGGGAGCGTCAGCCGTCCCGGCGGACGGCGCGAGCCGATCGCGCGCTGGCAGATCGCCACGCCGCCGGACGAGCTCGAGGACCCGTCGCAACGGCGCGAGCACCAGTTCGCGTCTCTCGGCTTCGAACCGGACGACCTCAAGATGGCGCAGTTCGCCGCGCAGACCGCGAACGAGCCCATCAGCTCGCTCGGTTGGGACGGCCCGCTCGCGGCGCTTTCGGCGGCGCGTCCGAATCTCGCGGACTACCTCCACGAGACCGTGGCCGTCGTGACCAACCCCGCGATCGATCGCGAGCGCGAGATCGAGCACTTCTCGACGCGCGCTCTGCTCGGTCCGCGACCATCGCCACGCGCCGCGTCGGCGCGCCCCGGCGATCGCGGTCGGTGGATCGAGCTGCAGATGCCGATCCTCCTCGGCGGCCACGCTCCGGAGACCGGTCTACGCGGCGACGATCACCGGGCGCTCGCGCGCCGCCTCGGGACGTGGATCGTGGAAGACGTCGTCGCGCGGTTCACCGCTGACGGCGAGCGCGTGCCGGTGATCCTCGAGGCCGACCGCGACTGGGAAGAACATCCGCGCGACGCGCTCGCGCGCCTGGGCGCGCAGGCCTGTCGTGGCGTTCGCGGCGGCGCGACGCTTGTAGTGGTGCAGGACCGTCACGTCGTCGAAGAGGGACGCGCCTGGCTCGATCCGCTGCTCGTCGTCGCCGCGGCGCACCGGGCGCTCATCACACAGCCCGCGCGCAACGGGTCGCTGCGGCGTGAGTGCGCGCTCGTCGTCTCGGCCGGCAGCCTGCGCAACCTGCACGACCTGATGGTCGCGCTCGCGCTCGGCGCCGACGCCGTGAACCCGTATCTGTTGCTCGAGTACGCGCTGTCGCTCGGCGATCCCGATGCGCTGCCGAATCTCGTCGAGGCGCTCCGCAAGGGCATGGAGAAGGTGATCTCCACTCTTGGCGTTCACGAGATCCGCGGGTACGGCCGGCAGCTGTCCGCGATCGGCGTCGCGCCCGAGGTCGCGCGGATGCTCGGCATCGCGACGTTCTGCGCGAGCGACGACCGCGG
>JANNHF010000224.1:0-16313 GCA_031404235.1 Chloroflexota bacterium
CGTGCTCACCAACTACGACGAGGACGACCTCGTCTTCGCGTCGATCCGCGCGGGCGCGTCCGGCTACCTCCTCAAGGAAGTGACCGCGACGCAGCTCACGAACTCGATCCGAACGGTCGCCGATGGCTTTTCGCTCATCTATCCATCGGTCGCGCGGCGCGTGCTCGACGAGTTCGGGCAGCTGCGTAAGAACGCTCCGTCAGAGACAGATGTCTATTCGGATCTGACGCCGAGGGAACGCGAGGTGCTGCGACTGATCGCGAGCGGTCGCGCCAACAAGGAGATCGCCGCACAGCTCGGCATCAGCGAGCGCACGGTGAAGACGCACACCTCGAACATCTTCAGCAAGCTCGAGCTCACTGACCGCACACAGGCCGCGCTGTTCGTGCACAACCGCGGGATGCTCGAGAAGGACTCCGCCCGCTAGCGCGACGCCGTGTCCAGGGTGGCGGTCGTGCGGACCTTCGCGCTTTGGGCCGTCAGCGTGTAGGTGCCGCGCGCGGCCGTCGAGCCGAAGCTGCCGCGGTACGTCCCGATCGGAGGCTTTGAGTCCGCGCCTCGCGACGGGTTTGCCGTTTCGCTCGGATGACGTTGACCCTTCGGTCTTGGCGCGCAGTCAATGTAGGTGCGGAACGCGGGCAGGCGAGGGGTGAGTCAGTCCCGGCGGCCGCGCCGTTCGGACCACTGCGTGTGCAGTGGTCGCCGGAGGCCGACCACGACACACGCGGCAAGGACGAATGCGCCAAGCATGAGCAGGGGCGCCTTTATCGGCGTGGAGCGGTATTCGGCGACGATGAAATGCTCGCCGGCCGCAAGCGCGAAGGCGAGATAGCTCGGCGACGCCATGAACGTCGAGGCTTCGCTGCCGTCGACCGTCACGCGCCAGTTCGGGTGATACGTGACTTTGATCACCATCGCCGAGGCGGCGTCGCAGCGCGCGAGGACCTCGAACCGGGCCGGTTGGACCCGCTCGTAGGCGATGCGCCCCGCGGCGCAGTCAGGGATCGGAGCCGGGGGGTCGGTGGCAGCAGTCGCCGGGTAGTCGTAGCGAATAAATGACCATCGCGCCGCGGCACCGCTGCGCACCCACGCGAGTCCGCTCGCGAACAGCTCAGCCTGCGTCGACACAGGCTCGCGCTGCGTGATCGCCGCGTACTCGGCATAGCCGCGTCCCGGCGCGGCGTAGAGGACGTACTTCGACGTGGTCGTGAGCACGCGCAGCTCGGACGGGAACGCGACCGTCTTCGGAGCGATGACGTAGTCCACGTTGAACAGCCGGTAGTGCGAAAGGTCCTGGTCGTTGAACTCCCACAACATGTCCGCGTTCAGGGAGAGGCTCTGGTTCGGCGGCGCGACCGCATCGAGACCGTGGTGGGCGAAAAGGTTGTAGAAGCGGACGGAGTTGAAGGGGACTCCGAAGTTGAGCGTCTGGCCCCAGTTGGCGCGGAGGCCCGCATACACGCGGCCCTGCGGCTGCACGCCGAGGGCGGTCAGGATCGTTCGCATGTCGGCGTCGGCGTTGAGGGCGGCCTGCGTCTGACGCAACCACTCGGCGTTCTGCGCGTAGTACGACCAACGCTCGCCGAGCGCCGGAGCGAACAGGAGCAGGCTCGCGCACCCAACGGCGACGAGGCGGCCGCGGGATGCCGACGCCCGAAGGAGATCCCAGAGCCACGCGCCACCGACCCCCATCAGGAGGATCGCGAAGATGTCGACGCCGCCCACGAGACGGTGCAGGAACAGGCTGTCGTGAAGCGGCAGCAGATCGATCAAGCCGCCGAGCGTCGGTCGACCGAAATACAGGACGAGCCAGAAAGCGAGGAGGCTCAGCGCGAGCAGTGCCAGCCGCGCGCGTGTGGCAAAGGCGCAGATCACACCCGCCGCCAACAGCAGGCTGAGGACAGGCAGGCGGCCGTGATCGAGCAGGTCGCCTGAGAACAGCCACGAGAGGATCGGGCCTGCGCCGAACGAGTCGTACTTGGCGGGATCCAGGTACGGCGTCACGTTCACGTACGCCGCGTGCATGAGGAACGGCAGCCACATATACGACGTCGCGACCGCGGTGACAGCCCCGACGACGGCGAAGCGCCAGACGCGAGCAGTGACATTCGCCCGCGTCACGCTGAACAGCAACACGATGACCGCGGTGATCGCGAGCATGTAGGCGTAGAGCAGATGCGAGAGGGCGAGCGCCGTGCAGGCGAGCGCGGCCGCCACGATGCCGGTCCCTTTGTTCGCGACGCGATGGAGCGTCGCGAGCGCGATGAACGAGAGGTGCATCGCGAAGAGCTGCGTGAACACTCCGAACCCCCGCCAGATGTAGCTGTCGTATTCGAAGCCGTAGCGGTGGTTCCCCGAGAGCAACGAGCTCGCTGCTGCGGCAATGGCGCTCGCGACAGACGTGAAGCCCATTGTCCGCATCGACCAGAACACGGTGAGAGGGAAACCGAGCAGCAGCGCGTAGCGGACGACGTCGAACAGCGTGCGCACATCGATCACGCCCCCCGTCAGACGGCCCAGAACAGCCACGGAGACATGTGGCAGGTGCTGGTAGTCGAGGAACTGAGGGACTCCGAGCTCGAACTGCGGCACCCACAGATCGATCACGTTCTCTCCGCGCGACCAGCCGTCCGCGGCACGCCGCACGAAGGCGACGTGTTGGGCATCGTCGTTGACGTTGGGGACCGGATACATGACCTCCGGTGCAAGAGCGACCGCGTTCATCGCGGTAGGCACCGCGATGAGGAGGGTCAGGAAGAGTCGCTGCAGCCGCGGGTGCGTCAGCCGAGACGCGACGTGATCACCTAGTGGGCGACGGGCTCGCCTGGCGCGCCGGACTTGCGGAGGGGCTTGGCGCGACCAGCTTGGCGTCCAGCCGCTGCGCCGTGGCGAACTCCTGCTGCGCCTCGGCGTTCAGGCCGAGGAGCCGCAGGGCGAAACCGAGGTTGAAATGCGCCGCGGCGTTATTCGGCTCGACGGCGATCAGTCGGCGGTAGAGATCCGCCGCCTCCTGACTTGCACCTGCATCGCTGCGCAGGATCGCGAGGTTGAAGAGAGCGTTCGTCATCTTGGGATCCTGTTCGAGCGAGAGCCGGTAGTAGGCCTCCGCGGCGGCTGGTCGCTTCTGCCGCTGTGCGATCTCGCCGAGGTTGTAGAAAGCGAACTTGTTCTTCGGGTCCTTCGCCAGAGTCTCGAAGTACGCCACGATCGCTTCGTCGAACTTGCCTGCCGTATGCGCCTGCAGACCGCGGCTCAGCGCATCGTCAGCGCCGCCGATGGTGCCCGATGTGCCCGGCGAGCCGCACGAGATCACTGTCGCGGCGAAGAGCAGCGCGGCGACCCGTCGCGTCATGGAGTGGCGATCATGATGGAACATCTTTCTTCCTCCTATGGTCGCGCAGTGGGTGCCGGGCTCGGCGATGGCGTTCGCGATGCGGCGGGGGACGCGGATGGTGCCGCCGATGGCCTCGCCTGCGTAAGCTGCTTGGCCGCCGCGTCGCCCACCTGCGCGTACAGCTGAGTCGCCCGCGTGACGATCGCATTGAGATCCGGCGCCAGGAGCACGCCGGCGTCAGAGGCGAAGGATGAGCGCTCCAGCTGTGCGTCCGTCGCGCGCACATAGGCGTCGGCGTCGGTGGCGCTCAGCTGGAGCACCTGGGCGACCGCGCCGAGGGCGCTCTGCCGGACGGTGCGCAGGTCGGTTAGCGCCTTTTCCGTGATCGCTTGCGCGTCCGCTTTCGAGATCGGCAGCACGAGCTCGTTCAGTTTGGCCAGCTGACCGACTGCCGCAGTGAAGCCGCGAGCGATCCCCTGCTCCGTCGCAACACGCTGCGGAACGAGCGCGTCGCGTCCGGCTACGGCGGGGCGGTTGAGGCTGAGCGGGGGCACCACGGTCACGCGAAGCGCGCGCTCAGCGCCGATCGCCCGTGCGACCGCCGACTCCGCGCGCACACGTTCGACCGCGAGCACCTTGTCACGGCTGATGCGCATGCCGTCAGCGGGTTCGTGCGCCTCCTGCCCGCGTAACACCAGTCCCACAGGGAGGCCGGTCGGTCCGCCCTTGGCGTCCTGGAAGTAGTAGACATCGCGCAGCACGAGCGTGCCGCTCTCGCCGGAATCATCGAGATGGCCAAAATACGCTTGCCCATCCAATAGGAGCACCGCGGTCTCGCGCTCAGAGCCGACGATCGGCAGCGACCGGACATCGACGTTGCCCGACAGGAAGATGCCGATCGCCGCGGGCAGGATGATCCAGGGCGCGGCCCAGCGCAGGGCCCGCCCGGCGATGCGCACCGGGTCGCGTTCGGGGTCGTAACCGCTCACTGGCGATCCTGCTTCATGAACTGCGCGATCGGGGACGCGTCTCTCAGGTCTTCGACGAACAGAACAGCGGATCGCGGGACGAGCATCCGCGCGGCGGGCGCGTGCAATTCCTTCCCGCGACGGACGAGCTTCGTGTCGGGCGCCTGATCCGGATTCGCGCTCTCCGTCTGTTGCAGGTAGTAGACGTCCTCGATCTTCACGTAGGCGCCGATCCGGTCGTAGTAGCGCCCGAAGTAGGTCTGCCCGTTGGCGAGGAACACCGCCTGGTATTCACCGCGGCCGAGGGAGGGCAGCGTGAAGTCCCACCACTGTGTGAAGAAGAGCGCTACGAAGAAGACGACGATCGCGATGCTGACGTTGCGCAGCCGCCAACGGTTGGCGGCGATCCACCATCCCGCGCGTCGACGCGCGCGAGCGAACATCCTCAGCGCGTCGGGCTCGGCTGGGCGGTCGGTGGCGCGGCGGTCGGCGCGGTCGTGCGGGCCGGGGTCGCCGGCGGCGGCGTTGCCACCGGGAGCTGACCCGACTTGAATTGCTTGATAGCAGTGACGACGTCGCTGTCCTCACGCAGGTTCTCGATGAAGAGAATCTGGTCCAGCGGGATGATCATCGGCTCACGCGGCCCCTGCGGCTCGGAGCCCCGCTTGATCAGCTGGGTTCCTGACTGCTCCGAGACGGAGAGGTAGAAGACATCGGTGAGCACGAACCACTCGTCGCCTTGCTGCTGCAGCTTCCCGAAGTAGGTCGAGCCGTTCGTGAGGAAGACCGCCTGGTACGCGCCGTTGTCGATGACCTGCGCCGCGCCGGGGGCGAACAGCGTGGTGAACCCGAGACGGAGGAGCTGCGTGCGAGCGATAAGCACGAGGACGATCAGCAGGATGAGGACGAGAAGCATGACAAAGATGCGGCGAAGCGCGCCGATCGGGATGACGATCGCATTCTCACGCACGTTCGCGGCCTAGGTTAGTGGCGCCAGACGTCCGAGCGCCAGGTCTGAAGCGCAGGGTTCGAGTTAGAGCTACCCGCGTTGCACGCCGTGATCGACACCGTGTTCGCCGCTGAAACCCACGACTTATACGTGAAGTATCCGGTGCTCGCCACGAAGGTCTCGATGCCACCGGCTACGGCCGTGGGGGTTGAGACAACGGTGTCGCCGGTGGCCGCGCCCGTCACGGTCATCGTGAGGGTGCCGCACGCGTTCGCGCCCGTGTTCCCGAAGTCGAGGGCCGCCGTGGCCGAGTAGTGGGCGGTGATCGGCGTGCTCGTGCTCGAGCCGAGGATGATGCCGCCGGTGCCCTTGGGAGCAAGGCGGATGCTGACGTTGGCGTCGCTGCCGGTCGCGGTGATCGTCGGCGCGCTCGCGGCGGCCGCGCCGGCCACGACCAGCTCGTTCGCGGAGCCGGAGCCGAGGGTGGCGCTGCCACTGGTGTCCAGGGTGCTGCTCAGCGTGGTCGCGCCGGTGACACCGAGGGTGCTGCTCAGCGTGGTCGCGCCGGTGACTCCCAGCGTTCCCGCGACCGTCGCGTTGCCGAGCAGAGCCTGCGTCTGTCCGCTGCGGCCGAGGTTCAGCGTCGTCGCGGCGGTGCCGCCGATGTTGATCGCCGACGCGTTGCCGTTGTCGATCGAGAACGCGCCGGTGTTCGGACCAGTGATCGCACCGGTCGTCGCGTCGATCGTCAGCTTGTTCGTGTTCACGGTGACGTTGCCCGTTACCGCGAGCGTGCTGCTCAGCGTTGTCGCGCCCGTGACGCCAAGAGTGCTCGAGAACGTGCCGGCGCCGGTGACGCCCAGGGTGCCTGCCACAGTGGCGTTCCCTAGCAGAGCCTGCGTCTGGCCGCTGCGGCCGAGGTTCAGCGTCGTCGCTGCCGTGCCACCGATGTTGATGTTGTTCGCGCCGCCCGAGTCGATCGCGAACGTCGCGGCGGCCGGGCCGGTGAGGGTGCCGCTCAGCGTCGTGTTTCCGGTCACGCCGAGGGTGCTAGAGAGTGTCGTCGCACCGGTCACTCCGAGCGTGCCGGCGACGGTGGCGTTGCCCAGCAGCGCCTGCGTCTGGCCGCTGCGGCCGAGGTTCAGCGTGGTCGCGGTCGTGCCGCCGATGTTGATCGCTGACGCGTTGCCGTTGTCGATCGAGAAGGCGCCGCTCGCGGGGCCGGTGATCGACGCGCCGAGGACAGTGAGCGTACCGCCCAGGGTCGTATTGCCGGCCTGATCGACGACGAGACGGTCCGCGCCGTTCATCTGCAGCTGGACGAGGTTGCCGCTGTAGACGGCCGCCGTGTTCACGAAGATTCCGGTGCCGCCCGTGCCGAGCGTGACCGCGACCGCCTTACCCGTCGTGAGCGAAGTCGCGTTGACATTCAGTACCTGGCCCGCGAGCTGTGTGCTCTGGAAGTTCGCGAGATTCGAGGCCGCGCCTCCAGCGCCGCTCGCCGAGACGTTGAAGATGTTCCCGGTGAAGTTCTGCGCGCGCACGTTGACCGCGCCGACCGTCCCCTGACCGTCAGTCGTGCCCGAGTAGAGGGTGCCGAGTGACACGTCGATCGCCTTACCAGTGGTGAGGTTCTGCGCGCTGATGCCCAGGACCGTGCCGGCGGTGGTGCGGTCCGCGGTGAGCGCGACCAGCGTGCCGGTGAAGTTGCCGGTGCTCTTGATCGTCGTCGCACCGCTGAGCGAGTCTGTGGCGCCGCCGTAGAAGAATCCGGTGCCCGCGCCCGTGCTGAAGGTCGAGCTGCCGGTGTTCACGGCGAGCGCCTGACCGCTGGTGAGGCCGTTGCCGGTGTTGACCTGCGCGGCGGTCTCGGTCGTCAGCGCGTTGCTCGCGCTACCGACTGTGACCGTCTTTCCGTCCGACACTGTTGCGTTGCCCAGTGTCGTGTCGCCAGTGAATGTCTTGTTCCCAGCGATGGTCTGGTTCGTCGACGTCCGCACGAAGCCGTTTCCATCGACGGTGATCTTCGTGCCGGCGTCTGTGACCGTGAAGCCGTTGATGAAGTCGAGCGTCGACTCCGAGCCCTTCGACACGCCGTCCTGCTGAAAGTCGCCGACAGATCCAGTTGCGCCCGTGGCGCCCGTCGCACCGGTCGCGCCATCGACACCGTTCGCACCGGTCGGACCCGTGGCGCCAGTAGGACCGGTCGCGCCATCAACGCCGTTCGCGCCAGTTGCGCCAGTTGCGCCAGTTGCGCCAGTTGCGCCCGTCGCACCGGTCGCGCCATCAACGCCGTTCGCACCGGTCGGACCTGTGGCGCCCGTGTCACCCGTTGCGCCGGTGGGACCAGTGGGGCCTGTCGGACCGACCGGACCTGTAGGACCGATCGGACCGGTCGCGCCCGTCGCACCGGTCGCGCCATCGACACCGTTCGCGCCAGTTGCGCCCGTGGCACCTGCAGGACCAGCAACTCCCGCTGCCCCGGCGGGACCTTGGGCTCCGGCCGGACCTGCTGCGCCAGCGGCCCCATCGAGACCACTCGTACCGGCAACGCCCTGCGCGCCGGTTGCGCCTACCGCTCCGACGGGACCAGTAGAACCCTGCGCCCCTGGAGTGCCATCAGCGCCAGCGGGGCCTGTTGGCCCTGTCGGACCTTCAGGGCCAGGAGGACCAGCCGGACCTTCTGAACCAGCGGTGCCGGCCGGACCAGCATTGCCAGCGACGCTCGGCTCACGACGGAGAAGCACGAAAATGTCGAAGCCATTGTTCGTCGGGACGCTCGCGGTGATCGGCGCCGGAAGTGTGCGCGCGATGTCCGCGCTCAGCGCGACAACGTCCGTGCCGCTGACACGCACGCCACCGAGCGCTACGCCGTCGACGACGGGCCGCATATCGGAGATCTGCGCCACGACCGCGCCGGTCGGGCTGTGTGCCTCAGCGATCACGCTGGTCGTGCCATCGCTGCGATCCAGCGGCGAAACGACCGAACCGAACCGGTCGCCGTCGCTGTTCGGGATCGTGACGACGATGGTCGAGTCGACGCGGTTCACCATCGAGCCGGGGATGTAGCGAACGAGGTTGCCATCGCTGATCCCAGCTCCGCGCCCGGCGCGATCGACGATGACCGCGTCGCGCGAATCCTCAAGCACGAAGGTCACCGTGCTCTGCGCAAATGTGCTGGCGGCCGACGGCTCGGTGCCCTTCGACGAGACCAGGGTCATGTACCCGGCTCCCACCGACACGCTCGAGTTGGCGGCGCCATCAACGCCGCGAACGTCGACCGCGCCCTCGATCGTGCTGATCGTCGTGGCCCCTGATGGATCGACACGCACCGTGAATGCGGTGCCCGTTACGGACGCCGTCGAGGTCGGCGTCGTCACGGCATAGCGCGTCGACGCTTGGCGACTGACCACGTGCCATGTCGAACCGGCGGTCTGACGAAGCGTGGCAGCGATCGAGCCGTTCGAAAGGGCGCGAAGCTCGACGATCTCGAGCTCGGTGCCGGACTCGAGAACGACGAGCGATCCGTCGAAGAACGTGAGCGCGGCGTTCGCGAGCGAACGCGTGCGGATCGTGTCGCCCTGGCGGACGACGTGGCCGGTCCCGACCGGAAGGTACCCGCCGCTCCCGGTGCGGACCTCGACGTTGCCCTGGAAGATCGTGACGTTCGCGCGCGCCTGCACAGCGCTCGCGGCGGGGCCGAGGATCACGGCGGATCCGGTGAGGAACAGCAGGAGCGCGGCGAGCACCGCGGCGACGAGAAGCAATGGGCGGCGCGAGCGCTCGCGCATTGCGGCGCGCTCGCCGACCGGGATCGGAACGATCTTGGGAGCCGCGCTGACGAAGCCGCGTGCGATCGCGGCAGCGACCTCCCCGGCGCTCGCCGTCACCACTGTCACGGGAACCTTGCCGAGCAGAGCGCTCACGTCGATCGGCGTCTGATCGTCGAGCGGGTTTGCCATCGCGAGCGTCGCTTCGCTGCGGCCGAGCTTGACCAGTACGACATGACGCTGTTCGCAGAGCCGCTTCGCCAGCTGGGCCGCGACGGTCGGGTCGATCGGATCGATGAGGCTGTGCCGGCCGCGAGCGAGGCGTGCGACTCCGGTGTCGTGGTACGGCGTGAGGGTCACGAGCAGCTTGCCGCTCACACGCGACAGGACTTGCGCGGCGCGCGCGTCCGGGATCGTTCCGGTCCGGAGCAGCGCCGCCGCCAGCGACTCACGCGGTCCGCGTGAAGCGACGAGGCGCGCCATCTGCTCGTTCGTGAAGAGGTGGTCGGCAATGAGCGCGTCAGCCAGCGTGTGCTCGATCGCGGTGAGCTCTGCGGGCTTTGCCTTGGCGCGCTGCAGCGCGACCTGGCGCAGGATGCGGAGCGTCTCCTGCGGCGCGGTGTCCTTCGAGATGTGGGCCGCCGCACCGAGGGCGAGCGCGAGGTCGCGGATCCCGGGGTCGAGCGTGAGGAAGACGATCGAAGCGTCCGGCAGGAGCGGTTTCAGCTCGCGCGCGACCTCGAGGCCGGTCTTGCCCGGCATGGAGTTGTCGAGAAGGATGAGGTCCGGCTTGAGCTCCAGGGCCATCCGGCTGGCCTGGACGCCATCGGCGGCCTCGCCGACGATGAGGAGCTCGTCGTCCGCCGCAAGCAGCGAACGGATGCCCTCGCGGATCGCGAGGTGGTCGTCGGCTACGAGGACCCGTGTTGGCATGCCTGATAGCCTCGCCGTTGGGCCCGCTCCGCACTATTGGACCTGGGAAGGAGTTTGGTAGGAGAGTCGTGTCGCGACTTGCGACAAAGTCATCTGAACAGCGACAGCTCGGTCGCTCGCCTGGGGGACGCTCCTATTTAACCACCGCGTCAGTCCCTTTCCACTGAGCGCGGCCAGGCCGTCGTGGCGTTGAATAGCCGCATTGGCGCAAACGAGGGTGCTCCTAGTCGTCGCCCACCCCGTCATCGGGTCGAGCATCGAGACGCTTCTGCGAATGGAAGAGCGCTACGACGTGCGGCGCGTCGCCAGCGCCGCCGAGGGGTCCTCGCTCCGCGACTGGCGTCCCGACGTCGCGCTCATCGACGGCACGCTCCTCAGCGGCGGCGCACGCGTCCACGTCGGATCGCCCACTCTTGTTCTCTCAGGGACGGAGGCCGACGGTCGCGCGCTCCTGCGACGGCTTCCCGAGGGTCGAGGCTGGCTGCGCAAAGATGCGACCGCAGCGGAGTTCGCGAAGATGATCGATGGTGTCGCGAGTCGCCCCGCGGCGCAGGCCACCCTGGGCATGCTCGGCACGATCGTGCTGGTACTGCTGGTGCTCGCTGTGATCCTGTTGGTGATCTACCTTCTGTGGCTCGCGCTGTACTGATCACACGAATGTGGAACTTACATCGGCATGCGCAAGAGCGCCCGCGCCACGCGGATGCGGGCACGGCAAGCTGCGCGCATACAATCTGCCCGTGACACGTGTACTGCTCGTCGACGACCACGAGCTGGTCCGACAGGGCGTCGCGGCGATGCTCCTCAATGCCGACGGCATCGAGGTCGTCGGCGAAGCCCGGACCGGGCGCGAGGCGATCGAAGCGACGCGCCGCGATCTGCCCGACGTCGTCCTGATGGATGTGCGGATGCCGGACATGGACGGCCTCGAGGCGACGAAGAAGATCAAGGAAGAACGACCGCGTACCGCCGTGATCATGGTCACGATGCACGACAACCCGGCGTATCTCCGTGACGCGGTGCGCGCCGGCGCCGCGGGCTACCTATTGAAGGACGTCTCGAAGGAAGAGCTCGTCGACGCGATCCGGCAAGTCTCGACCGGCGGCGCGTTCATCGAGTCGAAGCTGCTCCGCGGGATGCTCAGCGAGATGAAGCCCATAGGCCCCGCGCCGTCGGCGGCGAAGAATCTGACCAAGCGCGAGCGCGAGATACTCGGCCTTGTCGCCGAGGGACTCTCGAACCGCGAGATCGCCGACAAATTGGTGCTCTCGCCCGAGACGGTGAAGAGCCACGTCGCGGCGATCCTGGAGAAGCTCAACGTCTCGGACCGCACGCAGGCGGCGATCTACGCGGTCCGCAACGGACTGGTGGACGCGACGGCGCTCTAGGCCGCGCGCGTTTTCCGCACCACGAACGTGGCGACCGCGGCGCCCTGTGTGGCCAGCGCGACGACCAGGACGATGCGCGCCATCCCAAGAGGATCGGTCGCGCTCGTGAGCAGGAGCGCGACCTCCACCACCACCGCGACCGCGAGGAGCACGCCCACACGCATCTCGCCGCGCCCGATGAAGTAGGAGATCCAGAGACCCAGCAGCGCGTTCGCGAGGGCCGCCACTCCGTAGGTGCCGACGATCTTCACCGTCTCGGGGTACTGCGAGCCCACGACGATCGGCACGAGGAAGTCGGGCAGCACGATGTACGCGGCCGCGACGAGGCCACTGGTCGCGAGCACGAACGCCAGCGCGAGGTACAGGGCGCGGTCGGTGTCTTCCCCGCGCGCATGCGCGCGAGCGGTGCGCTCCAGCAAGAGGAAGCCGATCGCGATCGGCGCGAAGAGGACGATCTTTCCCATCGTGATCGCGCCGGCGTACGCGCCGGCGTCTTCAGGCCGCAGCAGCGACCGCGCGAGCACGGCATCGATGTTCGTGAGGGCCGCGTACGCGAGAAGCACGACTGCGGACAGAGCGAAGAAGCGCGTCTCCGTCGATCCGAGCTCGTGCGCAGCGGTGCTGCCTCGCGCCGCGCGAAACAGCGGAAGGAGCGGCACGCCGACGACCACGAGGCTCAGCGCGATCGCGGCCGTCGCTCCGGTGAACGCGCCGTCGACACCGAAGCCGGCGACCACGAGAAGCACGCCGACCGCGAGACGGCCGCCGGCTTGCGCGATGAGGGCACTGCCCATCCAGACGAAGCGCGCGAGACCTTGCAGGAGGCCGACCCCGAACGTGAACAACAGCGCGAGAAGAAGGGTCAGGCCGAGCAGCGCGACGGACAGCGGCGGAAGCGCGAGCGCGCCCGCGATCGCGCCGGAGAGGAGCGCGACGATGAGCCCGAGCGCGGCGGCTCCGGCGCCGACGCGCACACCCCAGCGGCGGACGAATGCGTGAAGCGCCGCCTCCTCGTCGCGCGCGCGGTACTGGGCGGCGAGCTTGGCAGTGGCGGCCTGGATGACCTGGCTCGAGATCGATTCGAGGACGAGGATCCCGAACAGCGCCGTGAGCACGGCGTACTCCTCCGGTCGGAGGAGGCGCGCCATGACGACCTGATAGCCGTAGGCGAGGACGTTGGCGACGAAGGTGGCGACGAAGAGATAAAGGGGCCCGGAATGCAGGCGCGCGCGTGCGAGCATCCCGCGAAGGTTAGCGAGTAGGAGGCTAGGCCCGGACGGGCTCCTTGAGCGGCGCCACGAGCATGAAGTTCTCGACCAGCTCGTCCGCCTCAGGTGAGATGTAATTCTCGATATCGCCGTTGTCGGCGTCACGCGCGATCGCGGGATCGATGGGGAGCTTCCCCATCAGCGGCGCGTTCGAGGAGATGACGAGCTTCAGGCCCTGCGACGGACCGAACACCTCGAGATGCTGACCGTCGGGAAGCGTCACGTAGGCCATGTTCTCGACGACGCCGATGATCTCGCCACCGAGCTGCTTCACGAGCTTCACGGCCTTCATGACGATCATCGTCGCGAGAGCCTGCGGCGTGGTCACGAGCACGACACCGTCGACCGGCAGCGCCTGCATCACCGTGAGCGGCGCGTCGCTCGTGCCCGGCGGCAGATCGACGATCAGGTAGTCGAGCTCGCCCCACTGCACGTCGCTGAAGAACTGGCGGATCGCGCCCGAGACCATCGGGCCGCGCCAGATCACCGCCTCCTCCTCGCTCGGGAGGATGAGGTTCATCGACATGATCGGGATGCCGCCGCGCGACTTCGGCGGAACGAGCGTTTTGCCGTCCGCTGACATCGGCTTCTCGCGCACGCCGAACATCCGCGGGATGGATGGTCCGGTGATGTCGCCGTCGAGCACGCCGACGCTGAAGCCGCGTCGCTTCAGTCCGACCGCGAGCAGACCCGCGACGAGGGACTTCCCCACTCCACCCTTGCCGGACATGACCGCGATGACGTGCTTGATGCCCTTCTGCTCCGCCATGCCGCGCGGCACGCCCTTCGCGGCCAGCGAGGGTGCCGGCGGGGCGCCTTCCGGCAGCTTGCCGGTGTCGGCGAACACATTGAGCTCACCGATGAGATCCTCGAGCTTCACGCGGCCGGCGCCGTGTCCAGCGGCCGCCTGCGCGATCGTCTCGCTCTTGCTGATCGCGCACGACGCGCAGCCGAGGGTGTAGCGCGCGAAGATCCGCGCCGAGTCCGGCCAGCGGTCGACGACCGTGGCGATGGTCATGTCGGGAGTGATCTGCATGGCCAGAGAGGGCTCCTTCCGTTCTAGGACGCGGGCTGCTCGGCCTCCTCGATGAGCATCACCGGGATGCCATCGCGGACGGGATATCGGCGGCGGCAGCGCCCGCAGGTGAGGCGGTCGCCTTCCTCGCTGAGCGGACCGTGGTCCGCTGGGCAGACGAGGATCTCGAGCAGCTGCTTATCGATAGGCACGCCTTCAATGTTAGTCGTTCATCTCCAGCGTCGCGGTCGCTCGGATCGTGCGTGTGTTCCCGCCATCCTTCGACTCGAACTCGAGCAACAATACGTAGGCATCCGCAGGCACACGCACGCCAAATTGGTCATTGCCGTCCCAGGTCACGAACGTCGTCGAGCGCCGCCCAGCCGTGACAGTCCACGCCGTCGCGTCGAGACGGCGCACCAGGACCTCGGCCGGCAGGTTGCCCTCGTTGATCCCGCTCGCCATCACACGCGCCTCGAGCGGGCCGGTGATCGTGCCTCGGGTCGCGACGATGGTCACGTCGACGCGCGTCTGCGCGCCGAGCACGTAGCGCGGCTGGATCGCGACCTCGATCCGGCCGTTCGGCAGCACGGTCGGCACGACGATGATCTCGGGCGTGGCGGTACGCGGGGTGGCCGCGGGCCACGTGGCGCAGGCCGCGAATACAACGGCGACCGCGAGCGCGCTAACCGGCCGCCACACGGCTCCGCGCCACCGAACGCACGGTCCAGACCAGACCGAACAACGTGGTTGCCACAAGGACGATGGTGCCACCCGACGCTGCGTTCACGTAGTAGCTGAGCCAGATGCCAGCGATGGACGAGCCCACAGCAGCCACCAACGCGACGACGACGAGCGTCCGCAGGTCCTGCGCGACAAGACGCGCCGTCGCCGCCGGCGTCACGAGCATGGCCACGACGAGGACCACGCCGACGATCTGGACCGACACGGCGATCGCGAGACCGATGAGTCCCAGGAGCAGCGTGTCGTAACGCAGCGCGTTGAGCCCGGCCGCGGCTGCGCCGATCGGGTCGAAGCTGACGAACACGAGCTGCCGCCAGATGACCCAAAGCACGACAAGGACGAAGGCGGCCGTAAGGCCGCCGAGCACGAGCTGATCCGTCGCTACGCCGAGAACGTCGCCGAAGAGGATGCCGAGAAGGTCGCCGGTGTAGGAACGGATACTGCTGAAGAGGACGATGCCGAGGGCGAACATACCCGAGAAGACCACGCCGATCGCGGTGTCCTCCTTCAGTCCGGACCGGCGAGCAACGGCGCCGATCGCGAGCGCCGACAACACCGCGGCGACGGAGCCGCCGATCACGATGTTGATCTTTAGCAGGAACGCGATCACGACGCCCGGGAAGGCCGCGTGCGCGATCGCGTCGCCGAGGAAGGCGAGGCCCCGCAACACCACGAACACGCCGACGCTCGCGCACACCAGCGCGACGAGGATCGCGGCGAGCAGTGCACGCTGGACGAAGGCGTACTGCAGCGGCTCGAGGAGATCAGGCATGGTGCTCGTCCGCGATGTGCTGCGGACCGCCCGGTCGGTGGCCGCCGTAGGTCCGGCGAAGGATCGCGTCGTCGCGCAGGATCGAGGCGTCCCCATCCGCGACGATCCCACCATTCATGCAGAGGACACGCGGGAAGTGCGCCATGACACCGGCGAGGTCGTGCGTGGCGACGAGCACGGTGCGGCCGTGGCTCGCAAGATCGCCGAGCAGCGACATGAGCTGCTCCTCGGTCGCCGGGTCAACGCCCGTCGCGGGCTCGTCCAGCAGCAGCAGCTCCGGATCGGACGCGAGGGTGCGCGCGAGAAGCACGCGTTGACGCTGGCCGCCGGAGAGCGCCTGGATCGGACGCCGCGCGAGCTCGGTCGCGTCGACGCGACCGAGCGCAGTGCGGGCCGCGTCGCGGTCTGTGGACGACGGTCCGCGTCCCGGCGCGGCGTGCGCGACGCGGCCCATGAGGACGACATCCTCCACGCGCAGCGGGTAGTCCCAGTGCACGGTCTCGGCCTGCGGCAGGTAGGCGAGGCGTCGTGCGCTCGAGCCGGGTGCAGAGCCGAGCACATCGATGCTTCCCTCGTAGGGCCGCAGCAGACCAACGATGACCTTTAGCAACGTCGACTTGCCGGCACCGTTGGCGCCGACCAGTGCCACGAGCTCGCCGCGCCGCACCGTCAGGTCGACGCCCTCGATGACCGTTCGGCGGTCATAGCCCGCGCGGACGCCGCGCAGCTCGATGACCGCCCCTTCGCTCACAGGCAGCGACGATACGCGAGCGAGAGCGGTCGCTCCGCCAACTATTTCAGCGCCGCGACGATCTTTTCGACCACGACGCGCATCAGACCCACGTATGAGTCCGCGGGCTTGTCGAGCAGGCTATCAGTGGGAAGATCGGTGACGACCTTCGCGCCCGTCTCCTTCGCGACCGTTTCCGCGAGCGTTGACGAGCCACCGGCCTCCGAGAAGATCGCCGGCGCCCTCGCCGCCCGTACTGTTTCGACAAGCGCCGCAAGCTCGCCGGCTGAGGGCGGCTTTCCCGGCTCCGGCTGCGCGAAGCCGACGATCTCGAAGCCGAATGCGCTCGCGAAGTACGGGAACGCGTCGTGCGATGTGACCAGCTTGCGGCGAGCCACCGGGATCGTCGCGACCTTCGCCGTGAGCTCCAATTCGAGGGCGA
>JANNHF010000225.1:0-7937 GCA_031404235.1 Chloroflexota bacterium
GCGGCGTTAACCATGACGACCTCCCCCGCCCGCTCGAATTTCACGTAGCCGCCGGCCGCCAGCTTCGCGGCGACGCTCGCGAGTGGCTCCTCAACGATGATCGCGTCGTCCTTCGCAAAGGTGATGCTCGTCTCTTCTGCCATAGGTTCAGCCTAACCCAGGCATCCCCGGGATCTTCGGCAGCCGTCCACCCTTCGCCATCGCGCCCACCTGCTTCATCATCTTCTGCATCTCGGCGAACGGCTTCAGCGACTAGTTCGCACGGCTACAGACAGGAGATCTCACGCACCCACGCGCTCGCAATGACCTGATCGCGCACGTCCTGTCGGCTTGAGCAGAGAGACGGGCGAGGGTGCGCGAGTCCCCCTCGCGCTGTAGCATTCAGTCGAACGGATGGGTACCGATGCTCCGAATGGACCAGCAGGGGACGCGATCTCGACCGATGGTTCGCTTCACCGTGATGCTCGACGGCCTGACAGAGGGCGACGTTGTCGAGGTCGAGCGCTGTCTGACGAGTGCTCGGGTCGCAATGCCAGGGCTGCCGACGCATCCGTTCACCCGACAGCTCAGGCAAGCGCGAGACAGGCAGCTGCACGGATCATTCAATTTCGAGTTTCCCTGCCCTGACGAGCCGCGAAGGGAAGCGCTGCACGCGCTGATCGGCGCGGCCAACGCCTGGGCGCGGGACCATCGCCGGGACATCTTCGTCAGATTTCTCGTCGATCTCGACGCTGCCCTGGCCCAATGCAAGCAGCCGAAGGATGGAACGCGGCGGCGCAGATACGACGACTGAGCTCGCGCTCAAGTCATAGGCGTCGATCCGCATGTCCACCGGTGACTGCTCAATGACTCCTGGCAAGTCGGAACAAAACGCCAGCGGCGGCAGGACGCGGCTGCCGTGAACATGATCACATACGCATTCCAGGGATCCGAGGCAGCCGGCCGCCCTTCGCCATCGCGCCCACCTGCTTCATCATCTTCTGCATCTCGGCGAACTGCTTCAGCAGCTGATTCACGTCGGAGACCTTCGTCCCCGAGCCCGCCGCGATGCGCTTGCGCCGCGATCCATTCATCAGCGCGGGATCGGCGCGCTCCGCTCTCGTCATCGACGAGATGATCGCCTCGATCCGCTTGAGCTCAGCCTCGGCCTCGGGCCCCTCGGGCAGCTGCTTCGCGAGACCGCCCATTCCGGGGATCATCTTGAGCAGGTCCGCGAGCGGACCCATCTTCTTCAGCTGCTGGAGCTGCGTATAGAAGTCGTCGAACGTGAAACGCGCCTCCATGATCTTCTTCGCCTGCTCCTCGGCGGTCTTGCGATCGACGTTCTCCTGGGCGCGTTCGACGAGCGTGAGGATGTCTCCCATGCCGAGGATCCGCTGCGCAAGACGGTCAGGGTGGAAGACCTCCAGTGCATCGAGCTTCTCCCCCACGCCGAGGAACTTCACCGGCACGCCGGTCGCCGCGCGGATCGACAGGCTCGCGCCGCCGCGCGCGTCGCTGTCGACCTTCGTGAGCACGAGCCCGCTCACCGGTAGGCGCGCTTTGAATGCGGTCGCGGCCTCGACGGCGTCCTGTCCGGTCATCGCATCGACGACGAGGAGGACCTCGTGCGGCTGCGCGGTGGTGACGATGGCCTCGACCTCGCGCATCATGTCGTCGTCGATATGCAACCGGCCCGCGCTGTCGACGATCACGGTGTCGGCGCCGTCGCGCTGGGCGGTCGCCACCGCGGCCGCGACATCCTCGGCGACGCGCTTCGCCTCGACCGCGACGACGGGGATGCCGAGCTGCTTCCCCAGCGTGCGGAGCTGTTCGATCGCGGCCGGTCGGTAGACGTCGGCGGCGACGAGCAGCGGTCGGCGGCCCTGTTTGCGGAGCACGTTCGCGAGCTTTGCCGCCGTGGTGGTCTTTCCGGATCCCTGAAGGCCGACGAGGAGCAGCACGGTCGGCGGGCGCTCCGCGCGTGCGAGCGGCACCGCCTCGCCGCCGAGCATCTCCACCAGCGCGTCATGCACGATCTTCACGACCTGCTGCGCGCCGGTGATGGACCCCATGACCTTCTCGCCCAGCGCGCGCTCGCGCACGGTCGCGACCAGCTGGCGCACGACCTTGAAGTTCACGTCCGCTTCGAGCAGCGCCACGCGCACGTCGCGCAGCGCTTCCTCGAGATCGGACTCGCTGACACGCGGGCGGCCGCGGAGGCGCTCGAACGTGGTGTTGAGCTTGTCGGAGAGCTGCTCGAACATCAGCGCGGCTTCATCAGCCGGTCGTCATGTCTGCGCTCGCACCGAGCTGCTGAGCAGCATCTTCAGCTCGTCCGCGGCGACCTCGGGCCCATACAGGCGACCCTGAACGATCTCGCAGCCGAACTGGACGAGCAGGTCTTCCTGGTCCTTCGTCTCGACGCTATCGGCAACGACGCGCGCGCCGGTGACGCGCGCAGCCTCGACGATCGCCTGGACCGCCTCGAGGCTCTCGGTGCCCAGGATCGGCAGGTCGCGCGCGAGCGGATATCCGATCTTCAGCGTGTCGAACCCGGAGGCGGCGTCCGCGATCGCCGGATCGCCGAACTCCTCGGATGCGACGCGCACGCCGAGAGCGCGGATGCGCTGGACCGGCTCGGCGAGGAGCGGGTCGCGCACGCTTCCGCGCGGGCACTCGATCTCCAAGCTGCCGGGAGCCATGCCGCTGGACGCGATCGCGTCGCGGACCATCTCGACGACATCGTGCCGCTGAAGCGTGTGGGTCCACAGGTTCGCCGCAACGAGCGGGACATCGACACCTTCGTTCCGCCACGCCAGCATCTGCGCCGAGATCGCACGCAGGACCCAGCGATCGAACTCGACGTGCAGCGAGCCCTGGTCAAGGAGCGGCACGATGTCGCTGGGGCCGATCATGCCGTGGGCTGGGTGCGGCCAGCGGGCGAAGGCTTCGATGCCAACGAGCTTGCCGCTCGGCACATGCACCTGCGGCTGGAATTGCAGGGAGAGCGCGCCCTCCTCGAGCGCACGCTTCAGCTCCTCGGGTCGGAGACGGACTATCGCCATTCGCGACTAAGGCTAAGCCGCGCGGGGCAGCAGTGCCTCTACGAACGCGCGCGGGTCCATCGGCACGAGGTCGTCGGCCTTCTCGCCCACGCCGAGGAACTTCACCGGCAACCCCAGCTCGTGCACGATCGCGAGCACGGCGCCGCCCTTCGCGGTGCCGTCCAGCTTCGTGACCACGAGGCCGGTGACACTGGCGTCCTTCGTGAACTGGCGCGCCTGCTGGATCGCGTTCTGGCCCGCGGTCCCATCGAGGACGAGAAGGACCTCGTCCGGCGCGCCGTCACGGGCGCGCCCGGCGACGCGCACGATCTTCCCGAGCTCCTCCATCAGGTGACCCTTGGTGTGCAGACGTCCGGCCGTGTCGGCGATGACGATGCTGTGTCCCCGGGCGGCGGCGGCATTGATGGCGTCGAAGACGACCGCGGCGGGATCGCCGTCAGGCTTGCCCGACACGATGGGCACGCCAACACGCGACGCCCACGTCTCGAGCTGTTCGATGGCGGCCGCGCGGAACGTGTCGGCCGCCGCGAGGAGCGGCGTCTCGCCCGCATCCTTGAGGCGCTTCGCGAGCTTCGCTGCGGTCGTCGTCTTCCCACTGCCGTTCACACCGACGACCAGCACCACACGCGGTCGCTTGTCGGAGCTGCGCAGGGCGCTGTCCTTCCCTGACAGCTCGGCGACCAGCACCTCGCGCACCGCGTCGAGCGCCTTTGGCACGGTCTTCAGCTCCCCGCTCGTCGCGAGATCGCGCACCTGTGCCATGAGCGGATCGACGAGCGAGACCGAGAGATCCGCACGCAGGAGTCCTTCCTCGAGCTCGTCCAAGAACCCGGGTGTTAGCGGCTCCTCCTGCTTGCGACCGAAAAGCCGGGCGAGGAAGCCGCCACGGGTCTTCGCCAGGCCCTGTTCGAGGCTCACCGCGAAACGCTAGCCCGCGCGCTCGCGCTGTTCGTCCAGCTCCGAGAGCTTGAGCGAGATGACCTTCGATACGCCGCCGTCGTCCATCGATACGCCGTAGAGCATGTCGGCGGCCTCGATCGTCCCGCGGTTGTGCGTGATCACGACGAACTGGGTCCGATCCGTCAGCTCGCGCAGTGCCTGCGTGAAGCGGCCGACGTTACGCTCGTCGAGCGCTGCGTCGACCTCGTCGAGAACGCAGAACGGCGCGGGCTTCACGCGCAGGATCGCCAGCAGCAGCGCGGTCGCGGTGAGCGCGCGCTCCCCGCCGGAGAGCTGCGCCAGGCTTCCGATGCGCTTCCCCGGGGGCCGCGCGTAGATCTCGATGCCCGGATCATCGGGGTCGTCCGAGGTCCGGAGGGACGCCTGCCCGCCGTCGAATAGGCGCTGGAAGAAGAGGCCGAACTCGCGGTCCACCGCCATGAGCGTCGTGCTGAACTGCTCGGCGATCGTCGACGCGAGATCGTCCGCGAGCGCGCGCAGATCGGTCATCGCCTTCTCGAGGTCGGCGCGCTGCGTCGAGAGGAACTCGAACCGCTGACCGATATCCGCGAGCTCCGTCGCGGCGAGGGGGTTCACCGGCTCGAGCGCGATGAGGCGACGACGCAGTCGCTGGAGCGCCGCGAGCGTGATCCCCTTCTCCTTCTCCTCTTCGCCGTCATCCGGGGTGATGATCGACTCCGGATCGGGCAGCGGCTCGTCGTCGGGGAGACCGAGCTCGGCACGCACCTGTTCTTCGAGGAGACGTAGCGCGCCCGAGGCACGCTCCTCCTCGACAGCGAGCTTGCCGCGCTCTCCGCGCAGCTCGGCCAGGCGCTCGCGCGCCTTCGCCAGGCGCTGCTCGGACTCGCGGCGCGATCCTTCGGCCGCGAGCGCGCGCTGACGTGCGAGCTCCGCTGAACGCTCCGCCTCACGAGCGTCCGCCGCGGCCTTGCCGAGATCGCCCTGGGTGGAGTCGAGCCGCGTGCGCGCGTCCCGCTCCTGCGCCGCGAGCGCGCGGAGGCGCTCCTCATCGGCGGCGATGCGGCGATCCGCGGCTCCGACCTGCTCGTCAAGGGTGTCCCGCAGGCGGACCAGCGAGCCGCGCCGCTCCTCACTGGTCGCGGCGTCCAGACGCGCAGCTTCGGCGCGTCCCGTCGCGGCGCCGTGCAGGTCCGACGCGGACTGCTCCCCGCGCTCGGCCTCGGCGAACGCGCCGCCGGCCTTCGCTCGGATCCTCGCAGCCTCCGACCGCTCCGCTGCGAGCTTGTCGCGACGCTCCAGGATCTCGAGCCGCTCGCGCTCGATCGAGGTCGACCGCGCATCTGCGACACGGACGAGATCCCGCACGTCGGCGTCCGTCGAGGCGAGCTCGTCCACAGCGCGCTCGGCGTCACCACGCGCTCGCTCCGCGGTGTCGAGCCGCTCGTCCTGTTCAGCGGTGCGCGTCTCGGTGGTCACGCGCTCCTGCCCAAGCTGCGCGAGGGCACGCACCGCAACATCGAGCTCCTCGCGCAGACGGGTCGCCATACCGCGCAGCTGCGCGCGGGCTTCCTGCTCGGCCTTGCGGCGCGGGTCGGCAAAGCGCACGAGCCCGGGCAGCACGAGGAGACCGCTTGGAGAGACGACAACGCCCGAGCGGAGGGTCGCGGCCGCGGCGATCGCCGCTGCGTCATCCTCCGCGATGAAGATCGCGACGTCGGCCGCGAGTCGCCGGCAGCCACGCGGCGTGTCGCCGCCGGCCTTCGCGGACGTCATGGCGACGTCGCCGAGTGCGGCCGTCACGGCGTCGGGGACGGTCAGCTTCTCGTGGAGCCACGCGAAGCCGTGGGGCAGCTTCGGGCGGACGGCACCCGCATCTCGCGCGGCGAGCTCGCCCTCGGCCCGTTCCGCCGCCTCGCGCAGCGCGGCCGCCTGGCCTTTGACGAGCGCGATGTCGCCGTCGATACGCTGCAACTCGTTGCGCGACGCGGCGGCGCGTGCCGCAGCGGACTCGACCCCGCGGGCGGCGCCGGCGACCTTCTCGCGGGCCTTGTCGAGCTCGACCGCGATGCGCGCGCGCTCGCGCTCCCTCTGCGCGCGTTCGGTCGTGAGCTGCGACGTGACGGCCGCCAGCTCCTCGTCGCGCCCAAGGAGCGCACGCTCCTCGTCGGACAGTCGTATCTCGTCGTTCTCGCGGAGCAGGTGCGCTCGCTCCGACTCGACGCGAGCGGCGCGCGCCTCCGCGAGGGCGATGCGCGTGCCCGAGGCGTCGACCTCAGCGGTACGGGCTGCGTCCGCGGAATCGCGCGCTCGACGCGCCGCGGTGGCGGCCTCGTCGTCGACCTTCTGCCGCTGCTCGCGAAGGGACGCGAGCTGAACTGGCAGTGCCGCAAGCGATGCGCGCGTGCGGTCACGCTCGGCCGCGATCGCGTCGAGGCTCGCCTGCAGCGCCGCGACACGCTCGCGTATGCCCGCTTCCACGTTCACGGCATCGGCGGCCGCGATGCGTCGCCGCTCCTCTTCCTCGCGTGCCTTCTGCAGGTCCTCGTCGCTGCCCGCGGTGACCGTCTCGCCCTCGGCGACGAAGTCGGTCAGGCGCAGGATCTCGCGATCGACGCCGACGATCTTCGCCACGAGATCGGCGCGCGTCGTTGCGGTCGTGCCGAAGCTCGCCTTGTACCAGCGCAGCGCACGGCGTCGCAGCTCCGCGCGCACCTGCTCGTACTCGTTCCACTTCGCCGCCTGTTCGCGCAAGAGCTCAACGCGAGGCCCGATCTCGCGCAGGATGTCCACGACACGGACCATCTCCGCGTCGGCGTGCTTCAGTCGCGTAAGGGCTTCCTCGCGCCGCATCTGCAAGCGGCGGGTGCCAGCCGCCTCTTCGATAACGGTTCGTCGGTCCGCGGGACGCAGCGCGAGGATCTGGTCGACGAGGCCCTGACCGATGACGACGAACGGGTTATCGGCGAGGTTCGCGCCGGCCAGCAGATCCTGGAGGTCGCGGAGACGGACGCGTGAACGGTTCACGAGGTACTCGGCCTCGCCGTTGCGGAAGAGACGCCGGCCGACCTCGACCTCGGCGAACTCGATCGGCAGACGGCGTGAGGTGTTGTCGAGCTGCAGGATCGCCTCCGCCATGCCGAGGCTCTTGCGCGTCTCTGAGCCACCGAAGATGAGCTCTTCGTTCTTCTTCTTCGCGCGCAGGATGCGCGCGTTGTTCTCGCCGAGTGCCCAGCGGATCGCATCTGCCACGTTGGATTTTCCTGAACCATTCGGACCGATGATCGCGGTGATGCCCGGCGCGAACTCAAGATGCGTGCGGTGTACGAACGACTTGAAGCCCGTCATGGTGAGCGTCTTGAGCACCGCGTTCGGCGCCGTCTGACCGCCCTCGATCACCTTCAGCTCGTCGCTCACTTCGTCACCAGCTCGAGCAGCTTCGCCGCCGCCGCCTCCTGCGCCTCGCGTTTCGACGTGCCCGTTCCGCGCGCGACGTTGCCGCCGACCTCGACCTCGACCTCGAAGCCGCGGTGGTGCTCCGGACCGCTGACCTCGAGCATCCGATATGCCGGCAGCGGCAGCTTTTCGCCCTGCGCCCACTCCTGTAAGAGCTGCTTCGCGGACTTCATCGGCGCGTGCTCGATGTCGTCGAGCACGACGCCCATCGTCTCGAGGACGATCTCTTTCGCCCGCGCGAATCCCGATTCGTAGTACACGGCTCCGATGAACGATTCGTAGAGGCTCGCGGCAAGGCCCATGCGCGTACGACCGCCGGTGTCCTCTTCACCGCGACCGAGCCGCGCGCGCTCCGGCAGAGCCAGCGCCCGACCGATTTCCGCGAGCGCAGTCGACGAGACGAGCGTCGCGCGAAGTGAGGTGAGCTCGCCTTCCGTCGCATCCGGGTAGCGGCGGTACAGCTCCTCGCCGATCACGAGATCAACGACTGCGTCGCCGAGGAACTCGAGCCGCTCG
>JANNHF010000226.1:0-4330 GCA_031404235.1 Chloroflexota bacterium
GCCGTGGCGGAGGCGGAACTCGAAGAGGCCACCGCCGAGGTTCTTGCCGTACTCGGTGTCGCAGATGTTGATGCCGTTGACCTCGAGGATCTCGGACATGGCGACGCCGATCGACCGCCGTTGGAACGGCGTGAGGCCGTCGTTGATCCAGTCGAGGACGGGCTCCTGACCCGTCTCGGGGTCGGCGTAGAACTCGATCATGTAGGGCCGAGGCACAGCGGTCACCGGTGCTCGTCAGGATGCCGTAGAACGCACGTGCCGGCCAGCCCTACGCACGCGATCTCGCGTCACGCCGCGTCGGGTTCGCCGACCGGATCGCGTTCGATCGTCGGGTGAGGTGAGGGCCGGAGCTTCTGCCGCTCAGAGGCAGTCAGGATGCTGAGCCTCGCCTCGGGGCGTCCGGTGTTGTTTGCTTTTCACGTTCGAAGAGGAATCCCAAGCAAGACAAGGGGCAGCGCCGGCTGGGTACCGGATAGCCGAGCGCCGAACAGCCACGATCGCTACGCCAACATCGAGATCAACTATCTGCTGCAGCGCATGAGGACTACGCCGGGCTCGCGATCCTCGCGACGAAGCAGCGGTCCGTCGCAGGTCTCGCGCAAGGTAGCGCGCACTCGCGCAACGGCCGCGAAAACACAAGGCGGTGGCTTGCGCCACTGCCTTCTGCATGCGCCGCGAAGCGTCAGTTCGTCTACCTCACGGGTTCAAGGCTGTTGACAGCTCGAACCACATCGCTCAGCTCGTAGCCCTGTGCGATGACCTCGTAGATCGCGCCGTTCTCAAACCACAGGAGTAGAAAGGCGCCAGGGCCGCGCTCGCGGATGTAAACCACGCTGCCCCGTGCCACGAACGTTGCGAGCGGCGCGGGCGACGCGTTCGGAAGATCTCCGCCCCAGTTCGCGTCCCGATGCGCACCGAACATGAGCAAGCATGGCGACACCCCCGTGCCTATGTACCACACGTGGTACTCCTCGCTGGACGTGGCACCGTACCCGCCCGAATTGTCTTCTCCCAAGCGCAGCAGATTGATCTCGCACTTCGACGCGGCGTCGGGCGTGCGAGGCAGCCAAGTCGGCCTGAGCACGACGAAATCGGGCGCGGCCTTCGCCCGCGCTGTAACCCACGGCGCATCGTCGTACAGGTCGAATGTGACAGGCCCGGACGCGGACGCCGCGGGCGTCTCCGATGGCGGGACGGTGTGCGATATCGACCCGGGAACCGTGCGCGGCTCTCCACGGAGCGCGCCAACGATCGCGACAAGCGCGACGATCGCGAGCGCCGCCATCATCCACTCCGCTCGAACGGACTGCCGCTCGCGCACCCAGCGGGACTCGGGCGGCACGACGATCTTATGTGCGGCGACGCGAAGCGCGATCACGACCTGCTCATCGGACGAGCTGATCACTTCTCCACCTCCATCCGTAGGCGCAGCGATGCAAGCGCCTGCGTCGTCGCGGCCGAGACCGTGCCGCGGGCTATGCCAAGAAGTTCGGCGGTCTCCGCCTGCGATAGGCCGACGATGTATCGGGCGACGACGATCTGGCGCTGTCGCACAGGGAGCGTTCGCAACGCAGCGAGGACGTCGACCGACGCGTCGGCGCTCGGCGTCGGCCGGTCGGCCCAGATCTTCCACGGAAGCAGAACTCGGTCGCGCATCCGTCGCCGCCGCCATGCGCGCGATGCGACGACGAAGACCCATCCGTCGACTGACGTGGTCGGGAAGTCGCCGGGACGCTCCAGGCCCTTGACGAACGCGTCCTGAAGGGCGTCCTCGGCCTCCTCTGGATGCGCGCCCATCGCCACGAGGCCGAGGTACAAGGTCGGATATGCGGCCCGGTAGGCACTTTCCCAGCGCAGTCGCTCCGCGGCGGCATCCACAGCGATCACCGTCACGGCTATAAAGAGTAGGAAGCGGGGGAAAACGCTTAGTCCGCCCGGTCGCTGCTCGTAATACTCACGTTATGCGCGAAGGACGACTCGCCCCAAGTCCGTCCGCAAAAGAAGCAGCGTCCACTCCACGGGAACGAGGACAGTGCTGCCTAGACCCGTGCCAAAAGGTAGTTCCGTTCTATCGACTTGGACCGATGCTCTGAACCAATGCGGGTTCATCGCGGCGAACGGCCGATTCCTTCTCAGTCAGCCGCTGCCGGAATCAGATGACCCTCCGAGGGATCAGCCCATCCTCCCGAGCGTGCAGCACTGGTGATCTGATTACCGATCAGGTCGCTTAACGCTCTCGCGGCTCGGCGAACGGGTCGGATTCCTTCGGATCTGTTGGGGAGAGAGGATTCGAACCTCTGATTGGCTGATCCAGAATCAGCTGCCTTACCGCTTGGCCACTCCCCAAGAGCGGATGCGTCTAACGAAGTTTACCGGAGCGGCTCGAACCGGCCGCTTTCCTCTTCTATCAATGACCCCTCGCGCCGGGGCGCGATCCGAGCGCGATCGCCGTGGTCATCAGGAGCGGTAGGAGCACGAACGGTGCGAAGAACGGCGCCGCGCCGAAGCTGATCAGCACGGTCGCCTCCAACAGGAGGGCGAAGGCGATGAGCGCGGTGCCACCACCGTGGCTGGCCATCCTGCGACGGACTCCGATGTACCCGATGCTCGGC
Organism: Chloroflexota bacterium; assembly: GCA_031404235.1. Classification (GTDB taxonomy): domain Bacteria; phylum Chloroflexota; class Limnocylindria; order P2-11E; family P2-11E; genus CF-39. The sequence goes on from JANNHF010000226.1 coordinate 2,613, forward strand.
GCGATCGACCACACCGCGATCGCGAGGAACGGCATCGGCCACACGGGCTGCGCCTGGATCAGGCTCTGCCGCCCGCAGATCGTCGGTCCTGGCGTCATCAGCGCGCCGGGCTCCGTGCTCGTCGCCGTGGTGATGCAGGAGCCCTGGATCGGCGCGAAGAGGAACAGCACGCCCATCGCGACGCCGAGCACGGCGCTCACGAACGCGGCGCGCTCCGCGAGCCGACGGCCGGGCACGACTTCACCGTACCCTATGGGCATGACCCCACGTCTTCCGAAGCCGCGAGCCGATCTGGCCGCGTTCCAGCAGTACCGCACCGGACAGGTCAAAGCGGACGTGCGGCTCAACGCGAACGAGTGGGCCGAGCCGAATCCGGCTGGCGACTGGCTCACGCCGCAGGAGCTCGATGCCGTGCTCCTAAACCGCTACCCGTCGTCGGCCGTCGATCTGCGCGGGCATCTCGCCGAGCGCTATCGCGTAGAGCCAGACCAGCTCGTGCTCGGCAACGGCAGCAACGAGGTCCTGCTCAACACCTTCCTCGTGTTCGGCGGACACGGACGCAAGACGCTGCTGTTCCAACCCACGTATTCGATGCACGCGCGCCTGGCGGTCATCGCCGGTGGCACCGTCGTCGACGAGCTGATCGGCCTTCCGTACGACATCACGCGTGAGCGTGCGGTCGCGACGGCGGCGAAGGCGCGCGCGGACATCATCGTGTTCACCACGCCGAACAATCCGACCGGGAACGAGGTCCCGTTCAACGCGATCCTCGCTGTCGCTGAAGCGCACCCCGATTCGCTCGTGCTCGTCGACGAGGCGTACAGCGACTTCGCCGGCACGACGCTGCTGCCCGAGCTCGCGACACATCCGAACATGGTGATCAGCAAGACGTTCTCGAAGGTGCGTGCGGCCGCCGGCCTCCGCGTCGGCATCCTCGTAACGCATCCCGCGGTCGCCGAGCTCTTCCGCGCCGTGCAGCTCCCGTACAACGTCAGCACGCTGACACACGCGGTCGCCGCGAAGATCGCCAAGGACGACGCTTCCATCTCGCGGCGTGTGGAGCAGTGCCGTCACGAGCGCGCACGCGTGTACGCGGCGTTGAAAGCGATCCGTGCGATCGAGACCTTCCCCTCGGTGACGAACTTCGTGCTCTTCCGCATGAAAGAGGAAGCGCCGGCCGCGGTGCATGCGCGCTTCCTCGATCAGAGCGTCCTCATTCGCGACATCTCCATGTGGCCGGGCTGCGCCGGCTGCCTGCGGGTCTCGATCGGCATGCCGGCTGAGAACGATCGGTTCATCGCGGCTCTCGACCACGTCTTCGCGGCGGCGCCCGCATAGCGACCCTTCTCATCGACGCCTCAAGCCTCGCGTACCGCGCGTATCACGCGATGCCCGAGGTGCGAGCGCCGGACGGCACGCTGGTCAACGCGGTGGTCGGGTTCCTGAATTTCATCGAGCGCCTGCTCAACGATCGCAAGCCCGGGCGGCTGTACATCGCGTTCGAGTTCGGCGAAGACTGGCGACCGCAGTTCCGCGTCGCGCTTCTCCCTGAGTACAAGAGCGCGCGCGTCGCGGCGAGCGGCGATCCGCCGGATGAGGTCGGGCCGCAGCTGCTCATCATCGTGGAGCTGCTGCGTGCGCTCGGCATCTCGATCGCGAACGCGACCGAGTGCGAGGCCGAGGACGTGATCGCGACGCTGACCACGCAGATCGAAGGG
>JANNHF010000227.1:0-16513 GCA_031404235.1 Chloroflexota bacterium
GGCATGGGCTACCACTACGTGGACTTCGCACTCGACGGCACGACGGCACTCGCGCCGAACGTCCTGCTCTACATGCCGAGTGACAGCGGCAAGCTGAAGCTCGTTGCGGTCGAGTACGTCGTTTTCAGCGAGACGCTCAACGTCGCGCCGACAATCTTCGGGCAGACCTACTTCGGAGCAATGACGCACGGCATACCGCGTCATTTCGAGCGGCACGTCTGGCTCTGGCTTGGAAATCCCGCTGGGGTCTTCGAGCAGACCAACGACAAGGTCACCTGCCCCTAGGCTGGTTTTCGACGCCATAAATGGAGTAACGCGGGCCGGGTGCCGACAACGGCGTCCCGGCCCGCGCCCTTCCCGACGAGCCTCAACGGCCACGTAACGAGCGGCAGTCCGCGCAGCACGGCGGTGCGCCGAACTCCTCCTCGAATGTCCTCGCCACGTTACCGGGACTGACATTCGTGACCACTTTCCCGTTGACGACCAGCGCGATCACGAGCGTGGTCCGATTCGAGGTCTCCAGGTCCGCGACGATCGGCCCGGTCCCGCACAGGCAGCGAAGAGCAACATCGCGGTTGCGGCGAGCTGTTTGGCAACGGTAGTGCTATGACGGAACCTCCCAATCGACTCGGCTCCAGCCGCACTGAGCGAGTCGGACGAGGTAGGCACAGTCGTCACGCTACCGCAGCTTGCGGTACACCTCGCGGCGGTGGCGGACGCGCGTCACGACTACGACCCGAGCCGAGTCGTCCACTTCGTAAACGATCCGGTAGTCGCCAACGCGAACACGAAACGCCTCGAGACCGGCCAGTTTCTCCGCTCCGGGCGGGCGCGGCTCCTCGGCGAGCGCGATGAGTCGGGCGCTGATGCGATCGAAAAGCGTTGCGGATAGGCGGTCGAGATCACGCTCGGCGGAGCGCTGGACCTCAACGCGATACGCGGACATGCGCGCGGCGAGAGGCCTTTTTCTTCGCTGGCCTCTTCGGAGCGGCGGTGTGGCGCTCCCTGATCACATCGGCAAGCGGACGCGACGTCTCCTCGCCGCGCTCTCTTCGCTCTCGAGCCACGAGGGCCCCGAGCGAGTCGTCCAGGTGCTCCAACTGCTCGACGAGGGTCCGATACTCGTCGATATCCAACAGAACGGCGCGGGGCTTGCCCCGCTGGGTGAGATAGAGCGGACCATCGTGGCCTAGTCGCGCCAGGACATCCGCCATCTCGGCCCTGAGGCGCGCAACTGTCATGAACTCGTTAGCCACTGCGACATGGTACATCAAACTGTACGCTGGAATGTACATCTTGCCCCCCGTGAGGATCGCATCTACAACATCACCGGACGGGCAGCTGGGAGATGGTCCGCTCGTCGGGCCGGCGACGCATGTTCTTCGGGCGATTTGCGCTCATTACTGAGTGGCGTTCGATTCGCCATGAGGCCGTTGGCTGATTCGGCGTGATCGACTGATTCGGCGTGTTAGTCGCCTGCCCGCCGATTCTTTCAAGTCGCACGTTGGCGAGATCGCTCCGAAATTGGAGCTCGCCACCGTCTGGGGCGATCGGCTGATTCTGGATCAGCCAATCAGAGGTTCGATCCTCTCTCCCCAACCAGGCGGCAAATCCGCCGGACGCCGCTGCTGGATCGATCGCGACCTAGACGTTAGGGCCGAATGTCCCTACCACCTGTGAGGCGATCACCCGATGCTGCTCGTGTGCCTGCCGTCGTCATATTCGTCGTGAGCGCGCTGGCCATCGCCCTCACCGCCGGTTTCGGGCTTGGGCTGTGGCTCCTCCTCGCGCGCACCGCGGGTCTCCCGACCTTCGGGATGGTGTGGCTCGTCCTCGTGCAGGTGCACGGCACCATCCAGCTCTTCGGATTCGCGGCGATGTTCCTCATGGGCGTCGGCCTTCACGTGCTGCCGCGCTTCCGTGGTGCCGCCCCACCGCCCCGCGCCCTCGTCGCGCTCGCGTTCTCCAGCACGCTCGGCGCCATCCTCATCCGTGCCGTGGCGCAGCCGTTCCTCGTGGTGCCGGGCCGCGACCTCCTCCTCGCGCTCTCGGGGATCCTCCTCGTGACCGGGACGGCCGCTTTCGCCGTCGGTGCGCTGCGTGCGCTCCGCGGCGGGAGCAACCCGCACCGTCCGGACGAACTGGTCATGGCGGTGGGCGTGCTCGCCGCGCCGCTCGCCGCGGTCCTCATCGCGATCCAGATGCCGCTCACTGGCGCGCCGCTGCTCGTCGATCAGGTCGCCGGCGACCGCGCGATCTGGGCGATGCTCCTCGGCTCGCTCGGCACCGGGATCTTCGGGGTCTGGGCACGGCTCGGGCCCGGCTTCATCGCGGCGCCCCCAGCCCGTCCGGACCGGCTGCTCGGTGGCGCTGCCCTCTGGCTCATGGGCGTTGCCGGGCTCGTCGCCGAGGTGCCGTTCGCGGCGTTCGCGCTCCTCGCAGGGCTCGTCACGCTTGTGTGGGCCGTCGGTATCTTCGGCCCGTCTATCGCCCGGCAGCGCTTACCCGAGCACGCGCGCGCCACGCGCCTCGCGGTGCGCTCGGCGTTCGTGTGGGCGCTCGTCGGCGCGTCGCTGCTCGTCGCGTTCGACGTGCGGACCGCGGCGACAGGGACGATCCCCTCCTACCTCGAGATCTCAGCCGTGCGGCATGCGTTCGGGCTCGGATTCGTCACGCTGATGATCTACGGCGTCGCGGCGCGCGCCCTTCCCTCGTTCGTCGATCGACGCTTGTGGAGCGAGCGCCTTCGGCTCGTTGTCATCGCGCTCGCCAACGCGGGTGTCGCGCTGCGCGTCGTTCCGCAGGCGATCGGTGCGGACGGCGCGGCCGCGACAACGCTGATCGCCTTTTCGGGCGTGCTCGCGTATCTGGCACTTGTCGCCTTCTCGGTGAACGTCGTTCAGACACTGCGTGGTCCCGCGCTCGCGCACCCCCCGCGTGGCGTACCCATCCCGATCGCCGTCCGCTTCGAGTAGCGTCGACCCGCTGCGCCGGCGATCTGATGTCGCTCCGCAGACTCACGTGGATGAACGGCACGGTGACGTACGTATCCTTGTGCCGAGCGCGAGGCCGCCATTGACTGGAGGAGCCATCCGGGTGACCGCTTCGAACGAGCGCCCACTGCTGCGCGGCTACCTCCACGCCGGGGCCGCGGTCGTCGCGGCGCTGGGTGGAACGTACCTCGTCGTGCTGTCGAGCGGTGATCGGCTACGACAGCTGTCGATGCTCGTCTACGGCGTCGGCCTGACCCTGCTCTTCGCCGTCAGCGCCGTCTACCACGTGCACACCTGGGCGCCAGCGCGTCGGGCGATCCTGCGGCGGATCGACCACGCGAACATCTTCGTTCTGATCGCCGCGACCTACACCCCACTTGCGTTCAACGTGCGTTCAACGTGCTGTCCGGATGGTGGCGGGTCGGCGTCCTCGGCGCGGTGTGGGGCGCGGCCCTCGCCGGGGTCGGGGCTGCGGTCGCCGGCGTGGAGCTGCGCCGCTGGGCGCGCGCGGGCCTGTACGTGGGGATGGGCTGGATCGCTCTGGCGGCCCTCGGACAGATCGCGGCGGCGCTCCCGTGGCCGGCCATCGGGCTCCTCATCGGCGGCGGCGTCCTGTACTCCGCGGGCGCTCTGCTCTACGCGCGCAGGTGGCCGGACCCCTGGCCGCGCGTCTTCGGGTACCACGAGGTCTTTCACCTCTTGACCGTCGCGGCAGCGGTCGCGTTCTACGTTCTCGTGCTTGTCTACGTCCTGCCCGCGCCGCGCCCGTAGTGCCGCGAGTCCGCGTGACGCGGGTCGCGACGGCGCTCATGACAGCGCGGTGCCTACCCTCGCCGCCGACGAGACGAAGCTCGGCACGTCCGAGATCGCCCTCGGATCGACTCGAGGACGAGACACGTGCAGGAAGGTCTGCGCGCGTTCGTTCGCCATCAGCCGCGGCGACCGCTCACTCTGATCCCCGCCACCATCGTGGCGAAGCCCAGCCAGAGCACGTCGGCCGCGACGAGGAGGCCGGCGGCCGGTCCGATCCCGAGCGTGGCGCGGAGGAAAGTTCCGAACGGGCCGAGCACGCTCGAATCCGCGCCGAGCGCGAGAAGTCCGAGGACGCGTCCGGCCTCGAGCGGGTCGGCCGCGAGCAGGATGAACAGCCCGGCAGTGCCGACGCGGACGAACGGCGCGACGGCGAAGATCGCGAGGTCCAGGCCGATCGCGAGGACGAACCAGAGCGCGAGCGCCGCGGTGACCGCCTGGTGGCGCGCGGCCGCGTACGCGGAGACGAGCACGCCGATCGCCGCGCACGCGGCGGTCGTGAGGAGCGCGATCATGACGAGCGCGGCGTAGCCGGCGACGTCGGCCGCGGACGCGCTGCCCGCGAGGATGAGCGCGGCGGTGCCGAGACCGGCCGCGACGAGGGTCCACGACGCAAACGTCACCGCCACGACCTTCGCGACCGCGATGTCCGACCCCGGCACGCCGGCCGCGCGGAGCATCGCGAGGAACCCGCCCTCGCGATCGCCCTGGAGCGCGAGCGCGCCTCCCACGAGGGCGAAGGCGGTGGGGACGAGGAGCATGAGCTGAAGGAGCGCGATCGCCGCCGGCGATGCCGCGCCGATGCCGATCTCGCGGAACGCGGCGAGCCCCATGACCGTCACCGCGCCCGCAAGGAGCGCGAAGAGCCCGGTCGCCGCCAGCAGCCGGCGGCCACGCGCCGCGAGCCGCAGCTCGAAGAGCACGAGTGGGAGGAGCGTGGCCGGCCGGCGCCGCGGCATCGTCGTGAGCGGGACGCTCACGGAGTTCACGCCGGGTCCACGAGGCGTCCGCGCTCGAGCGTCATCACGCGGTCGGCGACGCCGAGGAGCGCGCTCGCCTGTGGTGCCGGGCTCGTCACGACGATCGTCGCGCCCGTGGACGCGAGGCCGCGCAGCCGCTCGGCGAGCGCCGCTCGCCCGGCATCGTCGAGGTTCGCCGTGGGCTCGTCGAGCAGGAGCGTGCGCGGGTCGAGCGCGAAGAGCGCGGCGAGCGCCGCGCGCTGCTGCTCACCCCCCGAGAGCGTCGCGGCGCAACGTTCGGCGCCGGCGCCGAGCCAGGCGGGATCGACGGCCGCCGCAGCCGAGCCCGAGATGCGCGAGAAGAGCTCCACGATCTCGGCGGTCGAGGCTGCCGCGGGGAGCCGCGTGCTCTGCGGGAGGTACGCGACCGGACCCACCAGCTCGACGCGCCCCTCGTGCTCGGCGAGGCCCGCGATACAGCGCAGGAGCGTGGACTTCCCCGCGCCGTTCCCGCCGACGACGGCGGTGATCGTGCCGCGCGCGAGCGCGAACGACACGCCGGCGAGCGCGACACGCTCGCCGTAGGTCTTGCCGAGCCCCTCGACGCGCAGCATCACGTGGCGCGGCGCAGGTGGCCAAGTGCCCCCAGCGCCGCGAGGAGCGCGAGGCCGGTGACGACCCACGCCGCGCTGTCCGCGACCGACCGCGACGGCGCCGCGGGCGCCGGCGCGAGTGGCGCGACGAGAGGGATGCGGTCGAGGATCCGCGGCGCCTGCCCGACGTTCCACCAGCGCTCGGCGCGGGCGAGGATGGAGAACGCGACCGACGTCCGAAGGATCCGCAGCTCGGGCGCGGCGGTGACCAGGCGCTCCGCCGAGGAGCCCTCGACGTGCGCGACGTCGCCAAGCCGGTCGCCGTCCAAGTCATAACCGGCGTAGCCGCTCCAGTAATTCCCAGCGCCACTCTTCGTCCACTCGCTACCGTTCGACCGCGCGGCACCGGGCGTGTCGACGTTCACGACGTTGCCGGTGAAGGAGTTGCGCGAGAACACGAGCTGCGCGGTGGGAAAGAGCTGCACGCCGACCACGTTGTGCGCGATGTCGTTCAAGAGCACGTCGGCGAGCGCCTGGGTGCGATCGACGCCTTCGACGCGGATCCCGATCTGGTCTCGGGCGATCGTGTTCTCGACGACGCGCACGGACCGCACGTCCTTCAGCAGGATGCCGTAGCCGGTCGCGTCCGAGCGGTGATCGGTGATGACGTTGCGCGAGGCCTCGACCGCAGCGGTGTTCATGAGCACGAGGCCGGACGCGTTCCGCTCGATCGTGTTCTCGAACACCATGAGATCCGACCCGAACATCGCGTGGAGCGCGTAGCGCAGGTCGTGGATGTGATTGGTGTCCACGAGCGTCTCGCGCGCGTACGAGAGGTACAGGCCGTCGCGCATCCCGCTGATTTCGTTGCCGCGCACGAGGCTCCCTTCGGTATCGTGCAGCCAGATACCGTCGCCGACCGCGGTGCGCGCGCCCGGATGGTGGCTCGCGTCCAGCGAGACGACCATCCCCGCGCCGCCGGGACCGCTGATCGTGTTCCCGACGATCCGCAGGCCGCGTGTGCCGCGCGCGAGGACGCCGACGTACACGTCGCGGAGGACGTTGTCTTCGATGCGTGCACCGTCGGCGAGCACGGCGATCCCCGACGCATCCTCCACCTGCCCACCGCTGCGCTCGATGCGCAGGCCGCGCACCGTGACGCCGGGCGCGGCGATGGTGAGCACGGTGCCCGTGCCGCCACCGTCGAGCACGGCGTCACCGTGCCCGATGAGTGCGATCGGCCGCGCGAGCGTGATCGGTCCCGGATAGCGTCCCGCGGCCACGTGCAGCTCCGCGCCGGCCGGCGCGGCGGCGATCGCCGCCGTGAGGTCGAACGCCGCCGGCGCGTCGGCGCGCACGGTGGCGGTGGTCTCGGCGGTGGCCAGAGCGCTCGTCGTCACGGCACCCCCGGCGAGCACGAGCGCGAGCGCGGCGGCGCCCGCCGCCGCGAGGAGCACGCTCCGGCGCGAGGGCGGTCCGGATAGGCGATGTGCGAGTGTCACGAGCAGCGCCACGACGAGGAGGAGGATGAGGCCGGGCCCGGGGAGCGCGAGGATCTTGAAGTTCCACACCTGCGTCGGCCCGATCGCGAGCGGCACGAACGGCTCGAGGCGCAGCGCCGCAGTGGGATCGAGGTCGCGCCCGAAGGTGATGAGCCAGCGCTGGATGTCCGCGATGACGACGAGCGGCATGGCCCAGAGGCCGACCCGCGCGAGGAGTCCGAGCTTCCCGCGGAGGAACAGACCGGCGAGGACCAGGACGGCCGCCGAGACGATGGCGAGCCACCAGAGCCCAAGCTCCGGGACCGTGTCCTGGCCGAACGTGCGCATGCCGATGTAGTGGTTGAGGCCGTTGATCTCGCGGACGTCGCCGGTGATCCGGCCGCCGAACACGACGAGCCACAGGCCCTTGGGGTACTGCGGCGCGGAGAGTCGCGAGAGCCAGATCGGGCTCGTGCTGGCGAGAGCAAGTAGCAAGAGCGCGACCGGTGCCGCCAGCGGCCGAAGCCAGCCGGCGGCGCCGGTCAGGCGCGTCGTCACCTGACGGTGAGCGTGCCCGTCATCCCGGCCTCCTTGTGGCCGGCGACGGTGCAGTGCACTTCGTAGGTGCCCGGCGCGATGGCCGCGAAGCTCTTCTCCGCGTCCTTGCCCGCGGCAACCGTGACCTTGAGCTTCAGTGCGTCGATGGTGAAGTCATGTTCGACCGTGCCCTTGTTCTTGAGCACGATCTTGATCGGCTTGCCCGATGGGATCTCCCAGGCCTTCGGCGCGTACGCGAACTCCGTCGTCGCGGTCTGGATCTCGACGCGGTCGGACGAGGCGGCCGATCCGCCACCGCCGCAGGCGGCGAGGACGATGGCCAGGGCGGCGGTCGCGGTGATGGAGAGACGTGTCATGGTCAGGGAGTGTCCTTTCGTTTTCGCGATCATGGCTCGACGAGCATCCAGCCCTGCATCTCCAGGTGGAGCGCCGAGCAGAATTCGGTGCAGTAGAAGGCGAAGGCGCCGGTCTTCGTGGCGTCGAACTCGATGGTCACGACCTCGCCGGGGTCGAGCGAGACCTGGATGTTGTACGACGGGACCGCGAAGCCGTGGGTCGCATCGGGCGTCGTCTCGATGTTCGTGATGTGCATGACCACGTGCTCGCCCTTCTTCACCCGAAGCGTGTCCGGCGTGAAGTGGCTGCGCATCGCCGTCATGTAGACGTGGACCGTGTTCCCGGAGCGCTCGACGCGCTCCTTGCCCGCTGCCGTGGCGACGGCCGAGGCCTGGAACGTGAGCGGGTCGGTGCCGGGCTTGTAGACCTGGATCGCGCTCGTGAGCCGGTCCATGCGGATGATCTGGCCGTAGTGGGGCTCGCCCATGCCGACCGGGGCTTCGGAGAGGATCTTCATCTTGGGGCTGCCCAGGTCGATGAGCTGAAGGTTCTGGGGCAGCAGGGTGCCCAGGTTCGGGTAGCGGTCGATCGACCACTTGTTCAGCGCGACGAGGTATTTCCCGTCGGCCGCGACGGTGTCGCCTTCCGACGAGGCGAGGTGGCCGATGTTGTAGTGGACGTCGATCGTGTCCACGAGCTTGAAGGCCTTGTCCGCCGCGATGCCCGCCTTCGGGCCGAGCGAGAACTTCGCGACCGCGCTCGCGATGAACATGCTCGTGTAGGCGTAGCCCCGGCCGTCGAACTGCGTGTGCAGGGGACCCGCGCCCACCTCGACCTGTCCCGCGACGACCGCCTCGAACTTGAGGATCGGCACGCCGTAGCGGTCCTTGCCGGAGTAGTTCTTGTCCGCCATCGCCTTGCGGATGAGATCCGCGTCGTAGATCGTCGTTGTCGGATCGAGCTTGCCGCCGATGACGATGTAGTTCCCGTCGGGGCTCACGTCGACGCCGTGCGGGCTGCGCGGCTCCGGCGCGAAGACGAGGATCCCCTCGTCGATCGCCGTCTGGAGCGTGATGACGCGGATGCCGTTGCGCATCTCGGTCTTGCCGGCCCTCGCGACCTGCTCGGCCTTCTGCCAGTCGATGATGTGGAGGTAGTCGAAGTCGTTCTTCGACGCGCCGGTCTCGATCGGCTTGCCGTCGGCACCCGATGTCCCGACAGCCATCTCGGTGTTGTAGGAGTTGATGAACGCGAGGCCGTTGCTCGCCTTCTTTCCGGCGTCCGCGAGGTCCTGCGTGTACGGCGGGAGCTCGATCTGGAAGCTCTTCGCCATGTCGCCGCGGCCCGTGGCCGGGTCGATGGACACGAAGGTGGACATGCCGCGGTACTTCTCCGCGTACTGCTCGAGCGGTGCGTAGCCGTCCGGAGTCTGCGGCCGCGGGGTCATGCTCGAGAGGTGGACGTATTCGGTGTTCGGCGTGGCGAAGACGCCGCCATGCGACGTGCCGATGTTCGGGATGTCGATGATCTGCTTCGTCTTGAAGTCGCGCAGGTCGATGAATCCGAGACGACCGTTGGCACGGTCGTTGATGTAGAGCCAGCGCCCGTCGTAAGCGCCGCCCGTCTCCGAGAGTGCTGGGTGGTGCGTGTCGCCCCAGGCGAGCTGCTCGGCGTTCTTCGCCGGGTCGGAGCCTTCACGCAGGATCTTCTCGCTCCAGTCGGCCTTCTGCCCATACCCGCTCCACGACTCCGGGGTGAACACCGGGATCGTCTTCAGCAGGCGCAGGGAGGGCACGCCGACGAGGTGGATCTGCCCGCTCTGACCTCCGGACTCCACGAGGACGTACTCGTCGTACTTGCCCGGAGCGACGAACGACGCGATCGCGCCGGCCGCCTCGTCGGCGGTGAGGCCACGCTTCGCGGCGGCGTCACCGAGCTGCCCGCCGCCGAGCCCGGAGCTGAGCCGGCCGATCCCGGTCCCGAGGACCACGCCGGCCACGAGGGCGACCACGGGGGCCGCCGTCAACGGCTTGGAGCTGAGGATCTTGTTCATTCGTCTTCTCCTTCAATTTCCTTCAATTTCATTGCACGATGAGCGCGGTCACCATGCCGAACATGCCGGTGCTGGCGTCGGCGCGGTTGAGGATGTGGAAGTGGAACGCCCACGCGCCCGCTTGTCCGCGACGACGATCGCGTCCCGTGCGGCGGGCGATCTCGCGCTGGTGTCGCGGGGCTCGCCGGGGATGCCGTGAGCGGTCTGAGTGTGTTCGTTGTGTGTCATGCGTGGACGGTACGGGGTGCCGGGGAACGTCTCGATGGTCGAGCGGCCCCTTTTCACGGGACCTTCGACCCTGCCTACGCGAACGGCGATTGCCGCCTGGTCCGTTCAGCTCCCCATGAACGCAGGTCGGTAGGCAGGTCGGTAGGACTAATCCGCTAACTCGCGGATGAGCGACCGATCCAGGTCTCCGGCTCGCTGAACGGCGTCCGGTCGTACGCTATCGCCGCGATCGGGCGGACGGTCTGGGGAGGTGCTCATGAGAGTTCATGACTGCAACTGGAAGATGCTCGAGGAGTATCTCGGCCACGATGACCGCATCGTGTTGCCGATCGGATCCACGGAACAGCACGGCTACCTCTCCGTGGGGACCGACGCGATCTTGGCCGAGCGCGTCGCCGTGGAAGCCGCCGAACCGCTTGGGGTGCCGGTCCTGCCGGCCTTACCGTTCGGCATCACCCCGTATTTCGCCGCGTTCCCTGGCAGTCCCTCCTTGCGCACGACCACCTACATCGCCGTCATTCGCGATCTGCTCGATTCGCTCTTCGGTCAGGGCTTCCGACGCATCGCCGTGATCAACGGTCACGGCGGGAACTCACCGGCATCGGGTGTCCTGCGCGAATGGCTGGCGGAGCCTCGAAAGTCACGCGTGCAGCTGCTCTTCCACGACTGGTGGAACGCTCCGCGTGTCTGGGCCGTCGTGCAGCGCTACGAGAAGGAATCCTCGCATGGCTCCTGGATGGAGAACTTCCCGTGGACGCGAATATCTGGCGTGGTCATGCCCGACGGCGTCAAGCCGCTGATCCCCCAACGCATCATCCGGCAGGCACCGCCCGATGAGCTACGCCGATTGACCGTCGACGGCAGCTTCGGCGGCTCCTATCAGCGACCGGAAGAGGAAGTGCTCGACGTCTGGCGGACAGGCGTGGCCGAAGTTCGGGATCTGATCGAGAACGGATGGAACAAAGATGGGTGAGCTCAGCGGCAAGGTGGCCCTCGTCACCGGAACGGCGCACGGTATCGGCACCGCGATCGCGGACGGTTTGGAGGAGGACGGCGCGAAGGTCCATCGCGTCGATCGCGACACCGCCGACCTCACGAACTCAGCCCAGGTCGCCGAGCTGATCAGGCGCCTCGGGCCCATCGACGTCCTCGTCAACAACGCGGGAGGGGTCGTGGGCCAGGTCGGCAAACCCCTCGACGAAGTCAGCGACGATGATTGGCGAGCGATCGTGGATGCGAACTTGACGAGCGCCTTCCTGTGTACCCGCGCCGTCATCCCCGCGATGAAAGCAGCCCGCGCGGGCTCGATCGTGAACATCTCATCCGGTGCGGGACGCAGCGTGAGCTTGACCGGCATCCAGGCCTACGCAAGCGCCAAGGCGGGCCAGATCGGGTTCACTCGTCAGATGGCCCATGAGCTCGGGCCCTTCGGTATCACCGTGAATTGCATCGCCCCGGGCTTCGTGCGGTCCAATCCGACGACCGAACTACAGTGGCAGAGCTATGGCGAGGAAGGTCAGCGGCGCCTCGTCGAAGGGATCGCTCTGCGGCGTATCGGACGTCCCGAGGACATTGCGAACGGTGTGCGGTTCTTTGTCTCCGCCAGAGCTGCGTGGATCACGGGACAGGTGCTCTCGATCGACGGGGGGCGTTCACTGTTCTGATCGTTGTGCGTAGCTCTCCCAATAGCGGGTCCACGCCTCTAGACCCTCGTGCAGGCGATGTACCCGGAAGAACTCATTCGGCGAGTGGAAGTCCTCGTCGGCGGTCGAGAACGAGAAGAACACGGTGTCGATGCCGAGTAGCCGTTTGAAGAGCTCGCTCACTGGCAGCGTGGAGCCCATGCGCACGCAAAGCGCCTCCTTTCCGTAGACCTGCTCGAGCACGCGCTGCGCGGTCTTGAGGCCGGGATGTTCTGACGAGATGCGGTACGGCAGCGCGGCGTGCCGATCGCTGCGGACGGACAGGCTGACGCCGGCCGGCAGGTGCGTCTCAAGGTGCCGGACGACCAGCGCGCGGACCTGGTCCGGGTGCTGATCGGGCACGAGGCGGCAACTGAGCTTCGCGTGCGCTTCGTTCGGGGTGACCGTCTGGCTGCCCTGCCCCTGGTAGCCACCCCACATGCCGTTCACTTCAAGCGTCGGGCGTATCCACTGGCGTTCCAGCGTGCTGAAGCCCCCTTCGCCGAATGGCGCGGGCACGCCCACCTCTGCAAGGAAACGTGCGTCGTCGAACGGCAGCGCGGCGATGGCGTGCCGTTCCTCGTCCGGCACCGCGGCCACGTCGTCGTAGAACCCCTCGACCGCGACACGGCCGTCCGGTTTGTGCAGGCTCGCGACCAGCTCGGCCATGGCGTGCAGCGCGTTCGCGACCGAGCCGCCGTAGCGCCCCGAGTGCAGGTTCCTGCTCGCACCCTTGATGCTGAATTCCAACCCGGCCAGACCACGACTGGCGATCGTGATCGAGGGTTCGTCACTTCGCCACATCGCGCCGTCGGCTGACAGAACGCAGTCCGCTTGGAGCATCTGTAGGTGTGCGGCGAGGAACGGCTCGAGGCTCGGACTCCCGATCTCCTCCTCACCCTCAAAGATGAACTTCACGTTGAGCGGCAGGGCGCCACGCGTGGCAAAGAACGCCTGCGCGACCTTGAGCGGGATCAGCATGGGTCCTTTGTTGTCGGACACGCCGCGCCCGTACAAGCGGCCTTGACGCACCTCTGGCTCGAACGGATCGCTCAGCCACCGCTCGAGGGGATCGGGCGGCTGCACGTCGTAATGGCCGTAGACCAGCAGCGTCGGCGCGTTCGACGCGCCCATCCACTCGCCGTAGATGACCGGGTGGCCGGACGTGGGCATGCTGCTGACGTCGACGGGGCCGGCCCGCCGCAGCTGCGCGGCGACCCATTCGGCGGCGCGCGCGACGTCTCCCCGATGCTGCGGGTCGGTGCTCACGCTGGGGATGCGAGCGAACTCGATCAGCTCCTGAAGGCTGCGGTCGTGGTGTGCGGAGAGGTAATCGAGCGGGGTCACTTCGGCAGCGCGCCTCTGAGCAGGTCGAGCGTCTCGTGGCTTTGCTGGCGCCGGCGTTCTTCGACGTCGTGGATCAACTCGATCAAGCGCGAGGTGAGGGGAGCCGGGACGCCCACCTCCGCGCCGAGCGTGACGATCGGGCCGAGCTGCGCATCTGCCTCGGTGCGGCGCTTGCGGACGGCCAGGTCGCGCCAGATGCCGCTATGGGTCTTGGCCGACTTGCGGTTGTGGGCGACCATTTCGTCCAGCGAGCGTTCGGCCACCGCGCGGTCGGCGTCCGGCGCGAACGCGCGCGGGTCGAAGCCGTTGAACCCCTCGGGCTTGATGCGGCGCGCCTGAGCCACCCGCAGCACCTCGCGCGCGATCTCCACGTACACGTCGCGGTACTTCGGATCGGCCAGCGCGTCCGCTATGGAGTCATTGGTCAGCGCGGTAGCGAACAGCTGCGCCCCATAGGCGAGCTTGCCCCAGAGGTAGCCCCAGATGTTCGTCGTCACGACGGCGCGGTCGTCGAAGTCCAGGAACGCGCGATGTAATTCTTCGAGGCGCGGCGTGACCCGCCCGTCGATCTCGCCGAGCACGACCGCACCGCGCCCGGCGTACTGGATCACACCAGGTTCGAGGTAGTCCGCGCCGAAGTTGACGAAGCAGCCGATCGTGCGCGCGTCGCCGACGATCGACTTGATGATCAGCTCGTTCAACCCGTTCTGCGCGGATACGACGTACCCGTCGGGGGTGAGATGCCGCGCGAGCGCGCGCGTGGCCGCTTCGGTGTCCTGCGCCTTCACGGCAAGGACGACGTGGTCGAACTCGCCGCTCAGCCCATCGGGGGTAAAGGAAGGTATCCGGGAGACGAACTGTGCCAGGGGCCCCTCGATGCGGAGGCCCGCCTTGTTGATCGCGGCGACGTGCTCCTCCGCCTGGTCAACGAACGCGATGTCATGCCCGGCGCGGGCGAGATGCGCACCGATCGTTCCTCCGATCGCGCCGGCTCCCCAGATCAGTAATTTCATGTCGGTCAGCGTCCGCGGTCTTCCGCGAGTCCGTCGCCGATCAAACTGAGAGCGACACCGACGACCAGCAGCGCCAGACCCGGGAGCGTCGTCATCCACCATGCGAGCAACAGGAACTGGCGCCCCTCAGCGATCATCGCGCCCCATTCAGGCGTGGGCGGCTGCGGGCCGAGCCCGAGGAAGCTCAGAGTTGCCCCCGTGAGGATCGCCAGCACCATGCCCGTGAAGACGTAGATCAGCGCGGGCGCTATCACGTTCGGCAGGATGTGGCGCAGCATGATGCGCGCCGACGAGCAGCCGATGGTCCGGGCCGCAAGCACGTACTCCAAATGACGCGCGGCGAGCGCTTCCCCGCGGGTGATGCGCGTATACGGGATCCAGCCGACCACACCGACCGCGATATAGAGGTTGGTCAGCCCGGGTCCCAGGATGCTCATGATCGCGATCACCAGGACCAGGAATGGGAAAGCCATCAGCACATCCACGACGCGCATGAGGATCGTGTCCAGCTTGCCGCCCAGATAGCCGGTCGTGATGCCTACCAGGCTGCCGAATAGGAACGGGAACACGACGGAGAGCAGACCGATCTGCAGATCGAGCCGCGTGCTGTACGCGATCCGGCTCCAGATGTCGCGCCCGAAGTTGTCAGTCCCGAGGATGTGACCCGCACTGAAGGGCGGCAAGAACGCCTCGTTGAACCGCTGCTCCAGCGGGTCATAGGGCGTAAGCAGAGGTGCGGTGATGGCGACGAAGACGACGAGTCCGAGCAGCAGGAGTCCGGTCAGGAGCGTGGGGCCGAGCCGGATCCGCCGCCCGGCGGGCGTGCGCCGCGTTAGTGCCTTGACCTCCGGCAGCGGCTGCGCGCCGAGAGTTTTCTCACTCATAGGTCACTCTCGGATCGAGGAATGAATACGACAGGTCGACCGCCAAGTTGACGACGATCACCAGGACCGCACTGACCACCGTGATGGCCTGCACCACCGGATAGTCGCGGGCCGCGATGGACTGGATCAGCAACTGGCCCGTTCCGGGTAGGGCGAACACGGTTTCGACAACGATGGTCCCTCCCACCAGGAACCCGAACTGCAAGCCGAAGATCGTGACGGTCGAGAGCAACGCGTTGCGCAGCACATGACGCAGGAGCACCACCAACTCGGAGAGACCCTTGGCGCGTGCGGTGCGCACGTAGTCCGAGCGCAAGGTCAGGATGATCTGACCGCGCAGATTGCGGATGAGGACGGCCGATAGCTGCAGGGCCAGCGTGAGCGCCGGGAGGAACAGATACCAGATGTGTTGCGGCAGCGTTTCCCCGAAGCCGGCGACCGGGAACCAATGCAGCGTGAGCCCGAACAGCAGGATCAGCAGGATGCCGAACCAGAAATTCGGCGTCGTCAGCGCGAAGAGGAACCCGACCCGAATGAGCTGGTCGGGCCACCGTCCCTTGTTGACGGCCGCGACGATGCCGAAGGTGAGGGTGATCACGGCAGCGAGAGCCATGGCATAGGCGGCCAGCGCGAGTGACACCGGCACCCGGCTCAGCACGAGCTCACCGACGGGCTGGCGATAGAGCAGTGACTGGCCCATGTCACCCCGAGCGAACCCCGATACGAAGAGCCAGTACTGCTCAAGCACCGGGCGGTTCAGGCCAAGCTGCTCGCGAAGCTCCGCGGCCTTCTGGTCCGTCGCACGGTCACCGAGGATCAAGAAAGCGGGGTCGCCGGGCAGGATCCGCACCATGCCGAAGATGACGACGGTCACGCCGAACAGGACGAAGACCATCAGGATGAGGCGTCTGCGGATGTAGGCGGCACGACCCATATCAGTAATCGGTCATCTGTAGATCAGCAGCCGGGTGGCTGATAGCCCGCCACGGGCCATCAGCCACCCGCCATCGGCTACTTGGTGATCTTCACATCTTCGAACCGGTAGTACGACAGCCCGTCGATCGCGAAACCCGTCACAGTGTTGCGCCAGCCGGCCGTCGCGCCGAGGTAGGCGATGAAGACAAGGGGCGCGGCATCCAGATAGATCTTCTGGATCTCCGAGTAGAGCGCCTCCCGCTTCTTCGGATCCTGCTCGAGATCGGCTTTGGTGATCTTGTCGTTCAAGTCCGGATTGTTGTAGCGCGTCCAGTAAGCGAAGGGGCTCGCGCCGCCACGCATCGCGTAGTTCACTGGCTGGGTGGGGTCGTTCATGTCATTTGTCCACGCGCTCGGCGTCGACATGAAATTGCCCGCTTGATAGTTCGTGCGCACGACGGCCGTATCCAATGTCTGGATGTCCACAGTCACACCGAGCTTTGCCCACGCTTCCTTCAGGATGACCGCCGTGTTGGCGAAGTTGGTGTTGCCGGCGCGCACCTGCATGTCGATCTTGAACCCGCTGGCGCCGGATGACTCCGACATCAGCTTCTTGGCCTTCTCGAGGTCGTATGGATATCCGGTCAGGTTCTTGTCCCAG
>JANNHF010000228.1:0-11720 GCA_031404235.1 Chloroflexota bacterium
CACCGGCCATGCCCGCGATCGTCACGCGGATCGCGTTGCGGATCTCCTCGGGCGGTGCCTCGCCAACGAAGAGTCCGCGGGCGCGCCACGCGAGCTGGTACGCGACGTAGATGAGGATGAGGCCGATCACGCCGCTCGCGAGGGAGTCGTAGAGGTTGTCGCCGGTCAGCGCGGTCAGCGCGGTCAGCGCGCTCAGCGCGAGACCGACGATGGCCGCGACGAGTCCCGCTAGCGCCGCGCTGTCTTCGTACAGGACAGTACGGAGTGCTGGATCGCGGAGCTGCGCGAGGAACCGGCCCGTTGGCACGCTCTCCGCCTTCGCGGCGTGCGGATGGGCGATCCGGTCAAGCGCCCAGAAGTACCGTTCCTTTCCGTGGCCGAGTGGGTGACGCTCGGTCGGCGGCTGCACGCTTCGGCGTATCCCGACGTAGAGAAGGATCTGGTTCAGCGAGTCCGCGATCGAGTGCGCCGTCTCCGCGAGCAGCGCGCCCGAGCCGGTGACAGCGGCCGCGATCGCTTTGGTGATCGCTATCGCGAGATTCCCCGCGAACGCCGCGAACACCGCGCGGGTCGTGCCTTCCGACATCAGTCGCCCCCGCGGCGGGTCCAGAAGCCCCGCGGGTCGTACTCGCGAATGATGCGCAGCTCCTCCGGGCTCGGTGGCTCCGTTTCATGCACGTCGTTCGCCACGGTCAGGGTCCAACCCGTGTTGGCAGCGATCTCCTCGACGGAGCTCGTGGGGTGATACGACACGAGCACGGCCTCACCCTGAACGAATCGGAATACGCCGAGGGTCGTGATGAGCACCGACGGGCCGCCGCGCGGCAGCCCGACGCGTTCGCGCCAATTGCCGCCCTCGCCATAGCCCGGCGAGGTCACGAAATCGACGCGCTCGCGGAGGCGGCGCTTGTCGTGCGCCATGATCACGATGAGGCGGTGCGCAAGGCTCGCGATGTCCGCGCCGCCGCCGGAGCCCGGCAGCTGGACGGTCGGACGGGCGCGATCCTCGCCGATCGCCGTCGTATTCAGGTTCCCGTGCCGATCGACCTCGGCCCCGCCGATGAAGCCGGCCTCGACCTCTCCGCGCTGCAGGAGTCCCATGAGGTCGATCGTGCGCGCGCACCAGGTCGCGCCACTGACGTTCGGAGGGTCGCCCATCGTGTAGAGGAGCTCCGGCGACGGCTCGTCGCGGACGATCCCGAGCTCGAACAGGCCTACGGCGTGGGGCGCGTGGGTGCGCTTCGCAAGCACGAATGCAATGAGCGGCAGACGCATGCCGACGAAGACGCGCTCGCCGTCGCGGATCTCGCGCGCAGCCTGCGCGACCATCAGCTCCCCGGCAGAGAGGTCGGTCACACGAAGACGTTGAGCGCGATGGCGAAGATCATCACCTGCGCGACGCTCGCGGCGATAGCGATGAGGACCGCGCGGAGGACCGAGCAATCGAGTGCCGTATGCAGCGCGACGATGGTCGCGATGAGAGCCCAGATCCCGACCACGGCCTGAACGACCGTCGCCAGCCCGGGCAGAAGGACAAAGACATAGAGGAAGCGCGGCGTGCTCGCGAACCCGAGCGTGCGCGCGACCTCGCCCCAATCCGCTTTCGTCTTGGGCGCGGGGAACAGCTTGGTCCCCAGCTGGAATGCGAGCCAGGCATAGACGGCCCATCCGATCAGCGCGCCGATCGCCCCGACGATGCCGTCGCCTCCACCGCTCACGCCCGTGAGCGCGAAGCTCACCGCTCCTGCGACCGCGCTCGTCGCTACGACGATGAACGCGGCCTGGCCCGTCGCGCTCTTGTCCTTCTCGACCTCTTCGTAGGTCGCCGCGTCCAGGCGGAGTGCGCCGAGCATCCGCTGGAGCATCGGATCGACCCTGGTCGCGCTCGCTCTGGTCACTTAGGACCTCGCCCCTGAGGCGGGGTGCCCGCACTCTGCAGGGCGGCCCAACGCTCGCCGAGCTTGCGAAGGTATGCCGCGCGATCCTTCACACCGATCACCCACTCCTCGATCCAGGTGTCGAAGCCTTCGACGGTGCGCGTGGCGCGATGGTAGTCGTGGAAGAACTCGTGGTCACGGCCATACGCGCCCTGCAGCGGCGACGGATGGCACGCGCCCGGCTCCTCGACGACGGCGACGACCTTCATCGCCGGAACGATGGTCCGATTCGGGTCGGCACCGATCACGTCGCGGGTGACGATCTCCTCGGCGACGACGATGACCGCCTTCGCGGCGAGCGCGGCTTCTTGCGACACGCCCCACGGTCCGACGAGCTGCGCGTTCCCATCTGCGTCGGCGCGCTGGACCGCGATGACCGTGACGTCGGGTGTGATGGCCGGGATCAGCAAGAGCGGCGAGCCGTCGATCGGAGATGTGGACTCGATGAAGGTGTCGTTGGCGCGGGCGATGTCGCTCCCGAGGAGCGTTCTGGTGGGGAGATACGGCGCCCCGAGCGCGCCCGCCAGAAGGGCTTGCGCGATCGTGAAGTTGCTGTGGTCCCGCACCTCGATCCGGCGCGGTATCCCCTGCTCCATCGCGCGCCGGTACGCGTGCGCGAGTCCCGCCGAGACGTTCCCCACCCACGCCGCCGTCACCCGTCGGACGCAGCCCGCGCCGATGAGCTGATCGAACGCGATGTCCGAGATCGGCCCGATGAGCTCGAGGTCGCGACGCCGCTGCCGGATCAGCTCGTGCGCGAAGGCGAAGGGGATCGCGGCCTCGAGCGCGCAGCCGAGCGCGACGGACATGCCGTCACGGATGTGGCGCGCGACCGCGTCGCGCAGCGTCGACCGCTTGTCGGTCGTGGCTACCGTCCTTTGAATTCGGGCTTCCGCTTCTCCGCGAAAGCCTTGACCCCCTCTTTGAAGTCGTCGGAGGCAAAGAGGCGCCCGACAGCCTGATGCTCGAGGAGCATCGCGTCCGCGAACGGCATGCCGAGCCCGAGGACCGCCGCGAGCTTGATCTGACCGCGGGCGAGGGTCGGACCGCTGCCGTAGACCGATGCCCATTCGTGCGCTTTCGCGACGAGCTCTCCCGGCGGGACGACGTCGTCGACGATGCCCATCTCCTTCGCCTGCGCCGGCTGGACCGGGGCGCCGAGCATCAACAGGTCGAAGGCCTTCTGCCGGCCGATGAGCCGCGGGAGACGCTGCGTGCCGCCGGTCCCGGGAAGCACGCCGAGCGTCACCTCGGGCAGCCCGATGCTGTACGTACCCTCGGCTGCGACGCGGACATCGCAGCAGAGCGCGATCTCGAGACCACCGCCCAGGCAGTGGCCGTTGATGGCAGCGACGACGACCTTCGGCGTGCGCTCGAACTTCGACATGATCTCGTTCGCGTGGATCACGAAGGCGAGCTGATAATCGGCATCCGTGCTCGCGAACATCTTCACGTCAGCGCCGGCCGAGAAGAACTTCTCGGAGGCGCTCCGCAGGACGACGGCTTTGGCTGCCACATCGAAACGCATTTCGTCGATGGCACCCGACAGGTCGTCAAGGAAGGCCTTGTCGTAGGAGTTGGCCGGGGGCCGGTCGAGGATGATGTGCGCGACGTTGTCTTGCCTTTCGTATCTGACCACGGCCACGTTCAACACCTCCGACCGCAAACCTGCGGATACGGTAATCGCCGACCCGCCCCTTCGCCCAAGCGAACATCCGGCTGACTTCCTATCCTGAGGCTGATCCACCGGGGAGGTCGACATGGCCCAGATGCTCATCAACGGCGAACTCGTAGACGGCCAGGGCGGCAAGACGACCCTGGTCCGCAATCCCGCTAACGGCGAGATCGTCGGCCAGATCCCACGCGGCACCGCGGCCGACGTCGACGCGGCCGTCGACGCGGCCCGCAAAGCGTTCCCGGCCTGGGCGGCGACGCCCGGCAGCAAGCGCGCGAAGCTCATGCACGAGGCCGCACGGAAGATGCAGGAGGTCGTCGACGAGGTCGCGAAGCTCCTCGCGATGGAGCAAGGCAAGCCGCTCGCGCACGCGAAGATCGAGGCGCAGCGCGTCGCCGATAACCTCGAGTACTTCGCCGGCCTCGCCGACAAGATCCGCGGCGACTACATCCCCCTCGACGATCCGTCGAAGTTCGGCATCACGATGCGCCGGCCGGTCGGCGTGGTCGTGGCGATCACGCCGTGGAACTTCCCGCTGACGCTTTTCGCGAACAAGCTGTGCCCAGCGCTCGCGACGGGCTGCACGATCGTGCTCAAGCCCGCGTCGACGACGCCGCTCGCCACGCAGCGCGCGATCGAGGCGATCAACTCCGCCGGATTCCCGCCCGGCGTTATCAACACCGTGCATGGTTCCGGCAGCGAGATCGGCGACGCGCTCGTCGGTCACCCGAAGATCAACAAGATCGCGTTCACCGGCCAGACCGCGACGGGCAAGCGCATCATGCAGCTCGCCGCGCAGAACGTGACGCGCGTGACGCTCGAGCTGGGCGGCAGCGACGCGATGATCGTCGCCGACGACGCCGATATCCGGCGCGCCACCGCGGCAGCGGCGATCGGGCGCTTCTTCAACGCGGGGCAGGCCTGCCTCGCGGTGAAGCGCATCTTCCTGTTCGAGAAGATCGCCGAAGAGTTCATGACCAAGTTCACCGAGCGCGCGCAGAAGGAGTGGAAGATCGGCGAGCAGTTCGCCGCCGACACGAAGATGGGTCCGCTCCACACCGAGCAGCAGCGCGCGGAGGTCGAAGCGCAGGTGGCCGACGCCGTGAAGCGCGGAGCCAAGGTGCTGGCCGGCGGCAAGCGCCCGGATGCGCCGGAGTACGCGAAAGGCTGGTTCTATCCGGCGACGGTCCTCACCGATGTACCCGAGGATTCACGCATGGCGACGGAAGAGGTGTTCGGCCCCGCGGTGCCACTGTTCATCGTGAAGGAGCTCGACGAGGCGATCGCGAAGGCCAATTCGTCGATCTACGGCCTCGGCTCGTCGATCTTCACCAAGGACATGGCGAAGGCGCGCAAGGCCGCGGAGCTGCTGGACGCCGGATACACGTGGGTCAACGACATCCAGGTCGCGTACGACCAGCTGCCCTTCGGTGGCGCGAAGCAGTCGGGGTTCGGCAAGGAGCACGGCATCGAAGCGATCGAAAGCTACACGGAGAAGAAGTCGGTGGTCCTCGGCTCCGGATAGCGACGACCGGCACGAGGCGTTCGACATCAGCGATAGGGAGGATCACGAAGTGACAGCAGATGCGCAGACGCTCATCACCGAGGCCCAGGAGCTGGGACTTTTCCGGCCGCAGGCGGCGTTCGAGGTGCACTGCTCGAACTGCCACGGGCGCCTGGACGGCCGCGGAGACTGTCCGACCTGCGGCCTCATCGGACGCGGCGCGGCGGAGCTCGAACGACGCGCGCAGACCGATCCCGCCGGTGTGAGCAAGCTCATCGCGGCCGCGATCGGGAAGCGCAAGAGCTATCGGCCCGCCGGTCGGGAGAAGTCCGCCGAGCGCTAGGCCTACCCCGGGAGGGCGCTCTCCATGGCACGACGCAGCTCTTCGTCGTCGTACTGCAGGACCTGCCCGTTCCGCTGCGTGCCCGGCAGCGCGAGATACGCGATCGCGCGCGCCGGCGCCTTGGGATCGACGAGCTGACCTTCACGCGCGGCCTCGCGGAATTCGTCGGCGCGCGGAAAGTCCGCGGAGGACGTGCGCCGGATGCGCTCCTGCATATCCGTGTCCATCGCGCCGGGGTTGAAGGCGCACGCGGTCACCCCCGTCCCCTCGATCTCGAGGGCGAGGCTGCGCGTGAGCTGCACGACGGCGGCCTTCGCCGCGGAATATGCGGTCCAACCCGCGCTCGGTCGCGTCGCGGAGCCGGAGGAGATGTTCACGATGCGACCGAAGCCGCGTTCGAGCATTCCCGGCAGTACGGCGCGCAGCGGAAGATAGGTGCCGCCGACGTTGATCGCGATGTTGCGCAGCCACAGCGCGGCATCGGAGCGCGCCAGCGGGACCATGGGATCGACCATGCCGGCGCAGTTCACGAGGATCGACGCCGGGCCGACCCACCGTGTGGTCGCGAGCGCGAGCTCCCGCACCTGACGCTCGTCGCCTATGTCGGCGGTCTGGGCGAGAGCGTGGCCGCCGGCCCGCTTGATCACTTTGACCACCTCGTCGAGCTCGGGGGCGTTGCGGGACACGAGCACGACCGAAGCGCCGAGCGCCGCGAGCGTTTCCGCCACTGCGCGGCCCAGCCCACGGCCCGCGCCGGTGACGATGGCGACCTGAGCTTTGAGCGGGGTCACGTGGGGAACGATACCGAAGGGGTGTGCGCGCTCAGCGGACGGGGCTGGCGAGCGTGCGCGCGAACGCGTCGGCGAGGCGGTCGATGTCGCCTTCCTGATGCAGCGCCCAGAACGAGATGCGGATCGCCTCGAGGCCGGGCTCGGACAGCTGCTTCACGACGATGCGCTGTTCGCGCCACATCCGTTCCGCGACCAGGAGCGCCGGCGCGCCCCGCGGCGCCGCGACGACGATCCCGGTGGGGTCGCTCGGCCGCGAAAGCACGTCGAATGGAAGGTCCGCCAGACGCTCGAGCAGCCGCGCGCGCAGCGCGCGCACGCGCTGGCCGACCGTCGCGCCGAGGCGGCGGTGCACCGCGAGGGTCTGCCGCAGGCCGAAGAACGCGCCCGCATCGACGGTGCCGATCTCGAAGCGGGACGCCTCGGGCTTGAGCGTCACGCCGCCCTCCAGGTCCATCGCGCTCTGAGACCGCCAGCCGAAGCGCGTGCTCTCGAACCGGTCGGGATCCTTCACCCAGAACGCGCCGACGCCCAGAGGTCCGTGCAGCCACTTGTAGCCGAGGAAGGCGTAGGCGTCCGCGCCCAGCGTGCGCACGTCCACCGGGTACTGGCCGAGCGCCTGCGCGCAGTCGACTATCACGGTCCCGCCCGCGTCGTGGGCGATCGTCGCCGCCGCCGCGACGGGCAGGACCTTGCCGCTCTTGCAGCCCACGAGCGACATCACCAGCGCTTCGGCGCCCTCCTGGAACGCGCGATGCACGTCGTCGAGGAAGCTGTCGTCATCTGCGTGCGGGATCACGCGCACGCGGTCGCCACGTGCGCGCCGACCGAAGACCGGCAGCAATGCGCTGCCATGCTCCTCCGCGGTCGTGACAACGAGCGCGTTCGGTTCGAGGCGCAGACCCGCGACGAGCGTGTTGAGCCCATCGGTCGCCGACTGCGCGAGCGCCACGCGCGTCGCGCCGCCGTCGTCGCCGATCGCCGCGGCGAGGTCGGCACGCGTCGCATCGAGAACGGCGTTGTACGCCTCGTACCCCACGTGCGAGAACATCCCGACCGACGAGAGCCACGACCGGTAGGTGTCGGCGGCGCGGTGCGCGACCGGGAACGTCGGCCCGGATCCCGCGACATTGAAGTAGAGGAAGTCGCCTCGCAGCGCCTGCAACGCTTCACGCGAGACGTCGGGCGCGTCGTCGATCTCGGGCGGAGCGTTCACAGGCGTCGCACTTACCGGCGCGACGATTACCGGGCCTCGGGCGGAGCTGGTCACGCGGTCGTTATGCCGCGGATCGCGAGACCGGCGGTGAAGAGAGCGGCGAGTCCCAGCGCGATCGACTGACCGCGCGGCGTGCGGTCGCGCACCAGCGTCGCGGCCATCGGCATCGCGACGGCGAGCGCGACCCCGTAGAGGATGTGGACCGGATCCGATGGCCCGCCGCGGAACATCAGCACTAGCACGCCGAGCGCACCCTGCGCGACCGCGGCGATCGTGGCGATGGCGATCGCGCCGCGGAGGCTCGCGTTCGGACCGCGGTCGCGTATGCCCTGAACGATCGCCCAGAGGCCCACCAAGGTGTAATAGAGGACCAGTGCGTAAGCGACACGGCCATGCAACGAGAGCACGAGATCCATCGCACAAAGGCTAGGGCATCGCCGCATATGCTCGTTCGATGATCGACGTGCGCGACATATCGCGTTCCTTCGGGCGCACCGTGGCGCTCGAGGGCGTCTCGTTCCGCGTCGAGCCAGGTGAGATCGTCGCCCTGCTCGGCCCCAACGGCGCGGGCAAGACGACCGCGAGCCGCATCATCGCCGGGATCCTCGCGCCGAGCGAGGGCGACGTGCGCGTGGATGGCATCTCGGTCCGCGCCGATCCAGGGAGCATCCGCATCCGCTGCGGCATGGTCACCGATCAGCCGTCGCTCTACGAGCGGATGACCCTGCGCGCGTACCTGGGGTTCTTCTGTCACCTCTACGACGTCCCGGCCGCGGGGCGCCGCACCGAGGAGCTCGCGGAGCTGCTCGGCCTCACCGACCGCCTCGACGTCCGTCTCGGCGCGTTCTCGCGCGGCATGAAGCAAAAGGTCGCGATCGCACGCGGCCTCGTGCACGACCCGCCGGTGCTCCTCCTGGACGAGCCCGCGACCGCCCTCGACCCGGAGACCGCGCGCTCGCTGCGGTCGTTCATCGTGTCGCTGCGCGCGCGCCACCGCGCCATCCTGCTCTGCACGCACGATCTTGACGAGGCGCAGCGCATCGCCGATCGCGTCGTGGTCCTTTACCGCGGCCGCGTCGCGCGGGAGGGACTCACCGGTGCGCTGCGCGCGGAGGCACATCCCCGCTTCGTCGTCTCGTTCACCGGCGACATCGCCGTGGCGCGCGACAGTCTCGCCCGCGCCGGCGTGACGGCGGAGCCGGCCGACACGGACAACGGCTATGCGGCGCTGAGGTTCGACGCCGACGAGCCCGGCACCACGAACCCCGAGGTGCTCCGAGCGCTGCTGGCGAGCGGCATGCGCGTCATCACGCTCGTTCGCGAGGAGCGCTCGCTCGAGGATGCGTACTTCTCGATCGTCGCGGAGGCCGGTGAGCAGCGTGGGTAAGGCCGCACTGATCGCGTGGCGCGAGATCCGCTGGGAGATCTTTGGCGACCGCGGCGCGATCGTCCGGACCGGGTTCTTCGCGCTCCTCCCGATCCTCTTCGTGGTCAGCGGCCGCGGAGTGCCGGGCGGCCCGAATGACATCTCGATGCTCGTGCTTGCGCTGCAGAGCACGCTGATCCCGGCGCTGTCCGGCGTCGCGCTGATCGCATCGACCTTCACGCAGGAGAAGGAGAACGGAACGCTGGTGCCGCTGCTGGCGTCGCCGGTGCGGGACATCGACATCGTCGTCGGCAAGCTTCTTGGGATGGTCGGCCCGGTCATGCTGATCTGCGCCGGAAGCCTCAGCGTGTTCTACGTGCTCGGGACGCTCCTGTTCGGGGCGACGCGCATGCGCCACGCCCTTCCACCAGAGATCCTCTTCGCGCTGCTCGTGGTCGCATTCCTGTATCTCATCACCGCCGGGAGCTGGGTGCTCATCATCGCCGCGGTCGTGCGGACGACCCGGGCCGGCCAGCAGATCGCCGGACTGATGATCGGCCTCTCCGCCGCGATCTTCGCCGTACTCGGCGTGGCGGCGACACGCATCGCGGACGGCTGGGCGCTGGTCGCCCTTGGTCTCGCGTTCGTGGTCGCCGACGTCGTCGCGCTCGAGATCGCGCGGCGAGTGTGGCAGCGCAGCGAGGTCATCGGTCGGCTGTGACATTGACGACGGCGCGCGCGCCCGATACCGTTCGCGTCCTGATGGCGCGCAGCGTGTTCTTCGTCATCGTTATCCAGCTCCCCAGGGGAGCAGGTGGAGTCGGCGGAGGAGGCGCGCTCAGCTAGCGGCAGGATCACAGACCAGCGGAACGAAGCCTCCCGAAGTCGGGAGGCTTTCTTGTTATCCAGAGGAGGAAGCGGAATGGCAAGCAGCGTGCACGAGAGGCTCAAGGAGACGGCGGCGCTCGGGACGGAGATCCCGGAGACGGGCTGGGCCTACCAGGACGGCGTTTTCAAGCGGCTGGCCGACGCGCACGTCAGCCTCGCGACGCATGCCCTGAATTACGGCACCGGCGTGTTCGAGGGCATCCGCGCCTACTGGAACGCTGGCCAGGAGCAGCTCTATGCGTTCCGGCTGCGCGAGCACTTCGATCGGATGCGCGGCAACTGCCGCCTGCTGCGCATCGAGCTGCCGGGCGACAGCGCGATGCTCGCCGAGGTCACGCTCGAGCTCCTGCGCCGCAACGAGTTCCGCGCCGATGTGTACATCCGTCCGCTCGCGTACAAGGCCGCGCGCTCGATCAAGGTCGCGCTGCACGATCTGCGCAGCGGCTTCGGCATGTTCGCGTTCCCGATCGGCGCGTATCTGCCGACCTCCGGTCTCTCCGCGCGGACATCGACCTGGCGGCGCACCGCCGATGACGCGATCCCGGCGCGCGGCAAGCTCACCGGCGCATACATCAACACCGCGCTCGCGGTGGACGACGCGCATGAGGCGGACGCCGACGAAGCGATCTTCCTCACGCGCGACGGGCACGTCTCCGAGGGCGGCAGCGCGAATCTGTTCATGGTGCGCGACGGGCAGCTCATCACGCCCGCGGTCACCGACGACATCCTCGAGGGCATCACGCGCGAGACCATCATGACGATCGCGCGGGAAGAGCTCGGCCTCACCGTGCACGAACGGGCCATCGATCGTACCGAGCTGTTCATCGCCGACGAGGTCTTCTTCTGCGGCACCGGCGCGCAGGTCGCTCCGTGTGTGAAGGTGGATGGCCGCATTGTCGGTGACGGTACGATCGGTCCGATCGCTCGCCGCATCGGTGATGTGTACTTCGCCATCGCGCGCGGCGACGACAAGCGCCACGCGGAGTGGCGTACGGCGGTGTATCGCTGAGCGTTTCGTACCAGGGGCTGGCCGGAGCGTTCTCGGAGGCCGCGGCCGCGGCGCTGTTCCCCGGTCAGAAGCTCCTGCCGCGCCGCACGTTCTCCGAGGTCTTCGCGGCGCTCGAGAGCGCCGAGGTGGATGCCGCGGTCGTGCCGGTGGAGAACACTCACGCGGGATCGGTGGCCGACGTGTACGACCTGCTGCGGAACCACCGCGGGGTGCGCATCGTGGCCGAGGCCGTCGTGCGCGTGCGTCACTGCCTTCTTGGCGTGCCGGGCGCGTCGCTCGCGGATATCAAGATCGCGCGCTCGCATCCGCAGGCGCTCGCACAGGTCGAGGACTTCCTGCGGCGCTCGAACATCCAGCCGGAGGTCGCGTACGACACCGCGGGCGCGGCCGCCGACGTCGCCGCGGCAGGCGACCGCAGCGTCGCCGCCGTCGCGAGCAAGCGTGCGGCCGATCGCTATGGACTGGTGGTCCTCGCGGAGTCGATCGAGACGAGCCCCGACAACTTCACACGCTTCTTCGCGCTCGCGCGCGACGGCGACGACAACGTGGCGCGCCTCGTGCCCGCCGCCCTTGTGTCAGGGCCATGGAAGACGAGCGTGGTCTACGCCGCGGCGAACGTGCCCGGCGCGCTGACCCGAACGCTCCAGCCGTTCGCGACCGCCGGCGTGCAGCTCACGAAGATCGAGTCGCGCCCTAGCCGCGCCGGACCTTGGGACTACGTCTTCTACCTCGACTTCGAGGCCGACCCCGAGACCTCGCCGGCCCGCGAGGCGCTGGCGCTCATGCGAACGTGCTGCGAGTGGGTCCAGCCGCTGGGCACCTACCGCGCGGCCACGACGGTACTGGAGCCCGACTAGCCTCCGGCCGGGATGAGTACGCGGCGTAGCATCACGCCACGATAGATAAGGGGAGTGAAGCATGAAACGTCTCATCCTCGCGATCTTGAGCAGCGCGATTCTCATGGTGGCTATGGCAGGTGCTGCTGTCGCCGCGC
>JANNHF010000229.1:0-33725 GCA_031404235.1 Chloroflexota bacterium
GAGCGTGATGGCGACGACCTCGAGCTCCAGCGGGTGCGCTCGAAGGATATCCGTTCGATCGAGTACTTCCGCTGGGACGACCCGATCGTCCAGGAGCCGGACGGCTGGTGGGCCTCGGCGGCTCCGCCAAGCGCGTCAAACGAGCTCGTGATCCGCATCGCGCCGCTCGGACAGCAGCGCATCACGACCGCGCGATGGAACTGCGACCTGCTCGCGCGATTTGGCGAGACCGTGGTCAACGTGAGGGCGGAACGGAAGCCGTTCGCCCTGACGCTCCTCGCCGCGCGATGAGCACCCCACCGCGACCCGCGGACGAGTCCGCCGAGCTCATCGATCGGCCCGACCTCGACGGGATCCTTGCGGACGAGAAGACCAAGGAGCTCATCGAAGAGTTCGAGCAGGAAGCTCGGACACGCACACTGACCGGCGTTTGGGCCACGGTCGTCACCGCTATCGCGGTGGCCGTCACGCTCTTCGCTCTCTACTTCGCGATCGCTGGCGCGCAGATCCCGCTCACGAGCATCGTGGTCCCGAGCTTCCGCGTGTTCGATCAGACGATCACGACGCCACAGATCTACGTCATGATCTTCCTCACCGGCACGCTTCTTCTGACGTTCCTCCTCTACCCGGCACTGCCACGCTTCCGCAACAGCATCACGCTGCTGGATCTCCTGCCCGCGGCCGGCGCGATCGCGATCACGGCCTACATCTTCATCAACTTCGAGCAGGTCATCTACCGCGTGGCGGAGCCAACACCGTCGGACTTCGTGTTCGGCGTCCTCGCGCTTGCCCTCGTGCTCGAGGCTGGGCGCCGGACGACCGGGTGGCATCTGCCCGTCATCGGGCTCGTCGCGATCGCGTACGCGTACTTCGCCGACTTCATGCCCGGCCCCTTCCGCGGACCGCCGATAGATCTCGACGACATCATCGCGTACCAGTACCTCGGCCTCGATGGCATGCTCGGTACGCCGTTACAGGTGGCGGCGACGTTCATCATCCTGTTCACCATCTACGGCGCGATCCTCGAGTACACCAAAGCCGGCAAGTTCTACGTCGACCTCGCCTTCGCGCTCACCGGTAAGCGACCCACCGGCGCGGCGCGCACAGTGACGCTCGCATCGTTCCTGCTCGGCACCGTCTCGGGCTCCGGCGTCGCGACGACGGTGACGCTGGGCTCGATCTGCTACCCGATGCTGAAGAAAGCGGGACACGACCGAGATTCGTCGGGCGCGATCCTCTCCGCGGGCGGGATCGGCGCGGTCATCTCACCACCGGTGCTCGGGCCCGCGGCGTTCCTCATGGCAGAGATCCTGAAGATCAGCTACCTCGACATCGTGGTCATGGCGATGATGCCGACGATCCTCTACTACGTCGGCATTCTGCTGATGATCGAGATCGATGCCCGGCGGCTCGGCGCAAGCGCGATCGAGCTCGATGCCCCGAGCTTCTGGGAGCTGACGAAGCGCTACTGGTACCAATACAGCTCGCTCTTCGCGATCGTCGTGTTCCTCGCCCTCGGCTTCTCCACGCCCGTCGCGGTCTTCTGGTCGATCTTGTTGGCCATGGTCGTGTCGTACATCCGGCATGAGACGGCGCTCTCGCCAGGAAAGATCTCCGCGGCGCTCGCCAACGGCACGAAGCAGGTGCTCTCGGTGGCGGCAACGACGGCGGTGGCGGGCATCGCGGTCGGGATCCTCCTGCAGACCGGCCTGGGGCTGAAGATCTCGAGCCTCATCCTCTCGCTCGGTCTGGGCAATCTCGTGCTCACGCTCGTCGTTGCCGGCGTCGTGCTGTGGGTCCTCGGTCTGTCGCTGCCCATCACCGCGACGTATCTGGTCGCGGTGCCGACGGTGATCCCCGCGCTCGTGCAGCTCGGTGTTCCCGCGCCGGCCGCGCACATGTTCGTCTTCTACTACGCCGTCCTCAGTGAGGTGTCTCCGCCCGTGGCGCTCTCGCCGTTCGCGGCGGCCGCGATCACGGGCGGCAATCCGTACAAGACGATGGTGCTCACGTGGAAGTACGCCCTTCCGTGCTTCCTCGTGCCGTTCATGTTCACGCAACCCGACGGGATCGCGCTCCTCTGGCGCGACTCGACCGTGCCCGAAGCCATCGTGGCTTCCATCTCCGCCGTCGGCGGCGTCGTCGCGCTGGTGAGCGGCGTGGGCGGCTACCTGCTGCGCCCAACGAACCTCATCGAGCGCGTTCTGTTAGTTGGCGCAGGGCTGCTCCTCCTCGCGCCCGGTGCGATCGCCGACGTGGTGGGCCTCGCCTCGTTCGCCGTCGCCGTCGGTCTGCAGCTCGCGCGTCGGGCGCGCGATCGCGTCGGAGCGGCTCCGACATAGGGAACGATGGCCCGGCGCTCCCTACGGACGACTCGCTACTCTGGCGCGGGGTATTGGTGGGGAGGCGGTGGTCGATGCGCCCGGCGCTCATCGCGGCGGCCCTCTTCGCGTTGACGCTGGCGACGCGTGCGCCTTTCGTGTCGGAACAGCTGTGGGCGTGGGACTCCGTTCTGTACGCGCGGGCGCTCGAGGACGGCTTCCATGTCGATTACGTGACCGCGAGCCAGCGCCCGCATCCGCCGGGTTATGTCCTGTACATCGCCACCGCCGCGGTCGCCCGTCAGCTCACCGGCGAAAGCAACAGCGCGCTGGTCCTGATCTCCATGATCGCGAGCGCGCTCGCCGCTGCTGCACTTTTCCTCTTCGCTCGCGGATTCGCCTCGGATCGTTCCGCCGCACTCGTTGCGCTTGGCTTCGCGCTCAGTCCACTCGTCTGGCAGTACAGCGAGGTCGCATACCCCTACACGTTGCTCGGACTGCTCTCGATCGCGCTCGCTGCGTGCTTCGCTCACACCCGTGGCCGTGGCATGACCGCCGCGCTCGTCGCGAGCGCGGCCTTCGGCGCTGCCGCTGGGTTCCGTCAAGACCTGTTGTTGATCCTCGGGCCGCTGTGGGTGTGGACGGTCTGGCCGCTCCACTGGCGCAGTCGCGCCGCCGCGGCCGCGATGGTGTCGGTCGGCTGCCTCGTCTGGCTCATCCCGACCGCAGTGCTCTCCGGCGGGCTCTTCACGTATGTCGATGCGCTGGCCCAACAGTCTGACTTCGTACGCGCGACGCACTCGGTGCAGGCGCAGGGACTGCCGGCGCTCGGCACCAATCTGGCGACGACGCTCTCCGCGATCGCGTGGGGCCTTGGTCTGTTCACACTGCCCGTGGTGGCCCTCGGCCTCGCTCAGGGCTACCGCCGGGTCCGTCAGCGCGATATCGGCGTTGGCCAGCGGGAGACGCTGCTGACCCTGTGGATCGCTCCTGGGCTCGTGCTCTACGTCGGGCTCCACATCGGCGAGTGGGGCTACGTGCTTTCGATCCTTCCGGCCCTGTACATCGTCGCCGCCACCGCCATCGACCGAGCCGTGGCGGTACCAGAAAGAGCGCGCCGCTTTGCGTTCGCTGCCGGCGTCCTCGTGCCCGCCTTCGTCTTCACGACCAGCTCAGCTCCGTTCTCCGCGGCCGCGATCACCCGGCACGACTGGGAGCTGGCGTCGCGTGTGAGCTACGTCCGCGAGCACTACGTCCCGAGCACGACGCTGCTCCTCGCACGCGAGGATTTCCTACTCGTGCGCTACTACCTACCCGAGTACCGGACCTGGTTCCACGGCCGTGATCCGTACCGCTCGACGCTCCGGCGCAAGCGCGCGCCGAAGGTCGATGCGATCGTGGTGTTCACGCCGGGGCTCCAAGCCACATCCTTGGACGCGCAGAGAGTCAGGTGTGCGAAGGACGTGGAGCTGGTGTATCTCGCCATCGAGCCGGGTTCGGTCGTCGAGCTGCATGACGATCGCTACACGATCGCGGAGTCGCTGGCCAGACGCTAGAGCACGCGCTCCAGATAGTCGGCCAGGATGGTGAAGGTCCGGATCTTCTGTGCGATGTCCGTGCTGCCGTGTCCCTCGTCGCCCAGCTCGACGTACTCGAAGTCCTCGCCCTCTTTGCGCCCGAGCTCGAGCAACCGGTCGCGAAAGATGCGTGACTGGTCGACCGGGCAGCGCGGGTCGTTGACGCCGTGGACCATCAGCAGCTTTGCCCGCAGCTGGTCCGCGAACTCGACCGCGCTGCGATCGCGCCATAGCGCGCGGTCCTTCTCGGGATCGCCCATCTGCTCGCGGAAGTAGTACTTGAAGTGCTCCATGCTCTTTTCGTAGAGCTTGTGCAAGTCGCTGACGCCGACCCACGCGACCGCGGCGCGCCAGATCTCCGGCTTCTTCGTCGCTGCGATGAAGGCCATGAATCCCCCGTAGCTCCCGCCGAACACGACGAGCCGCCCGGGGTCGACGTAGGGCAGTGTCTTCAGGTACTCGGCCGCGCCGGCGACGTCTTCTAGATCGGCGCCGCCCCAGTCCTTGGTCGCGGCGTCGCGGAAGTCCACGCCATAGCCGGTGCTGCCGCGGATGTTCGGCTCGATGACGACGAGGCCGCGGTCGACGAGGAACTGCGCGAACGGGTCGAAACCGCGGAACCACTGCCCCGTCGGTCCGCCGTGGACATGCACGAGTGCGGGCAGCCGCTCGCCGGGAGCGATGTCGCGCGGCGCATACAGGAGGGCCGGGATCTTCCGTCCGTCGAACGTCTTGTAGTACACGTGCTTCGCCTCGACGAACACGGATCGGTCGATCGACCCATACTCCGCGTCGAGCAGCACGTCGTAGGTGTCGGACCGTAGGTCGTACGCGACCAGGCTGCCGCGCGTCACGTCGGAGCTGAACGAGACAAGGAGCTTCTTGTCGTCATCGAAGAACGAGGCGCCGACGGCGTAGCCCTCCGGCAGCGTCAGCTCGCGCGGCGCGCCGGTCTCGACTTCGTAGATCACCGGGCGCACCGACGACTCGAAATTGCGGACTGCCGCGAGCAGCCGGCCATCCTCCGAAAAACGGATCGCGTGCTCCTCGACGTTGTCCTTGCCGAGCCAGCGGACCTGGCCGGACCCGATGTCGAGGATGCCCGCGCGATTCTGCCCGGACGCGTCGCTCGTCACGGCGAGCCGCTTCCCGTCCGGGTGCCAGTCCGCGATGGTGTCCTTTGACCCCTTCTTGACCGACAGCACCTTGCGCGCTCCGGTCCCGTCGGCGCGCACGATGTACGAGTCGCCGTTCCTCAGGTCGGTCACGTCCTCGTTCGTCGCGTACGAGACGTGCTTGCCGTCCGGGCTCCACTGTCCGCCGAATACGGGGAAGGCGTAGTTCGTCAGCGGCGCGTACTCCGACCCGTCCGCGCGCATCTTCCACAGGTTGAGCTGACCGGGTCGATCGGGCGTCGCCGGATGCCGCTTGTTCGTGAGGACGGTCAGCCACTGGTCGTCGGGGCTGAACTGGCCGACGTACTCCTGCGCCGTGGGGTCGTTCGTGAGCTGAGTGACCGCTCCGGTATTGGCGTCGATCCGGTAGAGGTCGTGCTGCTCGGTACCCCCGGTGTCCTTCGCGAACACGATGCCGCGGTCCGCGCGGTCCCAGGCGAATCCCGCGCGCAGCGCGCGCGGGACCTCACCGTGGCTGACCTGCCGCGTCTCCCGCGTCACGAGATCCATCACGTGGAGCTCCGTGCGGCCGGTCTTGTCCCAGTAGAAGGCGACGCGGTCGCCTTTCCAGGAAACGGCCGGCAGGTAGAAGGACGGAAGCCTGCAGAGCTCCTCGAGCGGGATGCGCGGCTGTCGGCGTGTGGCGATGGCCAAGGCGTGCTCTCCTCTGCGAAGTGAAGGCGGTGAGAACGAGTGTCGCACACACTCCTGGCCGCGGACTCGGTGAAGCGCGCGCTTCCTTTGTTAGGTGGTCGCTCCAGCGCGCTCGAGGCCGAGCGCGTTGCGCGCATCGGTGATCGAGATCTGCCACAGGCAGGCGGACCACGCCGGCGTGAAGCCGAGCTGAGTGTTGATGTCGAGCATCTGGACGTTCGTGTTGGCGTTGCCGGTGCGGATGAAGCGCGCCTGCGTCCGCTCTTCGAGGATCCGTTTGAGCATCACGGCCTTCATCCACAGACCGAGGCGATGTCCACGGTGCGCGTCGATGACGGCGGTGCCCTGCTGCCAGATGAGATGCGGGACGCGCGGGTCGTAGGTGACCTCGGTGAAGCCCGCGCCCTCGCCGGTCGATTCGTGCACCGCGACGAGGAGCCACCACTCCGCGCCGGTCTGCTCGAACCACGCCTCGCGGTCGCGGATCTGCTGCTCCGTGAGCGTCCAGTCACCCATGCGCAGATCTCCGCGCGGCGCGTCGTTCATCCCATTCGACGACTGGATGTAAGCCTCCACGAGATGCGCGGGCACAGTCTGGTCGATGCGCTCGAGCCGGTAGCCGGCCGGAGAGATGCTGGACCACTCGTCCGCCTTCGCATGGTCGACCCTGGAGAGGTCGAGCTGAGTCGTTTTCATGTCGAGCCCGGGCGTCGAGCGCGCCGCGCGGGCGAACGCAGGACCGCTCGGGATGCGATCGCTCGTCTGCGTCATGAACACGATGTCGTCGCCCTGATCGGCGACCACGTCGACGAGCCGGCGCAACAGGGCACGCCCGAGGCCGCGGCGGCGATGCGCGGGAAGAACGGCGATCTCGCACCAGCGCAAGTGCGCATTCTCGGGCTCATTGAGCGAGCGGCCGACGACCCCGTAACCCACGATCGCGCCGGCGCTGTCGCGCGCGCCGAAGAACGCACGCCACTGCCCCGGCGCCTTCGCACGCAGGCGCGCCTCGATCGCCGCGGCGGGCATGATCGGGTCCTCCGGTACGCGCTCGTGCTGGAGAGCCTGCTGCAGCTCGACTGCCCCGCGAAGGTCGTCACCCGAGAGCTCGGCGGGCTCGAAACGCTCGATGCGATAGCCCTTTGGGTCGTTCATGACCGGGAACACTAGCCTCGGACGAGGCTCGGCGGACCGTTAGCCGCGCTACGTTCGAGACGCTCCGCGCGCGAGCCAACGCCGCCCGGGCCGACCCCGGCACCGGGCGGCGTCGTCAGCAGAGCTCAGCGCTTCGCGAGCACGGCCTCCGTCATCGGCTGGCCGCGCCCCTCACGGTCGCCGGGCGTGGACATCGTCATCAGCTGGTACGCGAGGCTCTCCGGCGTCTCCGCGAGACGGCGCACCGGCACCGCACCGGTGAGCGTCTTGCCGCCCGCCGTGCGCGGACGGGCGTTGTCGAGATCGACAAGCCGCTTCCGATCGTCCTCGGTGAGCTCTTGGTTCGGCAGAGGCGCGAGGTCCTTGACGTCCGCAGCGGTGATGCCGAGGCCCGCGCCCACACGCGTCCCGTAGTCACGATCGACGAGCAGGAGGTGCCAGACCATCCGCTGCTGCGTGTAGCGCTCGCACTGGCTCAGGAGCGCGATGAGATTCCGCACCAGATCGTCGCGCTCCCAAGGCATCATCGTCCGGTAGCGGTCGGCGGCCTGCGCGTAGTCGTTGGCGCGCGGGATGCGTCGCCGGGTCAGCCGGCCGTCGATCGTGGGCCCTTGCTCGTCGTGGACCGGGTACGGTGCCTCACGATTCGCGCCCGCGTGAGAGCTGGGCTCGTAGTTGATGTGTGTGTTCTCACCTGCGGCGATGCCATCGACGAAGTACGCCATCTGACCGTCACGTTGGTTGGTCGAGACCTTCGCGCCCTTCGGCATGTTCACCGGAAGCTGCAGATAGTTCGGGCCGACCCGATAGCGCTGGGTGTCGGAGTAGCTGAACGTGCGGCCCACGAGCATCTTGTCATCGGAGAAGTCGAGGCCGTCCACCAGGACGCCCGTCCCGAACGCGATCTGCTCGCTCTCCGCGAAGAAGTTGCCGACGTTGCGGTCAAGCGTCATCGTCCCGACGCGGCGAAGCGGGAACAGGTCCTCTGGCCACGTTTTCGTGTCATCCAGCGGATCGAAGTCGAGCTCGGCATGCTCGTCGTCGCTCATGATCTGGACGAAGAGGTCCCACTGTGGGAAGTCACCGCGGTCGATGGCCTGATACAGATCGATCGAGGCGTGGCCGAGCTCCTTCGCCTGGATGGCCTGCGCCTCATCCTCGGTGAGACCTGCAACACCGCTCTTGGGCTGCCAGTGGTATTTGACGAGCACGGTCTCGTCGCGCATGTTCACCATCTTGTAGGTGTTGACGCCAAAGCCCTGCTGGTGCCGGTAGTCCACCGGGATGCCGCGCGGGCTGAACAGGAACGTGAGCATGTGCATCGACTCCGGCGTGTTGCTCATGAAGTCGAAGATGCGACCCGGCTCCTGATGGAAGGTCACCGGATCGGGCTTGAGCGAGTGGATCACGTCCGGGAACTTGATCGCGTCGCGGATGAAGAATACCGGCAGGTTGTTGCCGACGAGGTCCCAGTTCCCGTCTTCGGTGTAGAACTTCACGGCGAACCCGCGCGGGTCGCGAGCGGCCTCTGAGGAGTCGCGTCCGCCGATGACCGTCGAGAAACGGATCGCGACGGGCGTTCGCTTCCCGGCCGCTTGGAAGAGCTTCGCTCGCGTGTAGCTGGCCGCCGGCTCGTCGCCGATCTTACCGGTCGCTTCGAAGTAACCGTAGGCGACCGCGCCGCGCGCGTGAACGACGCGCTCTGGGATCCGCTCGCGATCGAAGTGGCTGATCTTCTCGAGGAAGTGGTAGTTCTCGAGCGTCGCGGGGCCGCGCGCGCCGATCGTTCGTTGGTTCTGGTTGTCGTACACCGGATGACCCTGCCTGGTCGTGAGTGTCGGGCCGTCCCCGACGCCTGGCTCTCTTGCGGGGACCTGTTCTTTGGTCATGTCATCACTCCTTCGTCTGTCGGCTGGGACGCAGGGGCCGCCGATCGAGGCTAGACCGTTCGCCTCGGCCGCGTGACAAGCGTGTCGGTCGACCGAGGCAGCTCGGTGGCATCGCGGGCAGCGACCCCATGCGGACACCCGAACCGCGTGCCGCCGACCGCGTAGGTCCGTGCCTCTCGGAAATGGGGCTCGCAGAGAGCCGCGCCGCAGCTCGTACAGATGCCTGCGGCCTGCGCGCGGCAGAGGTAGCAGATCACGTGCGCCTCCTTGCGCCTGGGGCAAGCTTCCGAGTCAAAGTGACGCAACGGCCCGGCGTCGGGGAGAGGCGAACGCCCGCTTCCTCGTGGGCCGTTCGGACTCGCCGGCGGATACGGGGCTAGGCGCCGGCCATGAGAGGCTGGAACACCAGGACCGTGCGCCCGGGGGTCGTCTCCCGAAGGACCCTGATCGTCTCGCCGAAGCGCTGGAGGAACGCCATCTCGAGCTGACGGTCGTCCCAGGTCGAGGCGTCCCAGGACATCCCCTCGCTGGACATGAAGCGCAGCACGAATTCCCGGAGGGCGGCGTCGGATACGCCGATACCCAGGTATCGGAATTCCGTGCCGTCAGGCATCTCCCAGGTGACCACTTTCTCCCTGAAGGACCGTAGGCCCGCATCCCCCGAACGGCATCCCCCGTACAGGGGAGGGGTCCCGCCCACTTGAGGTTTCACCCGGACAGGTGATGCTTTGCCGGTGCGCGATATGAGGGGTTGGCTACCGGGGGTGATCCTGATCGTCGTGGGCGTGACGCTGTTCGCCGTTCAGCTTCTGGACCTCGACGCCGACGTCATCGTCGTCGTTGTCGGGCTCGTCTTCGCCACCGCGTACGCGGGGACCCGGCGGTACGGCCTCCTGATCCCGGCGGGCATCCTCACGGGTCTGGGCGCCGGCATCCTCCTGGAAGACTTCGGCGCGAGGGGCGAGCCGGTGGTGCTCGGCCTCGGCCTCGGTTTCCTCGCGATCTACGGCGTCGACCTCCTCACCAGCGGCGCGCGGGAGCCAGGTCGCTGGTGGCCGCTGATCCCCGGCGCGATCCTCACCGTCATCGCCGGAGCGAGCGGCGCATTCGGCGTCGAGGGCGAGCGCGCGATCGCGCAAGGTTGGCCGATCCTGCTCATCGCCGTCGGCGCCTGGCTACTGCTGCGCCGGCGGGTCTCGTCCTGACCGAGCCCACCGTCGCGCGCGTCGTCGGCGAGCGTCT
The DNA here is from genome assembly GCA_031404235.1 of Chloroflexota bacterium. Lineage (GTDB taxonomy): Bacteria > Chloroflexota > Limnocylindria > P2-11E > P2-11E > CF-39. The sequence continues at coordinate 10,014 of JANNHF010000229.1, forward strand.
GCGCGCCGCGGGCGTGCGCTACGTCACCGGTCACCCGGGCGGCGAGGTCGTCGATCTCATCGAGGGCTTCCGTCAGGCTGGGCTCGAGTTCGTCCTCACGCGGCACGAGACGACGGCGGCGTTCATGTCCGAGGCGATGGCCAGCGCGAGCGGGATCCCAGGCGTGTGCGTGGCGACGCTCGGGCCTGGCGCGACCAATCTCGTGACGGGTGTCGCCCAGGCGTATCTCGATCGCGCGCCGCTCATCGCATTCACCGGCCAGCTTCCCGCCGACCGCTTCGAGATCACAACGCATCAGAAGCTCGACCTCCGGGCGCTGTTCGCCCCGATCACGAAGTGGCAGACGCGTCTGACACCGTCGAACGCCGCCGACGTCACCGATCGCGCGCTGCGCGAATCGCTGCGACCGCGACGCGGTCCGATCTTCATCGAAGTGCCAAGCGATGTTCCGCGACAGCTTTCGGCGGGGACCCACGACGCTCCGCCCACTCGCATCGTGTCCCGCGGTGCCGACGAGGCGAGCGCCGCGGTCGATCGCGTCACGGCGGGCCGGGCCGCCCAGTTGCTCCGCGAGAGCGAACGACCGGTGATCCTCGCGGGCCTGGACGCCAACGACGACGGCACCGTCGGCGCGCTGCGGACCCTCGCGGAGGAGTGGGGCATCCCGGTGATGGTCAGCCCGAAGGCGAAGGGCGTGTTCCGCGAGGATCACCCGCTCTTCCTCGGGACGATCGAGATGCTCGGCACCACCAAGCTGTACGAGTACATCGACGGCTCGGACCTCGTACTGATGATCGGCTTCGACCCCGTCGAGTTCGACCGCGACTGGCGCGCCGCCGCCAAGGTCATCCACATCGGCCCGCTGCCCAACGACGACCGCCACTACGACAGCGCGGTCGAGGTCGTTGGTCCCCTGCGCGAGGGGATCGACGCCCTCCGCTCGGTCGCCGGCAGGCCAGGAAGGCAGCGCCCGCGAGAAGAGGTGCGCGCGTTCCGCGACTCGTTCCGCGCCTTCGTCACGCCAAAGCGCGACCGGCTCACGCCGCAGCAGGTCCTCGCGGAGCTGCGTGCCGCGCTACCCGAGGACGCGCTGGTGACGTGCGACGTTGGCTACAACAAGGCCGTCACGGGGCAGTGCCTTCCGATGTACCTGCCGAAGACGTTCTTCATGTCCAACGGCCTGTCGTCGATGGGCTATGGGCTCGCGGCCGCCCTCGGTCTGAAGCTGCTGTACCGCGATCGAGAGGTCGCGTGTGTGCTGGGCGACGGCGGATTCGCGATGGTGATGGCCGACCTCGAGACGGCGGTGCGCCAGAAGCTCGGCGTCACCGTCATCGTTCTCTCCGACGACGCGCTCTCGCAGATCAAGGCGGGCCAGGAGCGCAAGGGTTACCCCGTGATCGGCACGACATTCGGCAGGCTCGACTACGTGGCGCTCGCGAAAGGCTTCGGTATCACCGGTCGCGAGGTGCGAACGCTCGCCGAGTGCCGCGAGGCCCTACGGACCAGATCGTCCGAGGTCCCGACGCTCATTGCTGCGAACGTTGACCCGTCGGCGTACCAGCTGGGCTGACCGCCTCAGGCCCGTTTCAGGCGCTCCTTGTAATACGTACGCACCTTCTGCACCTTCGGGCGCGCGTTGAAGAGGATGTACGGGCTGAGCGGATTCCGCTCGGCGTAGTCCTGGTGGTACGACTCGGCCTCGTAGAAGTGGGCGAGCGGTCGCACCTCGGTGACGATCGGACGATCGTAGACGTGCGCGGCATCGAGCTGCTCGATGTACGCGTCTGCCACGCGGCGCTGCTCGTCGTCGGCGTGGAAGATCGCGGAGCGGTACTGCCGTCCAACGTCCGCGCCTTGTCGATCCCGCGTCGTCGGGTCATGGGCGATCGAGAAGAACACCTTCAGGATCTGACCATAGCTGATCGTCTCTGGATCGAAGCGCACCTCGACGACCTCCGCGTGGTCGGTACGGCCGCTCGAGACTGTCTCGTAATCGGCAGAGTCGGCGGAGCCGCCGGCGTAGCCGGATGTCACCGCGGACACGCCGTCGAGCTGCTTGTAGACCGCCTCGACGCACCAGAAACAGCCGCCTGCGAGAACGGCCACGCCCTCCGCGCCCGCGCCGCGCGCGATGTCGGTGGCGGGATCGGGGAACTTCTCAGGCGAGACCATCGGTGGATGTCATGATGCACCCACGATGAGCGGGACGGACGAACGGATGAGCGAGCAGCCGATGATGAACGCCGAGGGCATGGAGTGGGACCGCTTGTTCAGCGCGGCGGCTTCCACCTACGACGAAGTCATCCCGTTCTTCGCACACTGGGGCCGGCGTACCGTTGCGCGCGTACCGCTCAAAACGGGGGACCGTGTTCTGGACGTGGCCTCTGGCCGCGGCTCGACCATCTTCCCCGCCCTCGAAAGAGTCGGACCAGAGGGCCGCGTGGTCGGCACCGACTTCGCTCCTGACATGGTCCGATTGACCGGTGAGGAGATCCGCCGTCGCGGCTTTCCAAATGCGGAGATGCTGGAGATGGACGCCCGGAGACTGGAGTTCCCTGACGAGTCGTTCGACGCCGTGATCTGCGCTTTTGGCATCTTCTTCGTCCCGTCACCCGAGACGGCGCTGGCCGAGATGCGACGCGTGCTCAAGCTCGGGGGCCAGCTGATGCTCGTGACATGGAGCGGCGACGATCCGCGTTACAGCTGGCTGGGGCCGGTGCTCGGCGCTATCTTCGGCCCCGCCGCACGTCCCCCCGCTGACCCCTTCAAAGAGGAGGGCTCGCTGGCGCGGGCCGTTGAGGCTGCCGGTTTGAAGGTGCAGTCGGAGGAGGACGAAGAGCACACGTTTCATTTCCGCGACGGCGGGCAATGGATCGACTGGCAGGCCAGCCATGGCGCCCGCAGGCTGATCGAGATGCTGGAGTCGAAGGGAGCGGATGTGATGGCCGGCTACCGTGAGGCCGCCGTTCGCGAGACGGAGAAGCACCGCGGACCCGAGGGAGTCCCATTGTTGACGCGGGCCCGCTTCACGCTGGCGACGAAGAGCTGACCCCGTCGGTCGCCGGCGGATCCTAGTCAGAACGAATTAGGCTCGGTCACTCGCCCGCACCGCTTTCCGCACGCGCGCCGGTAGCGGATCGAGGCGATCGAGCCATGCAGTCTTTGGTACCGCGAGAACCCCCCGGTGTGTCCATGGCACGAGGCCGCTCGGCCACGCAGGCTGCTCGTATGGGTATCGCAAGAGGACGAGGACCACGCACGGCCACAACGCGGAGTGCGCGGGCGCGTTCCGACGGCGTGAGGAAGGGCTGGCCGTGCCTTGTCGCGTGCATTGCGGTCGCTGTCGCATTCGCATCGGCGTCTGGCTCACCCGCTGCGACGCGAACGAGCGAGGCCTCATACGGTCGTCTACCAGACGACCAAGCATGGCTATCGATGCCCATGTCTGCCGACCCGCTCGACTGCACCGATCACGTGCCGGTCCCGCTGCTCGAGAACGTCCTCGTGTCGAAATGGTCGGCCGACTCGAGCACGCTCGCCGTCGCTCGCGTCATCACCATCCCCTCGGACGTGACGATCACGGGGTACGAAGAAGACCCGGTGATGAGCGTCGTCGACATCCGCACCGGTGAGGTCCGCGACCTCGGCCAGGGCAACAAGCCTGAGTGGTCGGGGTCGGGCGCGTTCCTCTCTTTCTGGAAGGACGACGGCTATCTGCACATCCTCCAGGGCGATAGAAGGGTCGGCCACCTCGAGGTGTCGCACCCCGATGTCCGATGGGTGAGTGACGTCCTCTATTACTGGTACGCCGAAGAGATCCGCACCTGGGACAGGGGCGTGACGCAGACGGTGTCGCGCGTCGCTAACGATCTCGTGCCGCGGTATCCGCGAGACAACGCGTTCTTCAGTGCCGACGGAGAGCGCTTCACGATCACGCGTTACGCGACCGACGGCACGACGGAGCGATACATCGGCGTGACCGCCACCGGAGATATGGCGACACTCGACCAGCCCGACATCACTTACACCGAATGGTCGCCGCGTGGGCAGACGCTGCTCATGCGTTCGCAGGATCGCCTGGCGCTGCGCGAGCGCGATGGAACTGTGAAGAATGCGCTGCTCGCGAGCCTGCCCGGTCCGGTGCACGGTTGGTCATCCGATGGGCGGCTGCTGCTCGGCGCCCTCTCGCCGAACGCGCCTGCGGGCAACACCTTCGACCGCTTCGCGGTGTGGGATGGAGCGGAGGTCGGTTCCTTCGCCACCTTGCCGAATGTCTTCGGAGCGCGCACGTTCAGCCCCGACGGTCGTCACTTCACCGGCGTGCGTCGGACCGGGCGAAGCGGAACGCAGCTCGAGATCTACAGCTGCGGCACGGGACTCGCGATCAAGATGGCGCGCGCCGACACGACGGCGCGCTCGAGAACGCAACTCATCGAGTGGGACGGACAGCGCTTCGTGCGACCGGTCGCCGGGATGATCGTCCAGTTCGTTCAGGGCAGGCACACCGGCGTCGACGTCTCTGCGCCGTTCGGCTCACTGCTCTTCGCCCCGGACGACGGCATCGTCAACGCGGTCGGGTGGGTTCCTGTGGGAGGACGTCGGGTCTGCGTGATGCACGCCGATGGCCTCGAGAGCTGCGGCTACCACACCTCGCTGTCGCTCGTCGCGGTCGGCGACTCAGTGGTTCGCGGCCAGCCCATCGCGCTCGTCGGGATGACCGGCCTCACCGGCGGCCCGCACGTGCACTGGGAAGTCAAACACAACGGAAGGATCGTCGACCCGCTGGCGCAGTGATCTAGGGGAAGAGGACCCGCCATCGCTGGCGGGTCCTCTCGAGCGCGGCTGTCGGATGCCCTGCGAGGTCAGCGCTTGTTGTGGGACTCCTGCTCGAAGCGCTCGCCCTTCATCGGACGATCTTCGCGTGTGTCGTAGTCGAAGCCGCGACGCTTGCGCACGATGTCGCTCGCGTCGTTGTAGCGGTCGTCGGCGCGCACGGTCATGAGCGTGCGGCCTTCCTTGAACTGGTCGCCGTAGAACTTCGCCTCGACTTCGGGGATGCCAAGGCCCACGAGGGCGCCGCTGACGCCACCCGCGACGCCACCGGCAACGGCGCCGGTCGCGGCGCCCGCGAGAGCGGTGGCCAGCAGTCCGCCGGACACGATCGGGCCGATGCCCGGGATGAGGAGCGCCGCTCCAGCGCCGATGATCCCACCGAGCACGACGCCCGTGCCCGCGCCTGATGCGGCCATCTCACCGGCCTTGTTGCCCTCCTGGTGAGTCTTTCCGGCGTCGTCGCGCCAGGCGTAGCCGATCTGGTCGTCCTTGAATCCCTTTTCGCGAAGATCGCGCGCGGCGAGCTCCGCGTCGTTACGCTCGTCGAAAACGCCGACGTAGTGCGTGCGCTTGGTCGTTCGCTCAGGTGACTGATTCATGTTCTCCTCCTGAAATTTTGTACCTGAGTTCGTGACCAGCAGATTCGAGGCCGCTTGAGTGTCAGCGAGTTCGCGCCCGCTTGCTGTTACTGCCTAGCGAGGACGAGAGAGCCGAGCTTGCTCGCTCGTGAGGACAAGCGACGGCAGGAAGGGCAAAGCCCTTACGCGACCACGCGAGCGCCCCGTTGACCGCTGCTCCGGCGCGCGGAACGTAGAGTGCGGGACGTGGACCTGGTCGCGGGCGACCTCATCGAACGCAGCGATCGGCTTGCCGATCTCGCGGAGCAGCGGCTGGGTCTCGCGCCGACGAGCCCAGCCGCACACGAGCGCGCGCGTCAGCTTCGCGACCACCTGGAAGGATTCGTGCGACCGCGCGCGGCGGACCTCGATGCGCCGCTGCTCGTCCTGCTCCTCGGGCCCACCGGCGCGGGGAAGTCGTCGCTCCTCAACACGATCGCGGGCGCCGAGGTGAGCCGGGCCGGTGTGCTCCGGCCGACGACGCGCGAGGCCATCCTCTACGCGAGCGACAGCGACGCGGAGCGGATCCTCTCGGGCGCGCGTCTGCGCCTCATCGCGTCCGAGCGCATCGTCCACGCCAAGGCGCCGCCGAGCTCGAGCGGCGTGGCGGTCATCGACGCGCCGGACATCGATTCGGTCGAACGGGATAACCGCGTGCTCGCGGACATCCTGCTCGAGGCCTGCGACCTGTGCGTCTTCGTCACGACCGCGACCCGCTACGCGGACCTCGTGCCGTGGCAGGTCCTGCGCCGCGCGCAGGAGCGTGGGCTCCCTCTCGTGGTGCTGATCAACCGGGTCCCCGGCGACGCGCGCGACCGCGACGTGGTGCTTGCCGATGCGCGCCGCCTCCTGTCGGAGGGCGGTATGCGCGAGTCGGACAGCACGCTCGATCTGATCACCGTCACAGAGGGACAGCTCGACCCGCGTGTCAACGGGCTCGTGCGGGAAAGCGTTCGGCCGCTGCTCGAACGGATCGAGCAGCTGACCTCGCAGAGCGCGGAGCGGCGGAGCGTGGCCGTGGACGCGCTCGCCGGTGCGGTCGGTGGACTCACCCCTCTCGCGCATGCGGTGGCCGACGATCTCGAGCACGAGGCGACCCTGGCCCTGTCACTGCGACGGTTCGCCGAAGACTCGTACGCGGAGGAGCGCGCCGCGCTTCTGCGCGCGCTCAGCGGCGGGCTGCTGCTTCGCGGTGAGGTGCTCCGGCGTTGGCACGATTTCGTCGGCGCCGACCAGATCACGCGGTTCGTGTCGTCCGGGCTCGGCCGGCTCCGCGGGCTACTGATCACCGCGTTCCGCGGGACCCCCGCGGCGCCTGTCGCGATGGTGGAAGAAGAGATGGCCAGCACGCTTGAGGCCCTCGCGCTGCGACACGCGAGCGACGCTGCCCGCCGGACCGCCGCGGCGTGGTCCGAGCGCTCCGACGGAGCCACGCTGATCACCGGCGACCCCACGCTGTGGTCGGCATCGGAGCGGTTCGCTCCGGCAATGCGCGACGGGCTTGCGACGTGGATGCGCGCGACCGTCGACGACGTCCGCACGACAGGTGGGCGGAAACGCGCGGTGGCGCAGGTCGCAGCGCTCGGCGTGAACGCCGTAGGCGTCGCGGTGATGCTCGGCGTCTTCGCTCACACCGCCGGTGTGACGGGCGCCGAGGTCGGGATCGCGGCCGGCACCGCGTTCTTGAATCAGAAGCTCCTCGAGGCCCTGTTCGGCGAACGGGCGATGGAGCAGCTCATCCATCAGGCGCGGGCGCGATTGGACGCGCTCCTGACGACGCTCTTTGCGAGCGAGCGCGAGCGCTTCGACGCGCTCGCTCCGCGACCGGCGACGCTCCGCGAGCTCGCGGCCTCGCTCCGCGCCGCGGTGGAGGGCCGAAGCGCATGAGCGTTCAGGACTGCCTCGCGCGTCTTGACGAGGCGATCGCGGCCGCGTCAGCCCTCGGGCTCGACGCGGCGGCGGCATCGAGGGTCCGCGACGCAGCACGGACCCGTCTCGGATTCCCGGGCGACGCGTACGTGCTCGCGCTCGCCGGCGGGACCGGAGTCGGAAAGTCCACCCTCCTCAACGCGATCGCTGGACAGGAGGTGAGCCCGGCGAGTGCGCGGCGTCCGACCACCGCCGAGCCCGTCGCATGGATCCCGGCCGGCCGGCGCCGCGAGCTGGCGGACCTCCTCACCTGGCTGGGCGTCGCACAGATCCGGGAGCATGCCGCAGAGGACCTACGAGACGTCGCGGTCCTTGACCTGCCGGATTTCGATTCCATCGCTCCCGAGCACCGCGAACGCGTCGACGCGCTCCTCCCCCGCGTTGACGCGGTCGCCTGGGTCGTCGATCCCGAGAAATACAAGGACGAGATCATGCACGGGGGGTATCTGCGCACGTTCGCTCCGCGTCTTCGCCACCAGCTGGTCGTTCTCAATCGCAGCGACCTCCTGAGCGCGGAGGACGCGTCGCGCGTGAGCGACGACATGCGCGCGCAGCTGAGACGCGAGGGTCTGGACGATATCGGAGTGGCGATCACACGCGCGCGCGAGGGCAAGATCGGCGTTGCACAGTTCCGCCTCTGGCTTGACTCGGGCGTGCAAGCGAAGCGCGTGATCGCAGCGCGCATCGCGGCCGACGCGCAACACTCGGTACGAGACCTCGCGACGAGCGCCGGGGTCGCCGACGGGAACGCGAAGCCGCTCATCGAAGGGGCCCGGCGCGAGCGCGCGCTGGCCGCCACCACACGCGGCGTCCTCGCGGTCATCGACATCCGCGGGCTCGAGCGACAGGCCATCGCCGCGACCCGGCTCGCCGCCCGGCCACGCGGCGCGGGACCGCTCGGCCTCCTGACGAGCGCGGTCTACCGCCTCACCGGTCGTGCGCGGGCGTCGGCCGATCCCGCGGCGTATCTCCGACGCTGGCAGCTCCGCGGCTCGCTCGCACCGGCGGTCGAGCCGCTGCGCGAGCTCGTTGCCGCGACGTTGCCGACGGCGCCCGCGAGCATTCGCGGAGCGCTCGCGACGCTGAGCACGCCCGCGCTCTTCGAGCAGCGGCTCGCGGACGCGGTCGACCGCTCGCTCGCAGCGGAAGCGGCGGCGTTCCGCGTGCCCACCAGCGCGCTCTGGTCGCTCATCGGCCTCGCGCAGTACGCGGTGACAGCGCTGCTCCTCTTCTGCGCGCTGTGGTTCGCGGCCCTCTTCCTCATAGACAACGCGCCGGTCGGGTCGATCGAGGTCCAATACCTCGGTAGGATCCCGACGCCGGTCGCGCTGCTCGCGGCGACATTGCTGATCGGATTTCTGCTCGCTCAGGCGCTGCGCCTGCACGCAGGCTGGCTGGGTCGTCGCTGGGCGCGCCGGATCGGCGAGCGGACGACGCGCGAGGTGCGCGAGCGCATCGCCGACAGCCTGCTGATCCCGATCGAGCGCTTCGACTCCGCCCGCGAGCAGCTCGCCACCGCGGCGCGCGGTGCGCTTGAAGACTGCGTGTCCTCCGCCACATAGCACGCGTGCCGCGCGCCACCCGACAGCGGCGGTCGCGCGCACGGCCCACGCGACGCGGGGACCCTGTCTCTCGTGCATCGCCCGGCACACACCGGGGGCGATGCATTGTTGCTAGCCGCGCGCGAGCCGCTCCCGGTCCTCCTGCGTGTCGACGTCGTCGAGCCGCCCGAGGCCGTCGGCGACCTCGAAGACGGCGACGTCAGGGTGGCGCGCGAGCACATCACGCGCGCCGGTGTCCCCGCGAAGCGCGTCGACCTCCTCCCAGAGATCGCGATGCAGCAGGGTCGGCGGCGATCGTCTTCCGTCCTGCACGCACACCACGGCGGGCGCCCCGGACGAACGCTGCGCCGCGACGAGCGCGTCGAGGAGCTCGGCGGTGACGTTCGGCTGATCGCCCAGGACGACAACGACAGCGTCGTTGGTGTCGAGCGAGCGCAGACCGACCTGCAATGAGCTCGCCTGACCGGTGGCGTGATCCGGGTTGTGCACGAGCTGGGCACGGCCAGAGCGGATCCCCGCAGTGATCACTTCGGCATTCGCCCCCAGTACGACGACGATCGGTGAGAGCGCTGAATGGTTCGCGGCGTCGAGCGCGTGCTGAAGGAGTGGGCGGTCGCGCAGGGGCGCGAGAAGCTTCTGGCTGCCGAAGCGACGACCCTCACCCGCGGCCAGCACGACCGCGGCGACGCGCTCCGCGGGCGCGCTCATCGGATCAGCCGGTCATCACGAGGGCGCGGGCGGAAAGGCTGCCGCCGGCGCGGCCGCGACGCGACGCGAGCATCTCCGCGACGATCGCCAGCGCCGTCTCCTCGGCCGTGCGCGCGCCGATGTCGAGTCCGATCGGCGCGTGGATGCGCGCGACATCGTCAGCCGAGAAACCCTGCGCCCGAAGCCACGCGAAACGCTTCTCGTTGGTACGCGAGCTGCCGATCGCGCCAACATAACCCGCGCGACTGCGGAGCGCCGCGAGAAGCGCGGGCTGATCGAACTTCTCGTCGTGGCTCAGCACGACGATCGCCGAGCCGGCGTCGAGCACGAGACGCCCGAATGCGACATCCGGCCACTCGTGGACGAGCTCGTCCACCTGTGGAAAGCGCTCTCGGCTCGCGAGCGCCTTTCGGGGGTCTACCACGACGCTTCGGTAGCCGAGTGGCTTCGCGAAATGGACGAGCGCGATCGCAATGTCCGTCGCGCCCACGATCGCCAGGGTGGCGGGGACGGGAACGGCGTGGAGGAACACACTCGCATCGCGCCCATCGGCGAGCCGGAGCGCGGCGATCCGTGAGTGTCCCTCGTGGAGCGCGATGAGCGCCTCGCGCCCGAGCGGCACCAGGTCCGGGCCCCACTCGTCTCCGGGCGGCTCGCCGGTCCACAGGCCGACGGTCCCGGCGCGGTCCTCGGGCGAGACGATCCGAGCGAGCACGACGCCCGCTCCGTTGCGGAGGGCCTGCGCGGCGCGCTCGTGCATGGGACCGACCGGCTCGATGAGGACCTCGATCGTGCCGCCGCACGACAGTCCGACGGTAAAGGCGCGGTCGTCGCTGATGCCGTACCGGACCACGCGCGCGCGCCGCGACTCGAGCACCGACAGGGCCTCTTCGTACACGTCGGCCTCGACGCAGCCGTTGCTGACGGAGCCCGCGAGTCGTTCACCTGGCGCCACCAGAAGCGTCGCGCCAAGGGGACGTGGCGCGGACCCGGTGATGCCCACGACTGTCGCGATCGCCACGCGCGGATCGGAGGCACGCCACGCGAGAAGCTCCGCGGCGATGTGTCTCACCGCGAGCCCGCCGTCGCGGCAGCCGGATCGGCGAGGAAGCGCCGCAGACAACCTGGGCCACAGAAGTAGTACGTCTTGCCCTCGTGGTCCGCGTGGAGCGCGCCCTCGGTGATCGCCACGACCATGTCACAGATCGGATCGACAGCCTCGGCGGACGGTGCCGTCGACGCCGCGATCTGCGGCCGCGTCGCCACGATCTCGGTCAGGATGCTGAGCGCGATCTCCTCTTCGGAGCGAGCGTGGATGTCGAGACCAGCGGGGTATTTGACTCGGGTCAGCGCCGCGGCGCTCACACCGAGGTCGCGAAGCGCGCCGATCAGCTCGTCACCGCGCTTGCGACTCGCGATGAGCCCAACGTACCGAGCCGGTGTCCCGAGGGCGTCGCGTACGGCGTCTTCGTCACCGTCGCCGCGTGAGGCGATGACGATCGCCGCGCGCTGGTCGAGCGCGGCATCGGCCAGCGTCGATACGACGTCGAAGCCGAGCGTTGCCCCGATCGAGACGAGGGCGCGCCCGACGGGCGTCGTGCCGACGACCACGAGCTGCTCAGGAGGCATGATCGGTTCGATGTAGATCTCCAGCTCCCCGCCGCTGTGGCAGGTCATCGGAAAGTGTCGCACCCCGTCGCGCGTCGCCATGGCACGGTTCGAGAGCACGATCAACCGAGGCTCGCCCTCCGCGAGTGCGGCGAGCGATTCGCGCAGGACCACGGGCGCCGCGCAGCTTCCGCCGATCCAGCCGTGCAGCGTCCCCTCCGCCGTCACGATCGCTTTGGCGCCGGGCTTCGCCGATGTCGGGCGGTCGGCGCGCACGATGGTCGCGGTCACGAACGGCTCTCGGCGCGTCACGAGCTCGGCCGCGTCGCCGTAGAACCGCAGGCGCTCGTTCAATTGCGCGTCTGCCGCCGCACCGGTCGGCCGCGCCCGGCCTGTCCGAGGAGCTTCGCGATCGTCATCAACGCATCAAGGGTATTCGCCGCGAGATGGTCGTCCGCGGCGGCGACGAGCGCGCGCGCGCCCGAGGCCTCCGGCGCGTACCCAGGCGTGCCCGCAAGCGGATCGAGCCACACGAGACGGTAGGCCGCGCGCTGGAGCGCACGCGCCTCCGACGCGAGCAGGGACGGATCACCGCGCTCCCAGCCGTCGGTGACCAGCAGGGCGACCGCGCCCCTGCCGAGCACGCGGCGCGACCAGCGGCGATTGAACTCGCGCAGCGCGTCGCCGATGCGCGTGCCACCCGACCAGTCCGTCACCGACCGGCCGACGCGGGCGAGGGCGATGTCCGGACGCCGGTGGCGCAATTGACGCGTCACGCGCGTGAGCCGCGTGCCGAACGTGAAGACCTCCACACGGCCCCAGCCCCGCGTGAGGGAATGGCTCATGTGAAGGAGGAGCCTGCTGTACGCCTCCATCGACCCGGACACGTCGAGAAGCAGTACGAGCGGTCGGCGCTTCGAGCGTGGTCCGCGTCGAATGAGCTCGATCGGCTCGCCGAAGCGCGCGAGGCTGCGACGCAGCGTGGCTCGGGCATCGAGGTTCGCGCCGCGCGTCACCGGCGAGAAGCGACGGCTCGGGCGCAGCCCCGGCGACCAATCCAGATCCTGGAGGAAGCGCGCGGCGGCCGTGCGTTCGTCCGCCGTCATCGCCGCGAAGTCCCGGAGCCGCAGCACTTCTGTCGGGCTCGCTGCGACGCGGAGCGTTCGCGTCGTGTTCTCGCGTCCGCTGCCCGCCGGAGGCGTGTCCGACGCGACCGCCCAGGTGCCGTCGTTCTTCGCGCGCGCCTGACCCTCGCTCGGCAACACCACGCGCGACCCGCGTAGGAGCGCCCAGAAGAGACCCCACGCCTCGTCGAAGCGGGCGCGATCGGTGGGATGCGTCAAGAGCAGCGCGCGGCAGGCGGCCCGGACGTCGCTCTCACGCGCGAGGTCGATCTCCGCGAGGCCGCGCAGCAGGAGCCGGGCGCGTTCCGCGTCCACCGGGATCCCGGCTCGGCGTAGGAGCCGAGGGAACTGGAGGAGATTCGACGCGACGGGACTAGCGAGCACCGGCCGCTTCTTCAAGGAGACGCGGCAGCGACTCTTCGCGGACGCGACGCACGTCCTCCTCGTACTTGAGCAGGACGCCTAGCGTGCCGCCGAGCGAGTCGAGGTCGAGCTCGACCGTCCCGAGCGCAGTGAGCGCGAGCGCCCAGTCGAGGGTCTCGGCGACGCCCGGTCGCTTGAACATATCCTCCCGCCGCAGCGCCTGGACGACAGCGACGACGCTGCGTGCGAGACGCGCGGGCAGGTCGGGGAGCCGGCGCGAGAGGATGGCGAGCTCCCGCTGCGGTGTGGGGTAATCGATCCACTGATAGAGACAGCGGCGCTTGAGGGCGTCGTGCACCTCGCGCGTGCGGTTCGAGGTGATGACGACCGGTGGCGGGGCGCTCGCGCGGAACGTCCCGAGCTCGGGGACGGTGATCTGGAAGTCCGAGAGCAGCTCGAGGAGGTACGCCTCGAACTCTTCGTCCGCGCGGTCGACCTCGTCGATGAGCAGGACCGCAGGCGGGCGGGCCGGGTCGATCGCGTCGAGGAGCGGCCTCTTGATCAAGAACTCTTCCGAGTAGATACGGGTGCGGGCCGCGGCGGCGCGGCCCTCGGCCTCCGCCAAGCGGATCTCGAGGATCTGCCTCGCGTGGTCCCATTCGTAGACGGCTGACGCGAGGTCAAGACCCTCGTAGCACTGCAGGCGGATGAGACGGCGTCCGAGGCCCGACGCGAGGACCTTCGCGACCTCGGTCTTGCCGACGCCGGCCTCGCCCTCGAGGAAGACGGGCTTTCCCAGCCGCAGGGCGAGGAACAAGGTGACCGCGAGGTCGCGGTCGGCAACGTACTTTTCCCGCTCCAGCGCTTCGCGCACCTCGTCGGGTGACCCCCAAGAAGGTGTCGGCTCCCCCACCGGTGTCACGCGCTCGGCTCGGCCGGCGCTTCCAGCTGTTCCTTGATGCACGCGAACACCTGCTGCGTCACCTTGTCGGCGGCGCCCTGCATGAGGCGCGCACCGACGCTCGCGATCATCCCGCTGATCACGACGTCGCTCGCCCAACGCAGCGTGGTCCGGCCCGGGGCGGCGTCGGTGAGGTCGAGCGTGTTCGTCATTTCGACCGCGCTCCCGGGCGCCTGCCCGCGCGCGCGCACCGCCGCGTGCTCGGGCGCACGGAGCTCGGTGAACACGACGTCGAGCGCGAACGTCGTGCGGATCGGGCCCACGCCCGCACGCGCGACGACCTTGAAATGCGTCGGGTCGATGACCTCGACGCGCTGCACGTCCGGCCCGCACCGACTGACCTTCTCTGGGTCGGTCACGAAGGCCCAGACGCGCTCGCGTGGCGCGCCGATGTCAGCGGTGCCCTCGAAGTGCATGACGCTGCCGCGTTACCTCCGCATCACTCCGCGACGCCGTTCTCCTTCAGTATCTTTTGCACCTTCCACGGCGTGATCGGGATGTCGATATGGCGGACACCGAGGTGAGCGAGCGCGTCGACGACCGCGTTCGCGATCGCCGCGGGCGCTCCCACCGTCGCGGACTCGCCGACACCCTTCGCGCCGATGGGATGGTGCGGAGACGGAGTCGTCGTCTTCCCGGTCTCCCAGTTCGGTGTCTCCATCGCGGTCGGCAGGAGGTAGTCCATGAACGTTCCGCCCTGGATATTGCCGTTCTCGTCGTAGTTGATCTCCTCGTACAGCGCGGGTGCGAGGCCCATGGTCAGGCCGCCGTGGATCTGTCCCTCGACGATCATCGGATTGATGATCGTGCCGCAATCGTCGACCGCGAAGAACCGGCGCACCTTGACCACGCCGGTGCCCTTGTCGATGTCCACGACGCAGATGTAGCTGCCGAAGGGGTAGGTGAGGTTCGGCGGGTCGTAGTAGTCGACCGCTTCGAGTCCGGCCTCCATGCCCTGCGGGTGGTTCGTGTATGCGGCGAAGGCGACCTCGGCCATCGTCTTTGACTTCGCGGGCACACCCTTCACCTGGTACTTGTAATCCTTCCACTCGATGTCATCGGGACTCGCCTCGAGTAGATGCGCGGCGATGAGCCTGCCCTTTTCGCGGATCTTGCGCGCCGCCATGGCGGTGGCCGCGCCGGCGACCGGGGTGCTGCGGCTCGCGTACGTTCCGAGTCCGTACGGCGCGGTGTCCGTGTCGCCTTCTTCGACCTTGATGTCGCCGACCGGCAGGCCAAGCTCCTCGGCGACGATCTGCGCGAACGTCGTCTCGTGCCCCTGTCCCTGTGACTTCACCCCGAGCCGAACGATCGCCTTGCCCGTGGGATGAACGCGGATCTCCGCGGAGTCGAACATCTTGATGCCGAGGATGTCGAAATGCTTCGACGGTCCGGCGCCGACGATCTCGGTAAAGCTCGAGATGCCGATGCCCATGAGCTCACCGCGGCTCCGCTTTTCCGCCTGTTCCTT
Source organism: Chloroflexota bacterium (assembly GCA_031404235.1). Lineage (GTDB taxonomy): Bacteria > Chloroflexota > Limnocylindria > P2-11E > P2-11E > CF-39. Next base: position 25,193 of record JANNHF010000229.1, read on the forward strand.
GCGGAGCGCCGCGTAGCCGATCTTGTCCATCGCGAGCTTTAGCGCGCCGGCGTAGTTCCCGCTGTCGTACTCCCACCCGAGCGTCGTCATGTACGGGAACGCCTGCGGCGGGATGAAGTTCTGCAAACGCAGCTCCGCCGGGTCCCGCTTCAGCTCGAGCGCGAGGATGTCCACGAGCCGCTCGATCGCGAACGCGGCCTCGGTGACGCGGAACGAGCAGCGATAGGCGATGCCTCCGGGCGGCTTGTTCGTGTAGACGACGTCGACCTCGACGAACGCCTTCTGGAACGGGTAGGAGCCGGTGATGACGCCGAAGAGCCCAGCCGGGAATTTCGACGGGTTCGCCGCCGCGTCGAACGCGCCGTGGTCGGCGATCGTCTTCACCCGCAGTGCCTGCATCGTCCCGTCCTTCTTCGCCGCGACCTCCGCGGTGATGTGGTAGTCGCGAGCGAAGGAGTCGGCCTGGATGTTCTCGGAACGATCTTCGATCCACTTCACCGGAAGCCCGGTCAGGACCGACGCGCCGATCGCGAGCACGTAACCCGGGTAGACGGGGACCTTGCCCCCGAATCCGCCGCCGATGTCCGGCGAGATCACGCGGATCTTTTGCTCCGATAGGCCGAGGTGGCCGGCGACAAGCGCGATGACGGTGCGGATCGCGTGCGGCGCCTGCGTCGTCATCCACACGGTCAGCTGTCCATCGACCTTATCGAACTGCGCGACCATGCCGCAGGTCTCGATGGAGGCGACGACGATGCGCGGGATGTAGATGTCCTGCTTCACGACGACATCAGCCGAGCTGAACGCCTTGTCGGTCCCCGCCCTGTCGCCGGTCTCCCAGTGCCAGATGAGGTTGTTCTTCTGCTCGCGGTCCTCACGGATCACGGGCGCGTCCGGAAGGAGCGCCTTGATCGGATCGACGACGACCGGGAGCGGCTCGTATTCGACCTCGACCGCGGCCACTCCGTCGGCCGCGATGTAACGCGTCGTCGCGACGACGGCCGCGACCTCCTGCGCTTGATACATCACCGTGTCCGTTGGCAACACCATCTGCTTGTCGCCCATCAGCGTCGGCATCCATGCCAGCTTGAGCGGCACGAGGTCGTTACCCGTGATCACGGCGAGCACGCCGGGGATGGCGAGCGCCTTGCTCTTGTCGATCTTCAGGATGCGCGCGTGCGCGTACGGGCTGCGCACGATGTCGAGGTACACCATGCCGGGCAGCTTCACGTCGTCGACGTAGTTGCCCCTGCCACGGATGAACCTCGCATCCTCCTTGCGCGGGACGGACTGGCCGATGCCGCCGATGTGGACCGCCATAGCTATGCCCTCCCCGCCGCGACCGGCTGCTTTTCGGCCTTGGCCTCGCGCAGCTTGGTTCCCGCGTACTGGATGGCCTTCACGATGTTCACGTAGCCCGTGCAACGGCACAGATTGCCGGAGATCGCTTGGCGGATCTGGAGCTCGGTCGGGGAGGCGTTGCGCTCGAGGAGCGCGACGGAGGTCATCATCATCCCGGGCGTGCAGAAGCCGCATTGGAGCCCGTGCTCCTTGGTGAAGCCCTCCTGGACCGCGTGTAGGACCCCGTTCTGCTCCAAGCCCTCGACCGTGGATACGGCGCGTCCGTTGGCCTGCACCGCGAAGAACGTGCACGACTTCACCGGACGGCCATCGAGGAGCACGACGCACGCTCCGCAGCTCGTCGTATCGCACCCGATGTGCGTGCCCGTGAGCAGCAGATTCTCGCGGATGAGGTGTACGAGAAGCAGGCGCGGCTCGACGTCGGCTTCCTTCGACGCGCCGTTGACCGTCAGCTGCACGTGCATCTATTTGCCTCCCTTCGCCCGGGCGACCGCACGGCGCAGCGCTCGCGTCGTGAGGACGCGTACGACGTCTCGCTTGTACTCGACCGGTCCGCGGAGATCCGCCACCGGCTGCGCTTCGGCCGCGGCCGCATCAGCCGCCGCAGCGATGGCTCTGTCGTCAGGCGCGCGGCCGACGAGGGCCGCCTCGGCCCGGCGCGCGCGGAGAGCGGTCGGCCCGACGTTCGTCAGCCCGATGCCCGCCGTCGTGACGTTGCCCTTCCCGTCGAGCAGAAGATGAGCCGCGACGCCCACGATGGCGAAGTCCCCGACCTTCCGCTCGAGCTTCACGTACGCGCCGCCGCTCTGCGCCGCGGCGCGCGGGATGCGGATCTCGGTGACGATCTCGTCCACGGCGAGCGAGGTCGTGAACGTGTCGACGAAGAAGTCGTCGATCGCGATGACGCGCTCGCCGCGCGGACCGCGCGCGACGACCGACGCGCGGAGCGCGAGGAGCGTCGCAGGGTGATCGTTCGCGGGATCGGCATGTGCGACGTTGCCGCCCACCGTGGCGAGATTGCGCACGATCGGATCGGCGATGACGGCCGCCGTGTCCGCGATGATCGGATAGCGGTCACGGATGACCGCGCTCTCCTCGAGATCCACTTCGCGCGTCAGCGCACCGATCCGCAGCTCGCCGTTCTCGCGGACATAGGCCAGGCCGGGGATGCGATTCAGATCGATGATCCGCGCCGGCTGCGCGAGCCGGAACTTCATGAGTGGTATGAGGCTCTGACCGCCTGCGAGGACCTTGGCCTCGCCGCCCGACCTCGCGAGCCGGTCGATGGCCTGCGCGAGCTCCGTCGGCGCTTCGTACTCGAATGCTGCCGGGATCACTGCCCCCTCCTTCGCCCTGCGCGGACGCGCGCGACCACACCCGGTGTACGTGTCGGTGAGCGGTGCGGATGCGCGCGGAACGGCATGGGCCCCCCGATTTGCTCCCCATCCTCGGACAGGCCGCTGGATGCTAGATCAAACCTCGAGGACCCACTCGTGGCGGGTGGATCTCGCAGACGGATAGAGGCGCCAGCGCTCGGGCAGCATTGCCGCATTACCGCGGCTGCGTATGCGGCGCCGGAGAACGAGGCCGAGATCGGCGAGCGTGACCCGACCGCGCTGTCGCTCCCAGATAGAGCGGAGCGCGACGATGGCGTCCAGGGCATCGTTCGTTGTCATCAGGGCACCACGCTGCGCGTCAGCCGGGCGCCGACGGACCCACCGGCGGAGGGATTCACCGTGTCGGTCGCGTTTCGGTCCATGCGGGCACCAAGGCACACACCATGCCAACGGCGCCCGCCGCCGTTCTTGGTGCCGGTCAGGTATCAGCGGATACGGGAGCCCTAGCCCCGGGCGCGCAGGGTCGCGCGCTCGAGCGCTTGGCGCGCGTACACGGTCACGAGGTGCTGACGGAACTCGGACGACGCGGTGAGATCCGACAAGGTCGTGACGCCGTCGGTGGCCTTTGCCGCCGCAGCCGCGATCGCGCTTGCATCACCGCGCGTGCCCGCGAGGGCACGCTCAGCGGCGGTCGCGCGGAACGGACCCGCGGCAGCGCCGGTCACGCCGATCGCAGCGCGTTCGACCGTGCCGTCGCCCTTGATCGCGACGACCGCGGCGACGCCCACGATCGCGAAGCCCGATGCAGGATGCGCGAACTTCGCGTACGCGCTACCAGAGCGGCCGGCGGGCGCGGCGAATCGGATCTCGACGATGATCTCGTTCGGCCCGAGCGCCGTCTCGAATGTCCCTTTGAAGAACTCGCGCGCGGGAATGTCTCGGCGCCCCTTTGGACCGATGACGCGGATCGTCGCGTCGAAGGCAAGGGTCGGCGCGGGTTCGTCGGCCGCCGGGTCGGCGTGGGCGAGGCTTCCGCCGATGGTGCCGCGTGAACGCACCTGAAGGTCGCCGACCGCGCCCGCGGCCTCGGCGAGTGCCGTGAGCGTCTTGCCGATCGCGGCGTTGTCGGCGATGGATCGGTGTGTCGCGAGCGCGCCGACGACGACGGCGCCGTTCTCGCTCTTGATCTCACGCAGACCGACGATGCGGCGGATGTCGACGATCAGCTCGGGCTCGGCCAGTCCGAGCTTCATCAGCGGAATGAGACTGTGGCCTCCGGCGAGCAACTTTGCGTCAGGTGATCGACCGAGTGCTTTGACGGCGTCGTCGATGGACGTCGGTGCTTCGTACGCGAACGGGTGCGTGATCATCGTCGTGCCTCCCCTGCCTTGCGAATGGCTTGCCAGAGCTTCTCTGCCGTGAGTGGCATGTCGATGTGCGTGATGCCGAGCGGAGACAGGGCGTCGATGACGGCGTTCACCATGGCTGGCGTCGACGCGATCGTCCCGGCCTCGCCGATGCCCTTGACCCCGAGCGGATTCGTCTTGGTGAGGGTCACCGTGTGGTCAAGCGCGAATGGCGGCACGTTGGCCGCTGTGGGCACGTGGTACTCCATCATGCTGCCGGACAGCAGCTGGCCGTTCGCGTCGTACACCGCCGTCTCGTACAGCGCTTGCCCGATCCCCTGCGTGATGCCGCCGTGGAGCTGCCCCTCGACGATCATCGGGTTGATCTGTCTTCCGCAGTCGTCACACGCGGAGTAGCGGATGATCTCGACCGAGCCGGTCTCCGGATCCACTTCGACCTCGGCGACGTGCGTGCCGAACGGGAAGGTGAAGTTCGGCGGGTCGTAGTACGTGGTCGCTTCAAGACCCGGCTCCATGCCTTCGGGCAGGTTCGACGCGAGATAGGCCGCCATCGTGATCTCACCGAAGGCTTTCGATTTCTCAGGCACGCCCTTCACGAAGACCTTGCCGCCCTGGACGACGATGTCCGCGGGCGAGGCCTCCAGCAGATGGGCGCCGATCTGGATGACCTTCTCGCGGATCTTCTGGGCCGCGTTGTGGACGGCGATGCCACCCACGGCGAGGCTCCGGCTGCCGAACGTGCCGACACCCATGCCCGGCGACTCGAACGTGTCGCCGTGACGTACTTCGATGTCGTCGGGGCTCACGCCGATCGCGTCGGCGGCGATCTGCGCCCACGAGGTCTCGTGACCCTGGCCGTGCGGAGAGGTGCCGGTGAAGACCTGCACGGCGCCGGTCGGATGTACGCGGATCCGCGCACTCTCGTAGCCGCCCCACCCGACCCCGAGAGCCGAGTTCGCCTTCGAGGGCGCGAGGCCGCAGATCTCGACGTAGCTCGAGAGGCCGATCCCGCGGAACTTGCCGCGCGCTTTCGCCTCAGCACGGCGCTTCTCGAAATTCTTGTAGTCAGCCATCTCGAGCGCGCGATCGAGCGCGGGAACGTAGTCACCGCTGTCGTAGGTGATCCCGCTGATCGTCGCGAACGGGAATGCGTCGGGCGGGATGAAGTTCTTGCGGCGAAGCTCCGCCGGGTCCATTCCGATCTCATCGGCCAGACGATCCATCGCGCGTTCGATGGCGAAGGTCGCCTCGGGCCGTCCGGCGCCGCGATACGCGTCCACCGGGGTCGTGTTCGTGTACGCGCCCCGGATCTCGCAGTCGAACGCGGGGATGCGATAAGCGCCGGGAATGATGTAGGCGTGAAGGATGGTGGGAATGCCCGGGGCGAACGCCTGCAGATACGCGCCCATGTTCGCGACGGTGCGGATCCGCACGCCAAGGACGGTGCCGTCGCGCTTCGCGGCGACTTCGACGTCTTCGACGAGGTCGCGACCATGGATCGTGGCGAGGTAACCCTCGCGGCGGTCCTCGGTCCACTTCACAGGACGGCCGAGGGTCTTCGCAAGGTGCGCGACCAGGAGCTCCTCGGCATATACCTGCAGCTTGCTCCCGAACCCGCCGCCGACCTCGGGCGCGATCACGCGCACCTTGTTCTGCGACAGGCCGAGGTTGACCGAGAGGATCAGCTGGACGAAGTGCGGGATCTGCGTGCTCGTCCAGACCGTGAGCTCACCCGCCTCGAACTTCGCGACGACCGCGCGCGGCTCCATCGCGTTCGGGATGAGCCGCTGGTTGACGATGCGAAGCTTGACGGTGGCTTCGGCATCGCGGAACGCTTTGTCGATATCGCCACCCTTCACCGGATAGGTGAAGACGAGATTCGTACCCAGCTCCTCGTGGAGGATGGGCGCGCCTGGCTCGAGCGCCTTCGTCCCGTCGACGACAACGGGGAGCGGTTCGTAGTCGATCGTCACCATGTCAGCCGCGCGCTTGGCCGCCTGCCGCGTGTCGGCAACGACGGCCGCGATCGCGTCTCCGACGTAGCGCGCCTTATCGGTCGCGAGCGGCATGTGCTTGGTACCGTTCAATCCCGGCACCGTGATGAACACCGGGAGCACGCCCGTCGCCTCGGCATCCTTGCCGGTGACGATCGTCACGACGCCGGGCTCCTTGCGGGCCGCCGCCGCGTCAATGCGCCGGATGCGCGCGTGGGCATGCGGGCTCCGGACCAGCGAGACGTAGACGATGCCGGGCAGCGTCACATCGTCGGTGAAAACGCCGCGACCCCTGATGAGCTTGGGGTCTTCCTTGCGTGGTGTGCGCGTGCCGATATAGGTCGTCGGTGTGGCAGCGGTCATCTCTTCACCTCCGCGGGAGCCTTCACGGGTGTCGCCGCGCCGCGCATCTCGGTCGCTGCCGAGCGGATCGCGTTGACGATGTTGTGGTAGCCGGTGCAGCGGCAGAGATTCCCCTTGATCGCGTGGCGGATCTCCACATCGGTCGGGGCGGCGTTCCGCCCCAGGAGGTCGATCGCCGTGATCATCAGGCCGGGGGTGCAGAAACCGCACTGCAGTGCGTGCTCGGCGCTGAACGCGCGCTGGATCGGATGGAGCTCGCCATCCTTCGCGAGTCCTTCCACGGTCACTATCTCTGCGCCATCGGCCTGCGCAGCCAGGACGGTGCAGGACTTCACCGCACTGCCGTCGATGAGCACGGTGCACGCGCCGCACTGACTTGTGTCACAACCGACGTGCGTGCCGGTGAGCCTGAGCGTTTCGCGTAGCAGCTCGACCAGGAGCAGCGACGGTTCGACCTCCAGGACCTGCTCGGTGCGATTGACCGTGATCGTGATCTTGCTCACGCGACACCTCCCCACTTCGTGCGCGGCCGCATACGAACTCGGCTCTAAGGTGGACCGTGCGCTCGCAGCAGACCCAAGGTCATCGCCGCCCCCTTGTAGCTCCCCAGCTGCGGACAGGCGGCGTCAGGCTAGTCCCGGAGTACGGCGTGGTCAAGCAAACACAGAGCTGCGCTAGTCTCGGCGCGAATGGCCACGCGTTCCATTGGACTGAAGGCCGAAGGGGTCTGGGAGATCCGGCACGGCCGTGTGCGCGAGAAGCCATTACTGCGGCGGGCGCGAAGCGCACCCGCCAAGCAGATGAGCGCAGCAAGGCTGCGCGACTACAACAACCCGTATGGCTACAAGATCGAACGCGTGTGGTTCGATGGACGGGTGATCTTTGCGACCGAACAGGGCGAGCTCGATGTGGACCCGAAGAAGGTGAAGGTCGCGCAGGAGTACCAGGTCGTCTACGCGGTCAAGCTCACGCCGAAAGGGAAGCTCGCGGGAGGCAAGGAGCCGAAACGGGTAGCGGGTCAGTTCAACATCTACGACTCGGTGCCGGGGATGAAAAAGTACAGCCCGATCTGGCAGTTCAACTATGTCGTCGTCCCGCGGGATTACGTCCCAAACGCGCTTCGCTCCGAGCGCGACTGCCTTCGTAGTGGCTACGAGATCAGACGAAGCATGGTCTTCGAGAACTGACCGGTGCTCTAAGGCCCGCGGTCGCGGGCCCACGCGAGCAGCGTGTCGGTCACATCCCGATGGGATGCCAGACGGTCTTGAGCTCGAGGAACGCGGCGATGTCGTACGGGCTTTGGCCATCCGCTTTCCCGCGCACGATGCGCTTCACGTTCTCCGCGCCGAGGCGCTCGAGCTCGGCGACGTCGTCGCCGCCGCCGGTCAGGTCGAGCGCGGCGACATCCATATGCGACGCGAGCTGCGGCGCCAGCTCTTTCCGAAGTCCGGTGAGGATGTTCACAACGCCCGGAGGCACGTCCGCGGTCGCGAGGCATTCGGCGAACTCGATCGCCACGAGCGGGTGCGCCTCCGACGCGATGACCACCGCGGTGTTGCCGCCGACGATCACCGGCGCGAGACGCGACACCAGGCCAAGGAGCGGCGGCTCCGGCGCGAGGATCCCCGTCACGCCGGTCGGCTCGGGGACGGTGAAGTTGAAGTACGGACCCGAGACCGGATTCGCGCTGCCGATCACCTGCGCGATCTTGTCCGCCCACCCCGCGTACCAAACGACACGGTCGATCGCGCGATCGACCTCGTTCTTGCGGGGCGCGAGCGTCGCGAGCTCGGCCCGCCGCGTCTCCATCATCTCGGCGATGCGGTAGAGCACCTGGCCGCGGTTGTACGCCGTCGCCTTGGCCCAGCCCGCTCCCGCCTGCCGTGCGATGCGGACGGCGTCACGCAGGTCCTTCCGCGACGCGCGCGCGATGTTCGCGCCCTCCACAACGAGCGTGCGACCCGACTCTGAACGCGGGAACGCGCCGCCGATGAACAGCTTGTAGGTCTTCTGTACGGGCAGCCGGGTCATGCGTCGTCCAACGTGACGTACGCCTCGAGTCCGTGCCGGCCACCTTCGCGTCCGAAGCCGGACTCCTTGTACCCGCCGA
>JANNHF010000230.1:0-3052 GCA_031404235.1 Chloroflexota bacterium
CGCCGAGATGCTGAGCATCCCTATCGGCACCGTGATGTCGCGGCTGCATCGCGGCCGGAAGTTCCTCCAGAAGCGCCTCTACGACCTTGCGCGCGAACGTGGCATCGCGGCCGTGCGGACGCCGCAGAAGAGCTAGGGGAGGGACGGGTGGATTGCAACGACTGCGTGGAACGGCTCCACGCGTTCCTCGACCTGGAGCTCGACGAGAAGGAGCTCACCGCGCTGCGCGCGCACGTCTCCGGTTGCGACGACTGCGGCGATCAATTGGGCTTCGAGGCCCGCTTCCTCGAGCGTCTTCGCCACTGTTGCACCTCCGATGTCGCGCCGATGCAGCTTCGCGAGCGCGTCATCCAGAAGCTGAGAGGAGCGAGTCCTCCAACGACCTAGGACGACCTGAGACCGTTCATGTGTTGACATTTGCGACGCCAATGTGTCAAGTTACAGACAATGCGTGGCCAAGAGGAGGTGATTCACTAATGCCAGCAAAGAAGAAGGCTGCAAAGAAGTCCAAGAAAGCGAAGAAGAAGTAAGTTTTGAGCGCGACGAGAAGTCGTCGCACTTATCAATTCCTAACTGGCACCTTTCGCGAACCCACCGATCCGCGTAGGCCTCGCGGATCGGTTTCTTTTTACCCGCAGTCACGTCGTACAGTCGCGTCATCGACTCACAGCGCCGGGTGCCCCGCCTCCGCTGGCCCGTGATCCTCGCGGGCGTCGCGCTCGCGGTTGCCGTATCGCTCCTCAGCGCCGCCGTGCTGCCCCCGATCCCGGCAGCGCTCGCATCCGTTTTCGGTCTCTTCATTTCGGGCCTTTTGGCCGGAAAGCTGGCGATCGGGGCCTGCGCGTATCACGGCGCCGTGGTGGGTGCCGGCTATGTGATCTGCGTGGCGCTGGGCATCGTGCCGGGCAGTGGCTCCTTCGCTGATCCGGCCGCCGACACGGTGGCCGTCATCGCGTCTGACGCGCTGCTGATCGCGGTCGCGGCGCTCGGTGGGTGGAGCGCGCGGCTTTGGTCTTCTTCGGATACGGGCACAGCTCACTGACCGGACACACCGGACACTTCGGCATCGGCGTGCAGATGCGCCGGCCATGCAGCACGAGATTCCACGTCGCCTTCACCCAGTCCTTCTTGGGATAGACGGAGCGCAGCTCCTCCTCGATGCCGTCGGCGCCCTTCCGGGTGAATCCGAGCCGGGTGGCGACGCGGTCGACGTGGCGGTCGACGGCGATCGCCGGCACGCCGAAGGCGTTCCCGAGCACGATCGATGCGGTCTTGCGACCGACGCCGCGCAGCCGCACGAGCGAGTCCATGTCGCCGGGCACCTCGCCGCCGAATTCGGTGAGCAGCTGCTCCGAGGATCCGCGGATCGCCTTCGCCTTCATCCGGAAGAAGCCGGTGGCGTGGACGTCGTGCTCGAGCTCCGCGACCGGAACCTTCAGATAGTCGGCGGGGCCGCGGTACTTCGCGAAGAGCGCGCGCGTCACCTGATTCACCCGCTCGTCCCGCGCCTGGGCGGCGAGGATCGTCGCGACCAGGAGCTCGAAGGGGTTGCTGAATTCGAGGGTCGGTCCCCAATCCGGATAAGCCTTCGCGAGACGCGTGAGGATCGCGCGCGCGCGACGGCGCTGCGCCGCCAGATCCTCACGACGGGCCGGCGCGCTACGCGCGCGGGGCACAGCGGCACCACTCCGGCCGCCAGCCGCCGGGCGCGACGCGGCCGATCGGACCGGAGCGGTCGGGTCTTAAGTACAGCCACTCATCGCCGTCATCGACCTGGACGAGAAGGACGGCACCGTCCGGCGACCACGTGAAGTCGAGGAAATGTTTGGCCGAGTCGTACAGCTCGCGGCGCTGACCACTGCCCGGATCGATCACGCTGAGCCAGTGGTGATGCGGCTGCGCGTTGATGATCGAGTACGCGAGGAGCGGCGCGGTCGGTGACCACCGCAGCTCCGCGACGTGGTGGACCGCGCCGGTCTTCCCAATGACCCACAGCTTCGGCGGCGCGCCCGCCACCACTTCCTGGGTGTAGACGATCTGCACGGCGTCGAGGATCGGCCCTTTCTCGATCGCGGCGTAGGCAACGAGCTTGCCATCCGCGGAGAACTGCGGACCGCCGATGAGCCCCATGCCCTTCGACGCGCTCACGGTCGAGTGCCGCGTGAGATCGGCCAGCGTCACGAGCATCTGCGTCGGGAACTCCTTCGGCGTCCCGGAGGTGAGCACGCGCAGATCGGCGAGCGCGATGGCGCCGGACACGTGCGCGTACCCGAGGCGAGTGCCGTCGGGCGTGAAGGCGGGATGCGTGCCCGGTCCGACGACCACGTCGGTCCCTTTGGTCACGTCATAGAGGTGCACGTCGCCGACGGCTCCCACCAGCGAGCCACCCGACGCGGCGGTGCCTCCCGAGATCACCTCGCCGTAGGTGAGGTAGCGACCGTCGGGAGACCAGGCGTAACCGTCAAGGAACGTGTCGGGTCGTGAGAGTCGCAGCGGCGCGGCGCCGGGCCGGACCAGGAACAGCGAGCTACCGCCGTCGCCGGGAACGGCGCGCTCGGCGGCGACCTGTGTGCCGTCCGGGGACCAGCGCGCGCCGACGTAGCCACCGGCGGACGCCCCGTCCGTCGTGATGGCGACGCGGCCGCTGCCGTCGGGTGCGGCCGTCCAGAGATCCAGACCACCCTTACTAAAGAGGACTTTGCCGACGAGGCCGGCGGGGGCGCGATCCGGCGGCGTCGTCGACAGGGGGGTCTGGCGCGAGATCTGGGGGGGCTGCGCGGAGCACGCAGCGACGATGAACAGAAGGATGAGAAGGCCGGTAGCGCGCCGGGGTGGCATCCAACGAGCGTAAACGCTCAGCTTTCGCTGGGCTCACCGCATGGCGTGTGGGCTTCAACCTCTTGGCGCAGTGATCGCCAAAGTCGTTGACGCACGGGCCGCCCGACCGCAGACTTGGCCGATTACGCGGCTGTCGGCGCAGGGGGGCGGCCCGCCAGGGTCGAGCCATTATCCGAATGAGACCGATCAGACCGTTAGGAGGGTTCGCATGCAG
>JANNHF010000231.1:0-5554 GCA_031404235.1 Chloroflexota bacterium
GTAGCCCGGAGGGGATTCGAACCCCTGACCTCTTCCTTGAAAGGGAAGCGCCCTGGACCACTAGGCGACCGGGCCGCGTCTCAAAGGATAGGGGCGTCGAACGGACTACGCGGCCCCCGGGCGGCGCGCGTCGCGTCGTACATCGCGACATCGGCTTTCTGGATGAGCTCATCGGGCTCCGGTGCTGCCATCGGCTCGAGTCGCCACGCCCCGCGACGGATCGAGATGAGCGATCTGGTTCAAAGGACGCCAAGCACGTTGCGCGCGATCTTCCTGAGCGACGGTTTCGCGCGCGCGCTCGCGTTGCGCGCTCCGTGCTCGAGCGCGCGGATGGCGGTCCGCGTGTCCAGATCATCGTCAAGTGCCGCGAGCACCTCACGTGTCACGCTGTCGCGGCCGAGCGGACCGACCGCACCGCGGCCAAGGGAGCCGGCCAGCGCCGCTGCGCGCTCACCTGCGCGGACGAGCTTGGCCTCGTCGTGATCGAACGGGCGCCGGTAGTGGCTGTCGAGGAGGTAGAGCCGCAGCGCCTGCCGCGTCGTCGTTTCGAGCGCAGTGCGCACGAAGACCATGTTGCCGAGCGACTTCGACATCTTCTCGGCCTCAAGGCGCACCGGGCCGGTGTGCATCCACCAGCCCACGAACGGCCGCTCGCCCGTCGCGCACTCCGACTGCGCGATCTCGTTCTCGTGATGCGGGTACACGAGATCGCTGCCGCCGCCGTGGATGTCGATGCGCGGGCCGAGATGGCGCAGCGACATCGCCGAACACTCGATGTGCCAGCCTGGGCGACCCCGTCCGTGCCGGCTCGGCCACGTCGGACCGCTCGCCACGCGCCGCCAGAGCGCGAAGTCGATCGGATGCCGGCGCTGAGGATCGTCCAGCGCCGCGTCGTCCTGAGCCGCGAGTATCCGGCGCATGCGGGCTTTCGCGTAGCGCGAGAGCTCGCCGTAGTCCGGGTCGCGTGACGTGTCGAAGTACACGCCGCCGTCGATCTCGTACGCGCAGCCCTTCGCGAGGAGCGCATCGATCATGTCCCGCATCGCCGAGAGCTCGCGCGTCGCGTGCGGCATGACGTTGGGCTTCCGCCATCCAAGCCGGCGCATGTCGTCCAGGAAGGCGCGTTCCTCGCGCCGGCCGAGATCGCGCCAGCTCACGCCATCGCGTGCAGCTCGCTGCAGGATGGATTCGTCGATGTCGGTGACGTTCTGCACGTAGCGCACGGCCTTGCCGCGGGCTTCGAGATGACGCACGAGCACGTCGAAGACCAGGAACGTCCGGGCGTGCCCGAGGTGTGTGGTGTCGTACGGCGTGACGCCGCACACATAGACGGTGATCGGCCGGGAAAGCGGACGGAACGGGACGACCGCGCGGCGGCGCGTGTCGTACAGACGGAGCACTGACCGCTGACGATATCCTCGCGATGCATGGTGCGCTTGCCGGACATCGACACGACGCTCGCCACGATCGAGCGCGTTGCGTCCGCGCCGACCGCGCCGTATCACGAGTTCCGCGCGCTCCGCGCGATCCGTCGCGAGCTCGAGCAGAACGGCATCGACGTCCACGAGGACGCCTACGGCCAGGTGTTCGCGCGGGTGCGTCGCGGAGCAGCGAAGCGCTCGCTCGCGCTCGTCGCTCATACCGACCACCCCGCCTTCGAAGTGACGGAAGCCCGTGGCCGCGAGGGACGGGCGCGCATCCTCGGCGGGCTGTATCCGGAATTCTTCGCCTCGCCAGTCCGTGTGCTCGTGCACGACGACGGCGACGAAGCGCCATTCGCCGCGACCCTCTACGACTACGCGTCGGCCCCGAACGCGGTCGACAACTCGCCCGGGCATTGCCGGATCCGCGCCGACGGTGAGCTTCGCGTCGGGCAGTGGGCGGTGATGGATCTGCCGCCGTTCGTGGTGACCGGCGACGAGCTGCACCTGCGCGCCGCGGACGACCTCGCGCTCTGCGCGGTCGTCGTCCTCGTTCTCGCCGAATTGGTCCGCGATCCGCGGCCGCACGACGTGCACGCGGTCTTCACGCGTGGCGAGGAGACCGGTCTGTACGGCGCGCGACTCGTGGCCGAGGACGGACTCCTGCCGCGCGATGTCGTGATCGTGTCGCTCGAGGCAAGCCGCGCGCTGGCGCATGCCGCGCCTGGCCGCGGCGCCGTCGTGCGCGCCGGCGACGTGTACAACACGTTCGACAACGATGCAGAGAAATTCCTGCGGGTCGCGCGCGAAGAGCTCGCCGCTGCCGGCATCGCAACCCAGCGCGCCCTGCTGACTGGCGGCACCTGCGAATCCTCAGCCTTCGTGCGGCTCGGCTGGAGCGCGACCGCCGTCGCGGTGCCGAACGTGAATTACCACAACCAGGGCGAGCATTCGCACGCATTCACGCCGGAGATCGTTCGCGTGTCGGACCTCCGAAGTGCCGTCGCCCTGCTCGTCGAGGCTGCTTCCGCTGCGGCCATCGATGCGGACGAGTCGTGGTGGCCCGACGTTCGTCGCGTGCCGCCGCATATCCGCGACCTGATGCGACGCCGCGACTGAGGGCGCTTGGCCGCCCGCTGCCAAGAAGGCCCCCATTTGGCGTAGGGCGTAGGCCTCTTGACGCCTACGCCCCCGGGTGTACAACAAGGATGTTCCGCGGAACGGGAGCACAGAGACCTAGCACCAACGTCACTGGAGGTGTCATGGTCCGCCTGCATAAGTTGTTCGGAGTCCTTCAACTCGATTTATGACGCCCTCGACGGAAGGGGGCCACACCAGTCGGCGCGTTCGAGCGGATCTGATGTCGGAGCCATGATCCACACCTTGGTGTGATCGCCCACATCTTCGGCCGGAATGAGGCCTGTAGCTCGGGCGCGCAAGGGCAATCAAACGCGAACACGAGACGACCCCCGGAACGCGGGGGTCGTCTCTGTTTGTCAACTGGACTGCACTCGGCGAACGCGTTTCGCGGCGGCCCCGTACCCTCGAACAGGATGGAAAGCACCGGGGAGCTTGCGTGGTTCCGCTCCCAGATCCTGCGCTCGCTGTTCCATCCGTTCGATTTCGCGCGGTCGCTGGCGCGCGAGCACTACGGGATGGCCGGCGTGCTCGTCGCGGTCATCGCCGGGTTCGCGCTGGCGTTCGGGGTCGACGCGATGATCCTGACCTCCAAGGGCTTCTCCCTGTTCGATTTCCTTCCCCAGGTGCTCGTCGACTCGGTCTTCCTTGGAGTGCGGCTCGCGGTCACCGTCGCGATCGTCGCCTCGGCGGGGTTCTACGCGACCCGCCTCCTGCGTGGGCGCGAGCTCACGCTCGACCAGACCTTCACGGCCTTCAGCTTCGCGCTCGCGCCATTCCTTCTCGCGCCGATCGCCGCGGTGCTGGTGCTGCTCGCGCCCGATCTGCTTCCGATCGCGGGGGCGGTGGCCGTCCTGGCGGTACTCCGCGCGATCGTCGGTCTCGCGATCAACCTCCGCGCGCTGTTGCCTTCGGCGCTGGCGGTGGTCCCGTTCGTCGTCATGCTCGCGACGGGCACCCTCGTCATGCAGGATCAGATCTCGCGTTTTCGATTCGCCGGATACGCGATAGCGCCGCAGCTCGTGAGCGACTTCACTGTCACGCCGATGACCGGCAACACGTTCGAGGCGACCGACTTCACGATCACGCTGCCCGCGGGCTGGACGAACGTGACGAGCGGCGCTCAGGGCGAGGCGGCGCGGTACGAATCGGACATCGCGCAGCTCCGCGTGGCCCGTGCGGGCGGGGTGCCGCTCGCTACGGCTGACTCCTACGCCGACTCAGCGTCCTTCGCGGAACGCCAGGGTCTCGAGGATCCCTACCGCGAGCGCTCCGTCGTGCGTATCAACGGCGTCATCGCCGTCGATGACCGGTATGGCGGGACGTACCAGGGACGGCGCGTCCTCTACCGGCAGTTCACCGCAGTGCCGAAGACGAAGGGGCTCGCCCTGATCTTCCATTTCGTGGAGCCGGCCGACGAACAGGCCGCACTAGCGGAAGCGGCATCAATCGCGGCGACCTGGCGCATTCGCGAGGAATCGCGCTAGGCTTCGGCGCTCGACGCCGACCGCGACCTCGCGTATGAAGTCGTCCGCGCCGATGCGGAACGCGCGTATCTCGGGCTCGCGTGTCCGCAGCGATATGAGCAGGTAGAACGCGTCCGGGTAGCGCGCCTCGGCGCGATCCGTCGGGGATGGATACGGCTGGCTCAGCGGGTGGCTGTGATAGATGCCCACCAGCTCCTCGCCCGCGGCGTCGATCGAGCGGAAGGCCCTCAGCTGTTCGCGTGGGTCGATGACATAACGGGTCGTCGGGGTGGGATGCGCGTTCGCGCAGCGGATCGCGCGCGATATCCCTCCGCCACGCCCGGCGAGAAGCCCGCAGGCTTCCCGCGGCGCCTCGTCGCGAGCGTGCGCGATGAGCTCGTCGCGCAGCGCCGGCCGGAGCCACAGCGTGTCGGCTATGCGGTGCCCCCGGCCATCGCCGGGATGACCATGACTTCGCTGCCATCCGGCACCGGAGCCTCGGTACCGCCCCTCGTGCGCGCGTCGTCGTCGCCGATGTACACGTTCACGTACGTTCGGATCGCGCCGCTGTCGTCGAGCACGCGCGCACGGAAGCCGGGATGACGGCGCTCGATGTCGGATATGACATCGGCGAGCGTCCCGGCGCTGGCCTCGAGCTTGGTCTTTCCACCGGTCGCGTCGCGAAGCGCACCCGGAAGACGAACGGTCACTGCCAACGTGTCACTCCCAGAGGGGCGTACTCAGGTAGCGCTCTCCCCCATCAGCGATCAACACGACGATAAGGCCCGGTTGTTCCCTCGCCACGGCCGCGGCTGCGGCCACGGCGGCCCCGCCGGACACGCCGCTGAAGATGCCCTCCTCGCGTGCGAGCCGCTTCGCCATTCGCGTCGCCTCGTCGGTGGCCATCACACGGTGCTCGTCGGCGACACGTTCGTCCCAGATAGCCGGCCGCAGCGCCGTGGGCATGTGCTTCCAGCCCTCGATGCCGTGCAACGCGTCGTCAGGTTGTACGGCCACGATCCGCACTCCGCGTGACCGCAGCGCAGCGGAGACGCCCACGATCGTGCCTGATGTGCCGACACCCGCGACGAAGTGCGTGACGCGACCGTCCGTTTGCGACCAGATCTCGGGTCCGGTCGTGAGCTCGTGCGCGAGCGGGTTCGCGGGGTTGGAGTACTGGTCGACGTAGACGAGATCGCTCGACGCCGCCAGGCGCCGGGCTTCGCGGATCGCGCCGTCCGTCCCCTCGAGCGGATCGGTCAGCACGACCTCGGCGCCGAACGCGCGGATGATGCGTTTGCGCTCGAGCGAGACCTTGTCGGGCATGACCAGACGTGCGGTGTGTCCGCGCGCTGCGCAGACCATGGCGAGCGCGACACCGGTGTTGCCGCTGGTCGCCTCGAGAACGACCGCGCCCTCGCGAAGCCGCCCTTCCTCTTCTGCGGCGATGACCATCCACAGGCCGGCGCGGTCCTT
Organism: Chloroflexota bacterium; assembly: GCA_031404235.1. Classification (GTDB taxonomy): domain Bacteria; phylum Chloroflexota; class Limnocylindria; order P2-11E; family P2-11E; genus CF-39. Next base: position 5,501 of record JANNHF010000231.1, read on the forward strand.
GACGCTGCCGCCGGGATTGGCCGACTCGATCTTCGCCCATAGCTCGCCGCGCAG
>JANNHF010000232.1:0-10860 GCA_031404235.1 Chloroflexota bacterium
CCGCCGGCTGGCTGCGACAGCGAAGCTACACGCCCGCGTGCGCCGGGGGACTCATGATTAGGTTGTCGTTACGAGGATCTCTGCCAGCGTATTTAAGCCCGAACCTGCGCGCGCCGGCTGAGCGAGGCCGGCTATCAGGACACGGCGATCATGGGCGGCGCGTCAGCTCAGCGAAGGCGGCTGCTGGCGGTGGCGGAACGCATTGACGCCATAGCGATTGGAAGCCACGCTCGACCCATGAGCGAGAAGCCGAAGCTCCGTGCCTTTTACGAGGCCGACAGCTTGCACACCGAGATCTATGACGCCCTGGGCGCGAGCTTGATCACGGGCAGCTCCGTGGAGAGCGACACCGACTTCTACCGGCGACTCGCCAGGGAGACAGGCGGACCGATCCTTGAGGTCGGGTGCGGCACTGGTCGGGTGGCCACGGCCCTCGCGACGGATGGTCACGAGGTCGTGGGCATCGACATCTCTGCGCCAATGCTGCGTCTCGCAGAACAGCGGCGAGAGGCGTTGTCCGCCGATGCGGCGGCCCGCCTCTCGTTCCATCTAGCGGACATGATGACCCTCGATCTTGGGCGCGACTTCGCGCTCATCGTGGCGCCCTCCCGGGTCTTCCAGTTCATGCTCACGTCCGCCGCACAGCGGGCGGCGCTGGCGGCACTTCGGACCCATCTCCGCCCGAACGGTCGGCTCGTTCTCGACCTGTTCGATCCACTGCTCGACCGCGTCGTCCCGAGCGCTGAGGTCACCACGCGAGGCGGCGCGCTAATTCATCCAACGACCGGAAAACGCGTCACGTGGGAGATCACAGGGCGGAGGCCCGATCCGGCCCGCCAACTCATCGTCGAAGACTGGACATTCAGCGAGATCGACGCATCTGGCGAGGTGCTTCGGACCGCCACCGAGCAGCTCACCCTGCGCTGGTCCCTGCGGAGCGAGATGCGGCTCCTCTTCGAGATGGTCGGCTTCGAGGTGGTTGCCGACTACGGCGACTTCAGGGGCGGGCCACCCGCCTACGGCCGCGAGCAGGTCTGGGTTCTGGGCCACGCGAAGGGCTGACGCTCGACAATTGCCAGGCGCCGCGGGCTGTACTCACGTGGATACCCCCTTTGCTACGAAACTTGATCGCTGTGCCGAGGGCCGGACTTGAACCGGCGATACGTGGTTCTTCAGGTCAGATGGCCGCTTCGCGGTGGCGACAGTTTGTTTATGAGTCCCCCCGTGCGCCGTGCGGCAAAGCCCAGCAAATCAGCCGGCGATCGGTAACCCGACACGCAATTCGCAAATCCGACACGCAGATCCATTGAACCCGACGCACAACATGCAACGCGACGCCGTCCGTCTGAGCGGGTGGCGGGAATCGAACCCGCACTCCAACTTTGGAAAAGTCGTTTGCAAACCACTACAACACACCCGCGCGAGATCCTGACCTATGCCGCGATGCGCCGCCCGTACGTGCGATCACGGTGACAGTTCGTGCAAACGATATCGCACTTGGCGACCTCCGCCAGGATCACCGGCCGTGCGCGAGCGATGATCCGTGTGACCTCGTACTTCTTGGTCGAGGGGTCACGGTGATCGAACTGCATCACGCACGGCGGAAACCTTCTTCCGCAGTCCAAACATGGAACATCCCGGATCTCGTTCAGCATCACCGCGTTGGCGCGCCAGCGTGCTCGGTTCTGAGCGATATGCGGTGACTTCCCCGGAGCCCACTCCTCAGGGGTAGACCGACGTCGACGGTCCATGAGACAGGCATACGTCCTCAACGCGTGGCAGTTCGCGCAGACAATGTCGCATTTCTCGATCTCGGCAATCAGCTTCTGACGTGACATCAGCGGTGCGTGACCACCGGTGATCGCAAAGAGCTTTCTGCTTGGATCACGATGATCGAAATCCATCATGTGTGGAGAGAACATCGTGCCGCAGTCCGCACATGGGACGCAGCGCAGGTCTCGAAGGAACGCGACACTCGCCGCATGGCGCTTCATCACGCGGTCACGTTCAGCCTGGCGGTGTGCCGCGTAGTACTGGACGTTGTATGGACGCTGATTTCGCTTGCTGGGCATAGGCCGGATGATAGAACAACTGTTCCATCATCGTCAGTGAGCAGCGGCTCGGTCTGCCAACGAATATCAACGCTGTGCTCACCGAAGCCGACGTCCTCCGCGTCTTCCCCGCCATCACGGACATCGGCGACGCGCGGCTGCGCAAGCTCTCGACCGACGTGTGGCGCTACGTCTCCGAGCGCAATCCCGCGTGGACTGACATCGAGCGCATCCCGCTCCATCCCGCCATGCCGTTGGCGACGCACGGCAACCTCATCAAGCACGTCGTCGCGATGGTGCGCATCTCGGAGGCCCTCGTCCCGATCTACCGCGAGCTGTGGAAGCAGGATCTCGACCTCGACACGTTCCGCGCGGCGGCGTACGTCCACGACGCTGCGAAGGTGATCGAGTTCACCGAGAAGGACGGCGGCGTCATCGGGATCCCCGGATACAACCACGCGGTCGAGGCCGGCCGCATCGTGCGCGAGCTCGGCGGACCGGAACCGCTCGCGCACATCGTCGAAGCGCATTCGTTCGCCGGCGCGCTCGTCGTGCCGCGCACGCGCGATGCGCAGCTCTTCCTGTTGCTCGACCCGATGTGCCTGAACGTATTCCCGGAACAGGGAACGGGGGTCGTCGAGCGCCACCTCAAGTCGAACGGCTGGGACGATCCGCGCACGCTGGAGAAGTACCGCTCTCCGAGCTAGACAGCTCGCCACCGCACTGGCGAGCCGTGAATCTCGCTCACGCGACCGTTCCGCTCGAGATGACGCAGATGCGCGAGCGTCTCGGCGAGCGCGAAGCGCTCCTCGTGCGCGGAACGTAGCACCGGAAAGAGCATTCGAGCGATCGCGTACGCATCGCGCTCGGCGGTGCCGACTGCCGCGAGCGTCGCCTCCAGGCGCGCGGCGTGATGCGCCAGCAGTTCGTCCACGCGGCCGGCGAGATCGTCGAACGGGTCACCGTGCGCCGGCAGCACGCGCTTCACCGGTAGACCGCGCAGTCCCGCTAGTGCTCCGAGGAAGTCGCCGAGTGGATCGTCGCGCGACGTCGGGTAGAGACCGATATTCGATGTGATGCGCGGTAGGACGTGATCGCCTGCGAAGAGCAGCCCGTCGCGCTCGTCGATGAGCACGGCGTGGTAATCGGTGTGCCCCGGTGTCCACCGGAGCCGCGTCGTGCGCCCGCCCAGGTCAACGGTCTCGCCATCGTTCACGCCTTCAACATGTTCGAGATCGTCGACGCGCTCGCCCATCGCGATCCAAGCCTCCCGCATGCCCTCATCGACGTCGCGCGGCATGCCGTGGCGCGCGAAGTGCTCGTAGGTCTCGTCGATCGCCTCGTGTCGCTTCGACCAGACCCGCCTCGCGGCAGCGATCTCCGGTGTGTGCATGAGCACCTCGGCGCCCGCGCGCTCGAGCGTCCCCGCCATGCCGATGTGATCCGGATGGAGGTGCGTGACGAAGACGCGCAGCAGGTCCTCGATGCCGATCCCCGCATCCGCGAGCCCGCTACGCAGCGCTTGTTCGGCTTCGGCGGTGTGGAGACCAGCGTCGACAAGGCTCCAGCCGTGCGCTCCTTCTACCAGATAGGCGTTGACGATCGACAGGCCGCGGATGGGGAGGGGGATGGGGATGCGCCGGATGCCCGGCGCGACGAGATCGCTCAGCGCGCGTTGCGGCCGCGAGACGTCATGTCGGTACAATGGAAGTCTTCGGCCCGTTCGTCTAGCGGCCCAGGACACTGCCCTCTCAAGGCAGAGACCACCGGTTCGAATCCGGTACGGGCTACCAGCGCTATCCCTCTCGAAAGTTCCGCTCTGCCGCGGGACGTGACGAAAGGGTCATGCCTGGCGCGCACGCCTCCTCGACCATGGCGTCAAGGGCGGCCGACCGTGATGGTTGGACGGCTGGAGGCGTGATGACAGCACGACAAGAGACCACACCGATCGACTCCGCGACGCAGAAGCCGTGGGTATTGCTCGTCGAGGACGAGCCGACCGTCAGCAAGGTCGTGGGCAAGCTCCTCGACGAGGCCGGCTACGAGCACGTGTCCATCGCCGATCACAATCAGATCGCCGCTGCGATCCTTCATTGGCGGCCGCGGTGCATCATCCTCGACAGTGAACCGGGGTCCGCCGGTCACGACCGCTCGTGGGCCGACGCGGCCGCGATCCGTCGTGCTCACCCAAGCCTGCCGGTGCTGATGTTCACGGCGGACCCAACGGCGATGGCCGAGGCCAAGGCGGGGAGGACCGCTCGAGCCAAGGCCGCAGGCTACGCCGGTGTGATCGACAAGCCGCTCCTCGTGGTCGAGTTCCTCGCTACGCTGAAAGCGGCCGTCGGCACGACGAACGCGGCAACGCCGCGAGACACAAAGGGCATCACTGCCCAGGCGTTAAGCGCGTTTCCGGACGTGTCCGGGCTCGCGTCGACAAGTTGGGCCATCGGCGACTTCTTCGGCATAGCGGTCCACGAGCTGCGCACACCGCTGATGTCGATCAGCGGTCAGGCCCAGCTCGCCCAGCGGTACGTCGAAACGGATCCCCGACGTTCGGCCGACGCGCTGGTCAGGATCCTCGAGCAGACCAAGCGCATGGATCGGTTGATCGGGTATCTGCTCGACTACGGCCGCGTAGGCGCCGGCGCGCTCAGCCTGGAGGTGGTGACCTTTGACCTTGGCGTTGCCACCGCGATCACGATCGGGCAGCACGAGCACGAGGACACACCTCGAATCAGATTCACGACGCCGAAAGGCGTGCACATTCAGGGAGATCCCGATCGGATCGCGCAGATCCTCGGCAATCTCTTTGACAACGCGGTCAAATACAGCCCGCCGAGCTCGCCGATCGATGTTTCGCTGACTGTTGTCGGCTCCGAAGCCTTGATCCGCGTGGCCGATCGGGGCTTCGGGGTGCCGGACGACGAGCGCGGTCATCTATTCGCTCCTTTCTTTCGGACGACGCGCGCGCGCGATGTCCCCGGAACGGGTCTCGGCCTCCACATCAGTCGGCGTCTCGCGGAACAGCATCGCGGCCGGTTGTGGCTTGAGTCGAGCAGCGGCGCGGGGAGCGTCTTCGTGCTCGCGTTGCCGCTTGCCTCTTGAGCTTGCCAAGATGGCCGCGGCCGTGACCCGCTCAGGCGGGTGATCGTGGATGTGACCTCACAGTTCTAGCGCCACGAGCACACAGAGAACTCTGAGCGAGAGCGCGACGAAAGCCGTGCGTCGCTCCTTCTCGCTTCTGGAGATCGCATTCATGACGACGCCGAGCCCGAAGAATCCGGCCAGGACCCAGACGGCGGTGCGAGCGTCATCACCGGCGCCACGGGTCCGCAGCTTCTTTCCGAACTTCAACTCCGACAACGAACAAGCCTTCGCGTCGCTCTCGCGATTCGATCGCGTTGCAGGCGGGAGCGAAGGCTGCCAGCGCCTCCAAATGCGTTGGCTCACCGCGCGTGGATCGCGGCCTCACTCGCCCGGGGGAGTCGATAGCGAGCGAACGAGCTTTACCCCCCCGTTCGCCGTCCCTCTTCTGTACTAAATAGGGGCAGGACCGTGTCCTATTCACACACTCCCCGTTAGCCTGCCAGTACCGGAGTTGAGGCCGGATTCGAGGAGGGGAAGGGTTGTCTACGCTCGTTGCACCGCGCATCCTCGTCTCTGCGGCCCTGATCGCCTGCGTCCTGATCGCCTGGCCTGCCTCTCTGCCGAGTGCCGCTGCAAGCCTGGATGCACAGGAGTCCGACCTTGTGACGGCAGTGAACTCCTTTCGCTCCGGACGAGGGCTCGCGCGGCTGGCCGTGTCCGACACGCTCACCTTCGCCGCGAAGTGGATGGCTACGGACATGGCGGTGTATGACTACTTTTCGCACATCTCGCGCGATGGCCGGGCACCGGTGCAGCGGATGAGCGATGCGGGCTACCCGGGGCCGCAGACCTTCACCGGCGAGAACATGGCGGCCGGCTACGCGTCGGCGAACGAAGTGCTGAGCGGTTGGATCAACAGCCCCGCTCATTACGCCGTCCTCACGAACCCGAACTACCGGGCGGTCGGCATCGGCCGCGCATACAGCGGCGGCTCGAGCTATCAGAACTACTGGGTCATGGACGTCGGCGGCATCGTCGACGCCGCGACCGCCGTTGCGTCGTTCGACCTCGGGTATCACGGCGCGTGGGCCGCGCAGAGCCCTGACGTCACGCTCGCGCCGGGCCAGACCGCGACGATGGTCGTGGCTCTGCGCAACACCGGCTACCGCGGCTGGTACCGCGGCAATCCCGCGGCTGGTACCGCGGCAATCCCGGACAGCAGGCGAATCTCGGCACCGCCGATCCGCTCGACGCCCAGCGCTGGGATCTCCAGTACGGGTGGCCGTCCGCCTCGCGCATCGCCACCACGACCACCGCGTACGTCGGACCCGGTCAGGTCGGCTGGTTCCAGTTCCAGGTGCGCGCGCCCCTGAGCACCGGCCTGTACGTGCTGCGCGTGCGCGGCGTGATCGACGGCGCGACGTGGCTCGAGGATCCTGGCGTCTACTGGACGATCACCGTCCGCTGACCCTCGCGCGCGCCTAGGCTCGCGAGGTGGCGGCAGTCTCGTTCAGCACCATCGCGCAGCCCAATCCAGGCGGCGTGCTTTTCATCGAGGTCCCAGCGCGCGTCGTCGCCGCGCTCGGCGACAAGAAGCGCGTGCCGGTCAACGTGATCCTCAACGGCGTCCGCTACCGGTCCACGATCGCCGTGTACGGCGGGAAGTTCTATCTCCCCGCGCGCAAGGAGATCCGCGACGCGGCCAAGCTTGCTCCGGGTAAGCGCGCCCATGTGACGCTCGAAGCGGACCCAGCGGCCCGGACCGTCATGGTGCCGAGCGATCTCGCAAAGGCGCTCGCGTCGGAGAAGCTGCGGCCGGAATTCGACGCGCTTTCGCTCAGCCACCGCAAGGAGCACGTCGACGCGGTCACCGGCGCCAAACGAGCCGAGACGCGGACCCTGCGCATCGCGAAGGTGGTGGCGTCGCTCCGCGCACAATGACCGCATGCGCGTTGGCGAGCGTGAGGTCGCGGTCACCAACCTCGACAAGGTGTTCTTCCCCGCGCACGGGCTGACCAAGGGCGACCTCATCCAGTACTACGCCGACCTCGCGCCGTTCGCGCTGAACCACGTCGAGCGCCGGCCGATGCAGATGAAGCGGCATCCGAACGGCGTAGAGGGCGACTTCTTCTACCAGAAGCGCGTGCCGGTGCCGCACCCCGACTGGCTCGAGACGGTCCACATCAGCTATCCCAGTGGGAACGAGGCCGACTTCCCCGTGGTCACCGACGCCGCGGGTCTGGTGTGGATCGCCAACCTCGGCTGCATCGAGATGCACACCTGGCATTCGCGTGTCGCCGACGTGGCTCGGCCCGACTACCTGCTCATCGACCTCGATCCGAGCGAGGGGAACCCGTGGGAGCACGTGCGCGAGATCGCGATGGTCGTGAAGGACGTTCTCGACGAGCTGGGCCTACCGAGCTATCCGAAGACCTCGGGCGTATCGGGCATGCACATCCTGACGCCGATCGAGACGGGGCTGCCGTTTCCCGAGGTGCGCCGTTTCGCGAAGGCCGTCGCCGTCGAGGTCGCGAGTCGGGTGCCGAAGATCGCCACGACGACGTGGGTGGTGAAGGACCGCACCGGGGTCTTCGTCGACTACGGGCAGAACGCGTTCGACCGCACCATCGCGTCGGCGTACTCGATCCGCCCGATGGCCGACGCGCGTGCCTCGGCGCCGCTGCGTTGGGACGAGGTCCCTGATGTGCGCCCCGAGGCGTTCACGCTTCGAACCATGCGTGAGCGCGTCGCGAAGGTCGGAGACCTCACCGCGGACATCTGGCAACACCGCGCGAGCCTCAGGCCGCTGTTCAAGACGCTGAAGCTGAAAGAGCCGGTCGTCGATGACCGCGTGCTCGTGCGTCCGAGTCGCAAGTGGACCGAAGAGGAGCAGCAGGCGTGGCGCGAACGGGGGCGCGGAAGCGGATGGAACCGCGGACAGTCGCGCAGACCGCCGAAGTCGGAGCCTGGCGAGAGCGCCTAATCCGACAGCTGCGGAGCGACGCTGACGACCGCGGTCACGCACAGCGCGTCGCGTAGCCACGCGGCGAGTCGGCTGCCCGCGAGAGCTCGTTCGACCCGCAGGTCGTAGTAGACATGCCGCATCCCGATCAGGAGCGAGCGCAGGGCGCCGCGCGTCGCCTCGGTCGCGAGTAGACGGCGCAGTACCGCCGATCGCGGCACGAAGGCCGGCGTGCCAAGCAGTCCGCCCTTGTCGGTCCGCCCCCACCAGATCGCGCGCGCGAGCTCTTCCGCCTCACGGTGCCGCGACGCGTCGGAGAAGCGCATCACACCTGGCGCGCCTTCAACGATCGTGACGAGCGCCAGGTGATGGCCGAGCGCGATGTGCGCCGCGACGTGCACGTAGAGGTAGATGCGTTCCGCGACGCTCGCCTGCGAGCTCACGACCAGGCTCTTCGACCGATCGTCGCGATCCGGGCTCACCAGCAGCGCGCGCACGTCGGCCAGTGGCGCGAAGCGCGTGCGCACGCGCAGGTGCTGCTCGAGATGCGTGCGCAGTCGCTCCTCCTCGGCGCGGAGGGTGTGGCTCTCGGCACGCGGGCGGCCCGCGATCACTTCGGTAGCCATACGCGCAGACCCTCCTCTAGGTATTCCCTCAGCGTGTTGCGGTCCGTGAGCTTGGGCAGCGTCGCCGCGAGGTCGCGGAAGATCAGCGATGCGAGCGGTTCGCCAACGAATCCCGCGAGCACCGCATGTCCCTCGTCGACGATCGACGTGACCGGGAGCTCGCGCTCGCAGCCGAGGATCATCAGCGCGAAGTAGAGGCGGATGCACTCCTGGGGCGAGTCGATCGCGCGCGCGACCTGCGTCTTGCCACGCGCGATGCGATGGAGCGTGGCGCGGTCGAGCGCGAGGGTCCCGTCGGTGAGGTCGTAGAGGCGATCAACGAGGGTGTCGAGCGAAGTGCCCGCGCTGAGCGTCTGGATCGCCTCGGAGACGCGCTGAGCGTTCTGGATCCGCACGGTCCGACAGTACCGGTCCGGCGTGTCGCCGTCGTCTCACTTGTGGGACGGCTAACTCGTACGTGTCTCTCGCGCGGGATGACGCCGCGCCGCGTGGACCGGACAGTGACCGGCGTGCTCGAACGACGTGCCGCCGTGACGCTCGCGCTCGCTCTTCTGCTCGGCGTCGCTTCCCAATACCTGTTCTACGGGCAAGCGCTCGGCGTGAACTTCCCGCTCGCGACCGGGCTGTTCCTCGTTGCCGCGTGGACCCTCCGCGCGCCCGGGAAGGCCATCCGACGCATCGATCTGTGGATCCCGGCATCGGCGTTCACCTTCGCGGCCTTCGTATCGCTGCGCGCCGACGCGACGCTGATGTTCTTTGACATCGTGGCCACGCTCGCGCTGTGCGGAGCATCGGTGGTCGTGTTCGGTGGCGTTCCGGTCAGTACGTTGGCACTTCGGCGGCTCATCCGCGAAGCGCTTTCACTCGTCGGTCGGTCGGTGGTCGGCGCTCTCGAGGCGACCGCGCGCACGTGGCCACTCGTGCGGCGGCTGTCGCCTCGGATGGCGAGGGCCTCGGGCCCCCTGGGCGGCGTGCTGTTGGCGGTGCCGTTCGTCGTCGTGTTCGCGCTGCTGTTCTCGTCCGCCGACGTGGTCTTCGCACGCGCGCTCGAGCGCGTCATCGACCCCAGACGCCTCCTCGAGCTGCTCGGCGAGACGCCGGGGCGTCTGATCGTGGCGGGGATCGTGGCCTGGGCGGCCGCCGGCGCGCTTTGGACCCTGTCGCGCGCACCACGCGACGATGCCGACGGCTCTGCTGGCCCCGTCCTCGGCGCAGACACCGCGACTGTGACCCTTGTCCTGATCGACGCGTTGTTCGCCGCGTTCGTCGTGCTGCAGCTCGCGTATCTCTTCGGCGGGCGTGACACGCTCGACGCCGCTGGCATCACCTACAGCGCGTACGCGCGTCGCGGATTCTTCGAGCTCATCGCGGTCGTCGTGCTCGTCGGTGGATCGCTTCTCGGTCTCGAGCTCGTCGTGCGCGGACGCGGGCGGCGCTACGTGGTCGCCGCGGTGGCCTTGCTCCTGCTCACCGGCGCGGTCCTCGCATCGGCGTACTACCGCCTCGATCTCTACCAGCGCGCATACGGCTGGAGCGAGCTTCGCCTCTACGCGTTCGCGGCGACCCTACTCCTTGCCATCGCGCTCGCCATCTTCGCCTGGAGCGTCATGCGTGCCCGTATGGCCTACGTCGCTCCGCCGCTGGTGGCGGCGGCTGTCGCGGTCGGCCTTTGCCTGAACGTCATCGGGCCCTCCGGTCACATCGCCCGTGCGAATCTCGCTCGCGTCATCGACCCGACCGGGCTGCCGGACGACGCGCAGCGTTCGCTCGACGTCGGCACGCTTTGGTCGCTGGGCGACGGCGCCATCCCCGATCTCGTTGCGCGCCTGGACGACCTGCCGACCACGGGGCGCGTAGCAGTGGTCGAGGTGCTCCGCTCGACGCTTCGGTGGCGCAACGTCGATGGGGAGGTCGATTGGCGCGGTTGGAACGTCGATCGCGAGCGGGCGCGTCGCGCACTCCAGACGTGGCGCGACGGCCTGCGTGACGGACGCGAGGGCCAACGCTAGCTGCGGAGCAGCTCCGCGAGGATCGGATCGCCGCTCATTGGCTGCGGGCGTACCTGGTCCCAGGTGCATTGCTTTGGATCCTTGTCGGGGCGGAAGCGGAGGAAGCGCGTGCCGTGACGGATGCG
>JANNHF010000233.1:0-5485 GCA_031404235.1 Chloroflexota bacterium
GCGAAAACGTCCAGAACACCCGGTGAATCGGGGTCGTACGCGAAAAGGATCGCTCCCTCGCAGCCCGCGCGTGACGCCGCGTGGACCTGCTCGCGCAGCAGCTGCGGCTCTCCTGCGTATGCCATCAGGCCGCCCCACATCTCGGTCTCCGGCGCGGCCGCGCGCGCGAGAGAGAGGAGGCGCTCGACCTCCGAGGTGTCGCGGCGGTACGCCATCGGGCACAAGAGATCGACGAGACCCTCCGCTGCCCACTCCGGCCAGTGCTGAAGTACGCGACTGCGTGCGATGTCGGGATCGGGAAACACCGCGGCGGAGATCACGATGCCCGGCCGCGCGCGGCGTAAGCGCGTCGCGCCCTCGCGCACCAGCGTCGTGACGTGCTCGTGATCGTCGGGACCCGCCGCGTACGTCACTCGCGGGTAGCGCACGTAGTCGTAGTGAAAGCCTTCGACCGGGTAGCGCGAAACGATGTCGGCGAAAACGGCGAGCGTGTGCTGCCGCGCCGGATCACTGGCCGGATCCGCGTAGATGCCCTCCCGATCGGAGCCGCCGACGGGATCGAGGTACTTCAGGCCGCCCCGCCGCAGCAGCCACTCAGGGTGCCGATTCACGACGTGCGCGGGCGAGTTGGGCATGGCGCCCGCCTTGTCGGACCAGACCAAGAACACGCTGCCCCAGGCGTGGATGCGCACGCCGACGGTCGCGCCGAAACGGGTGAGATGGTCGAGCGGATCGAGGTCGGTGCCAGCCAGAGCGAGGGCCTGAGGCTCGAGCGCGGACCGGTAGTACGCGTCGCCGCGGCCGCGCACCTGCACGACCACGTCGAAGATGCCGCGCGATGTCGCATCCGCGAGCAACTCGTCGATCGCATGTGCCGTCGTGATCCGGTCGCGCACGACCCAGAGCGCCTTCCTCATACGTCGGCGAAGGTCGAGAGCGCGATGCCCAGGTCGGTCAGCGCGGCGCGCACGCGCGGATCCGTGAGCGTCGCCAGCTCGGTCGGGCGCTCCCTCGCGTACCCAGATCGCTTCTCGAGACCGGGGTCTGCCTCTCCCGGATGGCACATGAGCTCCGTGACCCCGCTGCCCGTCGCGAGCTGCCTGAGCAGCGCGACCAGCTGCTCGATGCCCACCTTTCCCTCGTGCTGGAACTCACGGGTGAAGTGGTCGGGTGTGCGGACGCCGCGCGCGCGCAACCGATCGCGCTGCTCGTCCGAGTGGCTGCGCGCCGCGGCGCCAGTCTCCCGCGCGAGCTCGCCGATCGCCCACTCGAGCGCGGGATGGTCGTGCACCCAGTGATGCGAATCGAGGTGCGTCGGATCCCGTCCAAGGAGCTCGCGCGCCTTGTCGTACTGGGCGCGGTATTCGACAAGGGCCTCGTCGCGGTCGATGTCGCGAGCCTTCAGCTCCTTCGGCCGAAAGAATCTCCCATCCTTGTCGACCAGGCTCCGGCAGCGTGCGACGTCGGCCACCGGCCGGTCGAAAGTCACGACGAGATGAACACCGACCTCGAGCGAGCGGTTTGCGCGCGCCAGCTTAGCCGCGCCGTCGGTGTGTGGCGCGTTCGCCATGAGCGTCGTCGCCGTGACGATCCCGCCCTGGTGCGCTCGAAGTATTCCTGCGGAGATGCGCTCGCTGTAGCCGAAATCGTCGGCGTTGACGATGAGCTTCAAGACTCGAGCGCCTTGCGGACGCTCCAGCCGGCGGCCTCGAGGCGTGCCCGCGCCTCGTTCTCGCTGACGCCGGTCTCGTCCTGCACCATGCGGACCGCGCGCTCGCGCAGCTTCGCATTCGTCGGACGCAGGTCGATCATCAGGTCGCCGCGTGTACGGCCCGAGCGGATCATCGCCGCGGTGGACAGCATGTTGAGCACGAGCTTCGTGGCGGTACCGGCCTTCAGCCGGCTCGAGCCCGCGAGGACCTCCGGACCGACGTCGACCACGATCGGGATGTCCGCCGCCCGCGCGAGCGGCGAATCAGCGTTGCAGGTGAAGCCGATCGTGGCGGATGCGATACCGGCTCCAGCCCTGAGGCCACCAAGCACGTAGGGCGCGCGGCCGCTCGCGGAGATGCCGACGATCACGTCGTTCGGCCGCAGGACTTCCGCGATGTCATGGCGGCCGGCCGAGTCATCGTCTTCAGCTCCCTCGATCGAGGAGCGGAGCGCGGCATCGCCGCCGGCGACGATCCCATGGAACAGGTCGGGATCGACGCCGAATGTCGGCGGCGCTTCGCTGGCATCGAGGACGCCGAGACGGCCGCTGGTGCCGGCGCCGACGTAGATGACATGTCCGCCTTTCGCGATCGCGGTGACGATCGCGCCGACCGCCTTTTCGATCGCCGGGAGCGCGGCGCGCACCGCGGCCGGCACGGTCGCGTCCTCGTCGTTCATCAGGTCGAGGATCTGGCGCGTGGTGAACGACTCGAGCCCGCGGGCCTTCTCGTTGCGCGCCTCCGTCCGTCTTCGCTCGGTCATCTCGCGCTCCTGCGCAAGCGGAGTCGCTGCTCACTCATCTCGCGCTCCACGCTAGGGCGGCCGCGAGACGCGCTGCGCCCATCGCCGGCTCCTCGCGCACCGGCTCCACCGTCGCCTGCGGAAGCAGGCCGAGAAGGTCGAGTTGCACGAGGCGCTGCAGGAGCGAGAGGTTCTCGAACGCGCCGCCCGCGAGATAGACGGGTCCAGCGGGAAGGCCGAGCGTGAGCGCGACCACCGTCGCCGCGCGCGCGAGGGCATTCGCGCCTCGCTGCAGGATCGCATTCGCGATCGCGTCGCCCTCCGCAGACGCGCTCGCGAGCGCGCGTGTCGCGGCGCCGATCGCCGGCGCGGGATGCGGCCGTCCGTAGATGAGCGGCAGCACGTCGCTGAACTGGCCGATGCCAAGCTGTTGGAAGAGCAGTGCTGTCATGCGCGTCGGCGCGCCGCGGCCGTCGACCGCGTGCGAGATCGCGCGCAGCGCCTCGAGCCCGCACCAGACCGCCGACCCCTCGTCGCCGATGAGGTAGCCCCAGCCACCGGCCCGATCCTCTTCGCCTTCCTCGTTGCGGCCGTACGCGATCGAACCCGTGCCGGCGATGAGCACGACCCCGCAGCCGGTCGGATTCCCCGCGTACAACGCGGCGATCGCATCGTGCGTCACCAGGAGCTTCGCTCCTGGCGGCGCATGTTGGGTGAGGATCTCGTGGCCGCGCGTGCGCTCGGTCTCGCGATCACCGCCCGCGCACGAGAGGACGACCGCGTCGGCCGCGCGGCCGCCGAGCGCTTCCGCGAGCGCCGCGGCGATCGCGCCTTGCGGATCGGGCGAGGTGAGCAGATTGCCGCCGCCGCCCGCGCCGCGTCCGACGACCGTCCCTGCTCGGTCGACCGCGAACGCGCGCGTTTTCGACGCGCCGGCGTCGATGCCGACGACGATGTCGTTCAAGGAAGGTGCACCGCGCCGCCGCAAACCGCGTGGCGCGCTCCGGTCGCATTGGGGATCACGTTCGGGAGACCCTGCATGCGGTACGCGCCCATGATCGCGAAGCCGATCGCCTCGCGCGCGTGCGACGGGACGCCGAGCTCGTCGGTCGTAACGACCCGCAGCGGCGCGACAGCGCGCGTGAGTGACTCCACGAGCGTGGCATTACGGGCACCGCCGCCCGCGACGGCCAGCATGGTCCAGGTGATGCCGCGCGGCGTCTCGCGCGCGAGCGCGTCCGCGATCGTGCGGACGGTCACCGCGAGTGCGGTCGCGAGCGCGTCGTCGAGCGATCCGCCATCGGCCGTGACGCGCTCCTGAAGCCGCATCGCGAACGGCCTTCCGAATTCCTCCCGCCCTGTGCTCTTGGGTGCTCCTCGCGCGCAGTACGGATGCGCCAGCGCCTCCGCGAGCGCGCGCTCGTTCACTCGTCCGGCTCGCGCGCGACGTCCGTCGCGGTCGAAGGTCTCGCCCGACGGCGCGATGATCGCGTCGCTCGGCATGTTCGCGGGTCCGGTGTCGAACGCGATCACGTCGCCGGCCGACGCCGTCGGGATGAGCGTGAGGTTGGCGATGCCACCGAGATTGAGCACGGCGATCGGTGCGTGCGCCGCGAAGAGCACGTGGTCGCCGAACGGAACCAGTGGCGCACCCTCGCCGCCGGCGGCCATGTCCGCGCTCCGAAAGTCGTCCACCGTCGGCACGCCGGTCGCGCGCGCCACGCGCGATGCGTCGCCGAGCTGCAGCGTGGTGTGCTCCGCGGGAAGGTGCGCGACCGTTTGCCCGTGCAGGGCGATGACGTCGGGCCGGTGTGGGAGGCTCGCGATGAAGTCGCTGGCCGCGGCTGCGTACGCGTCGCCGAGGGACGCATGGAGGCGCGCGATGTCGGACAGCGCGAAAAGCACATCGGCTCCGGCGCGCAGCACGGTGTCACGCAGCGCGGACGGAAAGGGACGCTCCGCGGTCGCGATCACGCGCACCCTTGGCAATGGCCCCGGCTCGATCTCGATCGCGGCGAGGTTCATTCCATCGCCGGAGGTCCCGGACATCATCCCGACGGCGATCACGCGCTGATTCTCATGCGAACGGCGCCGAGACGGCTTCGTGCACCGCGATGCGGAAGCGGTATGTCTCGTCGTCGTTCCCGCGGCCGAAGTAGACGCGGTTCGTCAGCAGAACGACGGTCAGGTCGAGCTGCGGATCGACCCAGAGCGACGTGCCGGTGAAACCGGTGTGCCCGTAGGCGTCGAGGCTGAAGTGGCGACCGACCATCGGTCCATCAGGCGCGCGGAGCGCGAGGCCGAGGCCGCGCCGCACGTTGCCCTGCTTGGTGCGCTCCGTCCGGGCCGCTGCCGCGAGATCGTTGCCGATGACCGCGCCATCGCGGAACACGCGTGCGAGCGCCGCCACGTCGGCCGCGGTGCCGAAGAGACCCGCATGGCCGGAGATCCCGCCGACCGCCGAGGCGTTCTCGTCGTCGACCTCCCCACGGAGGCGCCGCCTGCGCCACTCCTTGTCGTCCTCGGTCGCGACGCACCGCTGGGCGGGACGTGGCCCGAACTCCGCGGTGAGCGCTTCGACCGGGCCGAGCACCGCCTCGCGGATCAGATCCGCGAACGGCCGCGAGCCGATCGTCGCGAGGCCCTGCGTGAGCATGATGTAGCCGAGGTCGCTGTAGGTGAACGTTCCGAGATCCTGCGCGAGCGGCTCCTGCGCGGCGCGCCACACCGCCTCGTCGAGCGAGCGAGTGTCTTTCCAGAGCGGTAGCCACCATTTGAGGCCGGCGGTGTGGGTGAGCACATCGGTAAGCGTGACGTCGTCCTTCCGGCCGCCGCGGAAATCGGGCACGAGCTCGCGGAACGGCGTCTCGAGCGCCAGCTGCTTTTCGCGCACGAACGACAGCGCGAGCGCGGTGGTCGCGAGCTTCGTGAGTGATGCGAGGTCGAACAGGGAGTCGGCGGTGCAGGGCGCGTCGGGGCCGGCACGCTCGTCGGGACAGAGCGTTCCGGCGGCGAAGACGTCAACGTCGCC
>JANNHF010000234.1:0-6714 GCA_031404235.1 Chloroflexota bacterium
CATCTCGAGACCGGTGCGATCGCCCACGTGCGCGAGCCGCGCGTAGCGGTGGCCGCCGAAGTCGCGCTGCAGGATGAGGCCATCCTTCGTACGGTCGAACAGCGCGCCCCACTCCTCCAGCTCGAGGACGCGGTCGGGCGCCACCTGCGCGTGGATCTGCGCCATGCGCCAGTTGTTCAGGAGCTTTCCGCCGCGCATGGTGTCGCGGAAGTGGACCTTCCAGTTGTCCTCCTTCCACACGTTGCCCATGGCCGCCGCGATGCCGCCCTCGGCCATCACGGTGTGCGCCTTCCCGAGGAGCGACTTGCAGACGAGGGCGGTCTTCACCCCCATCGCGTTCGCCTCGATCGCGGCGCGCAGACCGGCGCCGCCCGCGCCGACCACGACCACGTCGTAGTCGTGGGTGTCGTACTCCGCCATCAGGAGATCCACCGCAGATCGGTGATGACGCCCATCGCGACGAGCCGAATGTAGAGATCGGTGAGCGCGACGCCGAAGAGGCTGAACCACGCCCAGCGCGAGTGATGCGCATTCAGGCGGTTTGTGAAGCTCCAGAGGCGGAAGCGCAGCGAGGCGCCGTGGAAGGAGTCGAGGTAGCCACCGACGAGATAACGCGCGGCGTGGCAGCCGAACGTGTACGCCGACAGGAGCAGCACGTTCGCGAGCATGACCAGCGAGCCGACACCGACGCCGAAGCGTCCGTCGAAGCTGAAAGCGAGGATGGCGTCCCACCACAGGATCGCGAGAATGACGATCGCGAGGTAGAGCGTGTAGCGGTGGAGGTTCTGGAGGAACCACGGGAAGCGCGTCTCGCCGCTGTACTTCGCGCGCGCGTCGGGCACGGTACAAGAGGGTGGCGACCAGAAGAAGGCGCGGTAATACGAGCGCCGGTAGTAGTAACAGGTGAATCGGAACGCGAGCGGCGAGCCGACGATGAGGAAGGCCGGTGAGAGATTGTACCAATCGCCGATGACCGCGAAGGTGGGATGCACGCAGCTCGTTGTGAGGCACGGTGAGTAGAAGGGCGAGAGGTAGGGATCGGCGAAGTAGTAGGCGTTCTGCATGCTGACGACGAAGGCATAGACGCCGAAGCCGCCGAGGACGAGCACGATGAAGAGCGGCTCGATCCACCACCGGTCGTGGCGCTCGTGCGGCCGCTGCCTAACGTCCGCTGTCGTTGCCACCTAGCCACGGTACGGAGTCATCTCGCGGGTGGCAAAGACATCAAGACGCTCGCCACGATAGCCGTAGGCTATGGACGTGGAGCTGCACCAGCTGCGCTACTTCGTCGCGGTGGCCGAGCACCGGCACTTCACGAAGGCGGCCCGTGCGCTCGCGGTCGCCCAGCCCTCGGTGTCCAAGCAGATCCGTCGCCTGGAGGACGAGCTCGGCGCGCCGCTGTTCCACCGCATGCGCGGGAACGTCTCGCTGACGCCAGCCGGCGAAGCGCTTCTCCCCCTGGCGCGTCGCGTTCTCACCGACGTGGCGGGGGCCGAGAGCGAGGTACGCGACCTCACCGGGATGCGCCGCGGACGGCTCTCGCTCGGCGCGACCCCGAGTCTCTCCACGTCGCTCGTCCCCCCGGCGCTCGCGCGCTACCACCAGAGCTACCCGGGCATCGAGCTCGTGCTGCATGAAGCGGGCTCCCGAGACCTGGTCGGCGAGCTGGAGCACGGCAACCTCGACATCGCGCTCGTGATCCTCCCGATGCACGACGACATCCTCGAAACGACACCGCTGCTTCGGGAGGAGCTGGTGCTCGCGGTCCCGAAGGCACACGCGCTCGCGAAGCGCCGCAGCGTCTCGATCGCGGAGCTGCGCGGCGTGCCGCTCGTGATGTTCCGTGACGGCTACGACCTGCGCGCGACGACGGTCGCCGCCTGCCGCCGTGCCGGCTTCGAGCCGACGTTCGCGCTCGAAGGTGGCGAGATGGACGGCGTCCTCCGCCTGACGGCGGCGGGTGTGGGCGTCGCGGTCGTGCCCAGCCTCGTCGTCGAGCGCGGCGGCCCGCTGCGCGCGGTGCGCATCGCGAAGCCGGAGCTCACGCGGACCATTGGCTTCGCGCATCGCCGCGACCGACGGCTCACGCGTGCGGCGCAGGAATTCATCACGACGGTGCGCACGCTCGTGGCGACACGCGAATGGCTGGCCCGTACGCCGGCCGGCCTCACCGTGCTCGACAGCGCGCCCGCGCCGCGCCCGCGCCGGACCGCGAAGTCCTAGTCGAGCGTGAAGATCGTGATCGCGTCCGACTTGCCGCGGACCTGGGCCTCGCCGAGCGAGCGCAGTGCGACCCCGTCGCCATGGAGGTGCCCAGCGGTCGCCTCCGACAACACCGCGTCGACCTTGTACTCCTTGGTAAGTGTCTTGACTATTCTCACCAAATAGAGGACCGTGCCGCATCCCGTACTTAGAGCGGATGCGCACGAATGGCAACGACACTTAGAAATGTCCCAGGCGCCCGGTCCGATTCAGAACTGAAAGCGCTCCACACACCCGCTCAATCCCGGGCAGCGCCAATGGCTCGGGTTCCCATCGTCGGAAAAGAAGCGATCTACACGCGAGTCTCCACCGAGAGCCAACAGGATGGTGCGAGTCTCGGCGTACAGCTTGATGCTTGCCGAAGTTACTGCGACACGAATGGTCTAGTCATCGTCGCTGAGTTCAGGGACGTGCTCTCAGGTCTGAAGACTGATCGTCCCCAATATCGGGAAGCAGTTGAACTGGCCCGATCCAAAGGCGTCGACAAGTTGGTCGTGTGGCGGCTGGATCGACTTGGCAGGGATTCCGGCGAATACATCTCACAGCTGAGGGACTTGCGGAAGCTCGGGGTCAGTGTTGTGAGTGTCACGCAACCCGGAGAGTCCGTGTTGATGGATCCAGCCGAAGGCGTCGCGCGTGTAGATGGCCAGGACGAGCAGCGCGCCGATCCATATTCGTGGCAACCCGCCCTCCCGACTTGATGGGGAGTACTGGACGACTCGGAAGACGATCGGCGAGATTGAGTTTGGACAACGCCACAAGCGCAACGCCGCGACATTCGAGGAAGCAGCTGTCAGTTCTTCCGACGCACTACTCCTTCGTTGGTCGCATTGACCGATGTATTCGCCATTGGTGCTCGCCGCTGATCGTCGAAGTTGAGTTAGTGAAAAACCTCATTTGGTGGAATGGTGAGTTTGGTGAAACAGTGAAGTGATCAAATCACCAAATCACCAAATCACCAAATCACCAAATCACTCAATTCACTACTTCACTCATCCCACCATCTCACCATTCCACCACTTAGGCCATTCCCCAGGACAGGCTGCGTTCATGTGGTCGAGCGCTCGAGAGCTACCACGCGCTCCGCTCGCTCGCGCTCGGCTGTCCCAATCGCCCTGGACGTGGAGTGGCGTCTAAGTTCTGCCTGCCGCTCGTTTGCCGATGCCCTGGAGCGGCGGACTAACCTATGCGGCATGGCCGTACGTGCGCGGGTGATCAAGGGCGTCGGTCGGGACGTGAATCCCGTTGATGGGGATCGCGTTTTCATCGAGCTAGGCATCCGCGACGGCAAGATCGCCTACATCGGCGCCATCGACATCAGAACCGGCATGGTCACCCAGGTCGGAGGGGTCGCCCAGACCGTCACGTTCAAGACGGAAATCCAGGCGAGAGTTCACGGCGAGACCTTCGCCGGATGCGAAACGGCGCGTCAAGCCGCGCTCGTCCTCTACAAGGTGTTCTTCGGCCGTGCGATCGACGAGTCCCTGGCCATCGGCGTTAGCGACGTGATCGCGATGATGGACGCGCCTCTCGAAAACGAGCGCTGCGTCATGACCGTCCTAGGCGCGGTGCGGAACGCGCTCATCGACGTACAGGTCACGGCCCTCGCCGAGGCGATTGTTGAAGTACGCAGGCTCCGGGAGACAGGGTGATTTCTCTCTAGACGCGCTCTAGCGGTCCAGATGGGCTGAGAAATCTTGAGACGCCTATTTCGCCTCTTCCAACTCTCCCGATCGAAACTCACCGCTTGTCACTAGGACGATTTGCGATTGACCAAACCTTAGGTAGCCGGTGACGATGGCTAGTTACTGGACTTTCTGGAGAGGTGCTAATGGAATGGGTGACCACGTAGAACTTCTGCGCTTGAAGCGCGATTTCCTCAGGCTCAGTCCGGAGGCCCGCGAGGAGTTCATCCACTCGTCGCTGCCACCTGTCCACTGAGTAACCAGCGATGAACATGGCCGGATCGAACAGTTATGAACGAGCCATGACGTAAGGACGACGGAGAAGCGTCAACGATCGAATCGATATGGTTTTGGTTTCTGTGAGCGTCTCCATGCGCGACGCGGTGTTCACCGCGTCGCCGATCGCCGTGTAGTCCGAGCGTTCGGGCAGGCCGATCGCGCCGAGCACGACGTCGCCGGTGTGCATGCCGACCCCGAACTGGACGACCGGTTCGCCGTCGCGCGCGCGCTGGGCGTTGAGCGCCCGGATGTTCGAGCGCATCGCCAGCGCGGCGCGCGCCGCCGCGGGAGCGCCGTGCGCCTTGTCGCCCATCGCGCCGAAGATCGCCATGAGCCCGTCGCCGGTGAACTTGTCGAGGATGCCGCCGGCGTCGATGACTGACCGCGCCATCACCCGCAGGTAGGCGTTCATCACGGCGATCACCTGCTCGGGCGCGAGCTTCTCCGCCAGCGCGGTCGAGCCGCGCAGGTCGGCGAAGAGGATCGTCACCGTCTGTCGCTCTCCCTCGAGGCGCAGCGGGTCACCGCCGATCACGCGCTCGACGACGGTCGGCGGCAGGAAACGCTCGAGGCCGCGCCGCCGGTCGAGCTCCAGGAAGAGCGCGCCGAGCGCGATCACGGTCGCGGTGAACATCAGCCCGTGGTACTCCCACCACGAGAGCGTCCACACCGGGCCGAGGAACTGGGAAAGCTGCGCCTGCGCCAGCAGCAGGTACGACGCCGCAAGCGCGCCCGGCATCGGCAGCCGCGTGCGGACGTAGTCGCGGCCCTGCGCCCAGGCGGCGAAGCCGTAGAAGAGGACGACGCTCCCTGACACCACGTATGGAACGAGGCCCGCCCCGCCGTAGATATCAGGCGCCGTGAATCCGGCACGGCCGTACGCGCTCGGGTCGTAGCTCGCGTACGCACCGCCGCCCACCAGGATCCAGCGCGCGACGCCGCCGAACGCGGCCGGCCAGCCGATGGCGACGACGGCGTACACGCCGATGACCGCCGAGATGGCGGCGAGCAGCATCCGCGGGCGAACGTGCCGCTCCAGGAACGTCGCGGCCGTCGTGTAGCGGACCGCGAAGAAGAAAGCCGAGGTCCAGAGCGCGAGCTGCGCCGAGACGCCGACGACGAGGCCTGCGTCGTCCTTCTAATCGCCACGCTGAAGGACGTCCGGCGTCGAGAGCCCATGCACCATGAAGACCCCTGCTATACACAGGAACCCGACCGCGACGAGAAGGCTGCGGTAGTGGCCCGCTCCCAGTGCCGCGCGCGCCACGAAGATCGCGACGAGAAGCGCGACGACCGAAACGTTCGTCGTGATGACGAAGTGCTCGACCGGTACGAAGAGCCCCGTGTTGCGCTCGGGATCGGCGAGCAGCGCCGCGAGCGCGGCGGTGGGCGAGAGGACGAGGAGGAGCAGGACCAATGGACGCCAGGGGATCGACCTCACGGTCGCCAGTCTAGGAACGCTTAGGCACCCTCCGCCGCCCGCGCGACCTTGGGAAGGAGCTGATCGAGATCGAACGGCTTTCCAACGACGGCGGCGGCACCGACGCTTTTCGCTTGACGGACCAGATCGGTCGCGGCCGAGAGCAGCACGATGGGGATCTCGTCGGTCTCGCGGAGACGCTTGGCGAAGGTCCAGCCGTCCATGACCGGCATCATCAGGTCGAGCACGATGACGTCCGGTCGCCAGCGCCTGCAGACGGAGAGCGCGTCTTCACCGTTGATCGCGGGCACGACCTCGTAGCCGTCGTCCTCGAGCGCAGTCGAGAGCAGCTCACGGATACTGGCGTCGTCATCGACAACGAGGACGCGTTTTCCCACCGGCCCGGAGGATCGCATACCGCAGCTGGTAGACAGCCTACTTAGCGGCTCGATCTGAGTGATGCAGCGAACATAGCCGGGATGACGACAAAGCCGATGGCGAGCGTCGCGACCCATAGCCATAGCGCCTCGGGATGGCAGGTCACGAGTCCGGCGCAGCCCTCGATCGAGCGCTGCCGCTCGACGAGCAGGAGCGGCAGGCTCGCCGGCGATGCCACAACCGTCGCCGCGGCGAAGGTGGTCGCGATCGTCGGGATGGAGCGTGACAGACCGCCGGCGCGGGGATCGATCGCGCGCGCCGAGCGCCTCGCCCAGAGGAGCGCGACGAATGTCGCGAGCACGGCAAAGGCTATCGACGAGCCGAAGCGCTCGTCACGGGGCCGCGGGTCGAGCGGGAGGGCGAGCTCGAAGACGGTCAGTGCGGTCCAGTACGCGAGCTTGATCGTGGTGATGCGGCCGACGAGGAGCGCGAGCGTGGCCTGCCTCGGCAGCGGTCGCTGGGCCTCGGTGCCTACCGGTAGGTGGTCCACCACTTCTGCAGGAAGTACAGCACGGCGATTTTTATGAAGAATCTCTCCAATCTTCAGGAATCGGAAAGATCGAAGATTGAAATGGTCTATTACATTTTGACAAACAGATATTGTTAATAGTAATATCTGATCTTCTGTGA
>JANNHF010000235.1:0-19021 GCA_031404235.1 Chloroflexota bacterium
ACGATGATCGCGGCGATGCCCGAGTAGATCGCTCCGGCGACGAAGAACGGCCCGAAGACCGTCGTGTTGAAGGGGACGCGCAGCGTCATCGCGAAGATCCACGACACGACGGTGTGCACCGACACCGCGACCGGGATGATGACGATCATCATCACCGTCATCGCCCGCTCGAGCGCGCGGCGCTGTGTCGGGGTGCCGCGGTACCCGACGGCGCCGAGGGTGAAGAGCGTCCGGCGCAGGCGTGAGGCGGTCGGGCCGAGACGATCGCGCGCGAGGGCGAAGTCCGGGATGAGCGGCAGCAGGAGATAGAGCGTCGAGCCGGTGAGGTAGGTGCTGATCGCGAGGATGTCCCACATGAGCGGCGACTGCCAACGCCCATAGAACAGGAGATTAAGGATCCGATCCGGGCGGCCCATGTCGATGAACGGGAAGAGCGCGCCGACGATGAGCGCCACGACGGTGATGAGCTCGGCCATGCGCGTGATCGAGAGCTGCCAGCGGGCCTTCGCCGCGCGCAGGATCGCCGAGAGCAGCGTCCCGGCATGGCTGATGCCGATGAAGAAGACGAAGCTGGCGATGTACAGGCCCCACGAGATGCGGTCGCGCATGCCGGTCACCAGCAGACCGTCCGCGAGCTGAATCGAGTACGCGTAGAGACCCCAGGCGATGATCGCGAGGAGCGCGCCGAGCCAGAGCCAATACGCGCGACCGGTCCCCGCAAGCGGCGCGAGGGCAAGGCGCTCGAGGCGCACGCGCCACTCCGGCGTGACGCCGGGCGCCTCGTGCTCCCGCGCTACCGCTTCCATGTCGTCGCTCCCTTGACGAGCTTCGTCCACGGCCACCGTGTGGGCAGGCGGCCCCTCGTGCTAGCCCTACGACCGACGAGCTCGCCGTGCCCGGGGATGTAGTGGACGCGCGGCTCGGTGCCGAGGTCCTCTTTCAGCCGGTACGCGTTGCTCTCCGCCAGGAGCCGCGAGAGGACCACGACGTCGCGGCCGTTCGTCGCGACGTCTTCTTCGAGGTCGCCGTAGTAGATGGCGTTGTTCGGGCAACCCTGCGCGCAGTAGGGGAGCCGGCCGGCGCGGGCCATGTCCGGGCAGAAGTCGCACTTCATCACGGTCCCGCGGATCGCCGGGCTCTGGTGCTCGGGCGAGTAGTCCATGAAGAGCGCCTCCGGCGGCTGCGGCGCCGTGCCCCAGTTGAAGAAGCGGCGGTCGTACGGGCAGGCCTCCATGCAGATGCGGCAGCCGATGCAGCGCTGCTGGTCGATGAGGACCGTGCCCTCGGGGGTCGCGAACGTCGCTGCCACCGGGCAGACGTTCACGCACGGCGGGTTCTGGCACTGCTGGCACGGTGTGGGGATGAACTGCGTGCCCTTCTCCCCGAGCGGCGCCTCGTACACCTGGATCCACTCCATCGGCTCCGGGGCGAAATGACCCTGGATGCACGCCGCCGTGCACTGCGGTGGCTTGCCGACCGATTGGCAGCCGTCGCAGCGACGCAGATCGATGACCATCGCCCAACGGCGCAGCCGCCGGCTCGCGTCGGCCGCGGGAGCCGCCGCGGCGTCGAAGCGGATCGGCGCCAGGGCGGCGGCCGCAGCCGTCGCCCCCGCGCCGATGCCGAGCCGAGCCAGAAAGCTTCTGCGCGAGGACCGCATGCCGTCGCGCACGGCTACTGGAAGATGAGCTTCGTGTGCATGCCCTTCTCGTAGTGCTCGGGAGTGAAGCAGCCGAGCTCCCACTCACCCTTGAGGTTCGCCGGGACGTTGATCCTGATCCAGGCGTCCCGGAGGCCCTCGTCCATCTCGATCTCCCCGTACATCGCGCCGCCGACCTCGGCCTTCACCTCGCCGTAGTAGAAGAAGACGTCCGACTCGACGAGCTGGGTGAGGGTCTGCTCGTAGTCGCCGCCCGGCTTCAGCTTCCGGCCGATGACGATCTCGTGCACCACCGTGCCTTCGTTGTGGATGTGGATGCCGATGGTCTTGCCGGTCGGGAGCGTGAAGGTCGGGTTCTTCTGGCCTTCCACGTTCGCGAAGTAGTGGTCACCCATGTCGATCTCGACGACCGCCTCGAGGCGCTTGGGCTGGAGCTTGTGGGCGGCGCCTGCCTTGTGGGCGATGACCTGGCCCTTTGCCGGGGTCGGCGCAACTGTCGGCGCGGCGGTCGGCGGCGCTGTCGGTGCGGCGGTCGGAGGCGCTGTCGCCGCCGCTGTCGGCGCGTTGGCCGCGGGTGCGGACCCGCAGGCGGAGACGAGGACCGCCCCGCCCGTGAGGAAGATCAGGGCTCGCGCTCGGATGGAGCTCTGCATGGAAGCCACCTTCTATCTATGCGCGCATCTGGGGGTGGACCCCCGCGTGCGAGCCTGCTCCATGCCCGCATCGTTGGGCATCGGGTGTTCTGGGGATTCCGCGGGGGTAGAACGCCCTATTCCACGAGGCCTCTTCGGATGGCGTAGCGGATGAGCGCGGCGCGATTGTGGAGATCGAGCTTGGTCATGATGTTGTCGCGGTGCGATTGCACCGTATGGGGACTGATGTGCAGGTCCTCGGCGATCTGCGCCGCGGTCTTGCCTTCGGCGATGAGCTGCAGGATCTCCCGCTCCCGGTCGGTGAGGCCGTCAAAGCTCGCGACATCCTCGCCACTCTGGACGCGCCGCAGGTAATCGCTGACGAGGCCCCTGGCGACCTGGGGATAGAGATAGACCCCGCCGCGCGCCACGGACCGCACGGCGGTGAGCAGGTCCTCGGTGTCAGCGCCTTTCAGGACGTAGCCTGAGGCACCGGCGCGCAGTGCCTCGAAGAGATAGTCCTCCCGGTCGTGCATCGTGAGGATGAGCACCTGCACGTTCGGCCACTGACCTTTGATCGTGCGCGTCGCGCCGAGGCCGTTGAGCTCGGGCATCGCGACGTCGAGCAGCACGACGTCCGGGGACGTCGCTTCGGTCTTCGCGACCGCCTCTCGCCCGTTTCCCGCTTCGTCGATGACCTCCATGTCGGGCTGGGCGTTGAGCAGGCCGACGATCCCGCGCCGGATGACGGTGTGGTCGTCGACCACGAGGATCCGGATCTTCCCCACTAGACCCCGTCCGCTCCGCCGACCGAGATGGGGACCTCCACCGTGAGCTGCGTGCCGCGCCCGATCTCCGAGCGGATGTCCATGCGCCCGTTCAGGAGACGGGTGCGCTCCTGCAGCCCCATCAGCCCGACGCTGCTCCCTGTGGAGGCGAGGGCCTGATCGACGTCGAAGCCTCGGCCATCGTCGGAGACGGCGATGCGCACGGCAGTGTCCGAGAAATCGAGACGGATGGTCGCCCGCTCCGCCTCGGCGTGCTTCGCGATGTTGTTGATCGCCTCCTGCGCGATGCGGAAGAGCGCGACCTCGAGGTGCGGCGCGAGCCGCACCGCTGGACGCTCCAGCTCGATCGTCGTCGTCACGCCTTCGTCCTGGAGGTGGCTCTCGGCGTACCAGCGGATCGCGGGAACGAGACCGAGGTCTTCGAGCGCCATCGGACGGAGGTCGAGGATGAGGCGACGCGTCTCTTCGAGCAGCCGCTTCACGATGCCCTGCGCCTCCTGTATCTGGCCGACCGCGTCCGGCGGGGCGTCCCCGAGCCCGTGACGCGCGCGGTCGAGGGCGATCGACAGCGCGCCGATCGTCTGCGCCGTCTCGTCATGCAGCTCGCGCGCGAGCCTGCGCCGCTCCTCCTCCTGCGCCGAGATGACCTTTCCGAGAAGGTCCGTGAGGCGGGCGGTCCGTTCGGCGACCTGGAGCTCGAGCCGCTCGTTCGCGTCACTGACCTGCTGGTACGCGTCGCGCAGCTGGCGCCGCATCGCGTCGAGGTTCTCGGCGAGCCGGCCGACCTCGTCCTGCGCCCGTACCCTGATCGGGCTCTCCAGGTCGCCGCGCGCCATCCGCTGGGCCGCGACGGTGAGCTGCTCCGTCGGTCCCGTGACGTGGCGCGTCGTGATCCACGCGACGACGAGGGCCGCGAAGAAGCCGAGCACCGCCGCCAGGCCGACGGAGCGGCCCAGGTTCATCGGCAGCGACAGCGCGACGTCCGTCGGCTGCTCGAGGATCAGGTAGAAGCGGGAGGAGCCGAGCGGAACGACCGCCATCGCATGGGCCGAGAGCCCCTGCCCCGGAGATGGATCGTGCACGATGACCGCGGCTTCGCGCCGCGCCATGATCCCCTCGACCGCCGGCAGATGCCTGCTCACCTCGCCCGGCCGCTCGTCGGCGCCCACTCCCAGGACGGCGAGCCCGTCGGGGTCGAGGATCTCTAGGTGATAGCCGAACTCCGATGTGTCGCGTTGGGCCGCGCTCGAAGCTGTGCTCGAAGCCGTGCTCGACGCCATGCGCCAGTACGTCGTCGGCTCATAGTCGGCGGAGCTGTTCACCGAGACCGTGTGCACCGCGACGAGCGCGGGCGGTGAGCCCTCGGCCTGCGCGAGCCGGATGACGACCGTCCCGAAGGGGACGCCGGTGGAGGTCGTACCGACCGCGGGGATGACGAAGTGGCGCGAGTCACCCATCTCCGTCGCGGCCGCAAGGATCCTGCCGATCTGCTCCCGCGAGCCGATCGCGGGCTCGCCGGCCGCGGCGTTCGTCGTCCCCGCGTCCGTCAGGATCCACACGCCGGCGACGCGGAAGAAGGGGAACGGATCGGTGTCCGCGAGATGCCTCAGCAGCCGCGCCGTCGTCGGCCGCAGCAGCTGCGCGGCGCGCGTGTCCATGCTCGCGAACACCTCGTCGGTGTCGCGAGCGAGGTGGAGGAAGTCCCGTTCGATGATGCTCGCGGTCGTGTACGCGGTGCCGAGCCGCTCCTGATAGACGAGCTCCGTCGCTTCACCGACCGCGCGGAATCCGAGGTAGGCGAAGCCGCCGAACATCGCGGCGAGGCCCACGGTGACGTAGAGCATGATGCGGGCCTGGATCCCGATGCGATTGAAGCGACCGATGAGGCGACCGCGCGCGTCGCGCGCCGCCACGGGCTCGCCGCGCGCGCCGGCTGCATCGTCGGTACTCGTCGTCGCCCGTGACATTCTCATGTGGCTGACAGACTGACCGTCGGTCACGTGCGGCGGTAGAGGCTTACGACCCGTCCTCTGCCGAGTTGTCGCGCCGTGCTTCGCGGACCTGGGTCGTCTGACGGCGGTGGAGTCCTTCGGCACCTCCGAGAGGGACCAATGGCCATAGGACATCCGTGTCCGCTCCCCGTCCGCCCGTAGAGTGGCGCCGTGTCGCTCTTCGCGCTCCTGAAGTTCGCGCACGTCCTCCTGGCCATCGTGGCGATCGGCGGGAACCTCACCTACGCGCTCTGGCTGCGGCTCGGCGAACGCGAGCCCGAGCATCTCGCGTACACGATCCACGGCATCCGCGCGATCGATCGCCGCGTGGTGAATCCGGCCTATGCCCTGCTCTTCGTGACCGGCATCGCGCTGGTGCTCGTGACGGGGATCCCGCTCACGACGCCGTGGCTCGCGGCGGCGATCGCGATCTACGTGGCCGCGGCGATCCTCGGCTACTTCGCTTTCGGCCCGGTGGTGCGCCGCGAGCTCGCCGCTTTGGAGCGGGGCGGCGTCACGGATCCAGAGTACGTGCGACGTCGCGCACAGGCGCACGTGCTTGGCCTGGCCACAACGGTGATGGTGCTGGCGATCCTCGCGCTCATGGTGCTAAAGCCGGCCTCACCGCGCGAGACATCCCGGACCGCGCGCTGCCCTTGGCCCGGACGCGTGCCTCACGTCTTCATCGGCGGTCGCCGTGCGTCCTGCAGGAACACGAGCGCGAGGGGACCCGCGATCCCGATGAACCCCATGAGCGCGAGGACCGCGCCGAGCAGCATCCCGATCGGCCAGTCACCACGGAGCGCCCCCGCCCCGAAGTCGCTCGCCGGCACGCCGTCCGGGGTGGTGCTCCCCCGCGGCGACGGCGTCGCCGTGGCGGTGCCGCCGAGGGCCAGCGTTGGCGACAACGGCACGGCCACGCTGATCGTCCCCTTCATCTCCGGATGGAGCGCGCAGAGGTACGGGTGCGTCCCGGCGGCGGTGAAGGTCCGGCTGTAGGTCTGGCCCGTCGCCAGGATCTCGGACGTCGCTCCGTCCGCGAACGTCACCGTGTGCTTCAAGACGCCCCGGTTCGTCCACGTGACGGTGGTCCCGATGGCGACCTCGAGATCCTTCGGGTCGAAGAAGTTGTCGCCGGCCGCGATGCTCACCGGCGGCGCCGCGGCGGGCGGTGGAGTCGGCGTCGCGCTCACCGTCGACGACGGGATCGGCGACGGAGTCGGTGATGCAGTGGTGCTCGTCGTGAGCGCGCCGCCGGTCGCCGCGCCCGTGACCTCGACGACGCCGCCCATCCCGGGATGGATCGCGCAGACATAGGCGAACGTACCGGGGCGCGTGAAGGTGATCGAGAACGTCTCGCCCGACCGGAGCAGGTCCGAGTCGAAGAGCCCGTCCGATGAAGTGACCGTGTGCCGCAGGGTCCCGTTGTTCCTCCAGACGACCGTGGTTCCGGTGCGCACGCTCGCCACGCGCGGCTCGAACACGCTGTCGCCCATCGAGACCGTGATCGCGCCTGGAGGTGGCGGCGGCGCGGGGGTCGGGGCGAGCGTCGGTGTGGGCGTGGGCGACAGCGACGGTGACGGCGACGTGCTCGCCGCGCCACTGACAACGACGGTCCCCGTCATGCTGGGGTGGAAGTCGCAGCGGTACGGGTACGTGCCCGGCCGATGGAAGACGTGCGTGAACGTCGAGCCCCTCGCGATCGTCGCGTCGAACGAACCGTCCTTCGCGGTGATCGTGTGCGGTGCGCGTCCCTGGCTCGCCCAGGTGACGGTCGTCCCCGCCGTGACCGTGATCGTCGCGGGCTGGAACTCGTCGTCGACGACGGTGATCCTCGTCGCGCCGCTTGGCACGGGAGGTGGCGCGGGGGTTGATGGAGGAGGCGGCGGTGGTGGCGCGGGCGCGCCCGCGGCACCGACGACGACGGTCCCGGTCATCCCGCCGTGGAGGTCGCAGACGTAGAGGAAGCCGCCGACCGTATCAAAGCGGACCGAGTAGCTCTGTCCGGACGCAAGGAGGCCCGACCCCGGACCGACGCCTGTCACGGTGTGCGGGCGGACGCCCCGGTTCGTCCAGACGACCGTCGTCCCGGGCGTGACGGTAATCGCGGAGGGCGAGAAGACGTTGTCACCGACCGTGACGGCGACGGCCCCCGCGGGCGGCGGCGTCGCCGCTGGGGTCGGCGTTGGCGTGGGCGTTGGCGTCGCGGCGGGCGGCGTTCCGGTCACGACGATCGTGCCGGCCATCGCGGGCGCGTGAAGATCGCAGACGTATGCGTACGTTCCCGCCGTCGTGAAGGTGAAGCTGAACGTCTGTCCCGCGCTGAGAAGGCCCGAGTCGAACTGACCGGTCCGGGTCACCGTGTGCCGGCGGGATCCGCGGTTCGTCCACGTGACCGTCGTCCCGGGCGCGATGGTGAGCGTTGCCGGCGTGAACGTGTCGTCGGTGACGTCGACGTTCGCCCCGCCCGCAGGCGGTGGCGTTGGCGTCGGCGTTGGCGTCGGCACAGGGGTCGTGGCGGCCCCGACCGTGACCGTGCCCGCCATGCCGGCGTGGATGTCGCACACGTACGCGTACACGCCCGCGGTCGTGAACGTGAACGAGAACAACTCGCCCGGCGCGAGCCGTCCCGAGCCGAGGAGGCCCTCCGCTCTCACCGCGTGCGGTACCGCGCCGCGGTTCGTCCACGTCACGGTCGTCCCCGGCGCGACGCTGAGAGACGCGGGTGAGAAGACGTTGTCCTGGATGTCGACCGCGGGTCCGACGGGAGCCGGCGTCGCCGTCGCGGAGACGACGGTGATCGTCCCCGCCATGCCCGTGTGGATCTCGCAGTGGTACACGAACGTGCCGGCGGACGCGAACGTGAACGACCAGCTGGCAGCGGGGGCAACGTAGCCCGAGTCGAAGGCGCCGGGTGGCGAGCTCGCGGTGATCGTGTGGAAGCGGGCGCCGCGATTCGTCCACGTCACCGTCGTGCCGGGCACGACCGTAACGGCCGCGGGACCGAACGAGTTGTCGAGCATGTCGATCGCGACGGGCGCGCCGCTCACGCCCATCACCATCCCCGGCGTGTGGTGGTGTACGCGCTGCGCGACCGGCGCACGCTCCGTGACCGGCTCGGCCGCCGCGACGGCCATCACGGCGACCGCATGCGGCGACATCATGACCGCGACGGTGGCGGTGACGGTGACGGTGACGAGGAGCCGGCGGATCATCGGCGCACGTAAGACACCGCGGCCCCGGCGAGCACGGCTACGAGAAGGGCGATCCCGGCGACCGCGATCGGCGGCACGCCGTCGCTCGGGCCGGTGGGCGACGGGGCAGCGGGCTGCTGCGCGCTCTGTGGGCGCGGAGCGAGCGGCGCGGGGTCCACGTCGACCTTGCGGCAGCCGTTCGCCTTCGCCGTGCCGACGACGATCGGCGTGGCGAGCGAGACGACGCGGCCGTCGCTCTGTTTCAGAGAGAACGACGCGGTGTAGCGGCCGGGTCCGGCGTCGACCGGCAGGTCGAGGCGGAGGAACGTCGCGTCGCCCGGCAGGACCGTGCCGAGCTCGAACGGCCGCTCGAAGAGGACGGCGCCCGCCTGGGCCTGGAGCGTGAACGTGCCGGTCCCTTTCGTAAGGAGCTGTCCCTGGTTCGCTGCGACGAGCTGAAAGTAGTTGGAGCCCGTCTCCTGGTTGAGGCAGACGTCGCCGACCACGAGCTTCTCCGCGGCCGTGCCGGGCGTGCGGATGACGACCGCGACGCCGGCGCGCTGCACGACCGCCGCCGCGATCGCGGTGTTCGTTGACGCAACGGGAGGCGCCTCGGCGACGATGCCGGCGATGTGGTCGCCGGGCATCGCGTCGGTCGGGACGTGGATGGTGAACGCGACGACGCTCTTCCCGCCGGCGGGGATCGAGAGACGCGCAACGTTGAGCCCGACCCACGCGTGCGTGCCATCGCGGTGCTGTCCGTTCGCGCCGAAGGCGGTCCCGCCGTTCGTGGCGGTGACCCCGTCGGCCGGGTACACGAGGAGCGTGATCGGCTCGGTCCCGTCGTTCGAGACGATCGCAGCGTCGGAGACGGTCGCGCCCGGCGCGAGGGCGTATGAGAAGAAGGAGGCACCGCGTGCGTCCGTGGCCGGACGGATGCTGAACCGACCCGCCTGCGCTGAGGCTGGGAAGCTCGCACCGAGCGCGAGCGCCATCGCGAGGCCGCTTGCCATGAGGATCGTTCGCGCACGCATCGCGGTGCCTCTCTCTCCCTCTTCTGACCTATGGACCGCTGTTGATCGAGACCGTGACGACGGCCTGGTACGTGCCGGCGAGCGTCTGCGCGGGGACGGCGAGCTGGAAGTCGGGCGTGTAGTCGTACGTCCCCAGGCCCTGGCCGGCGCCGGCGGAGCAGATCTTCAGCGCCGTCGTCCCGAGCGGCTGGTACGAGGTGACCGCGGATACCGGCGCCGTGTTGCCCGAGATCGTGAGGATGCTCGCCTGCGGCAGACGGATCTTGAAGTTCGCGACGGCGATGCCGCCCGTCGTCGAGGTGAAGTCGGTCGAAGTGACCGTGATGTTCCATCCGGCTCCGGTGCCGCGCGCGTCTGTCGCGCGGAAGGCGCCGACGGACGCGTTGAGGAGCGCGTCGGCTCCCGTGAGGCTCACGGCTCCGAACGGGATCGAGCCCGGGGTCGTGTTCGTGAGGCCGCCCCCGGCGATCGTCACCGTGGCCGCGACCGAACCGGCCGGCGTCGCGGTGACCGAGAGCGTCGTCGACGCGGCACCACCCCAGTTGCCCGCGGCGTCCCTGCCCCGGACCCACAGCGTGATCGTCGTCCCGGCCGCGTACGAAGACACGTTGACCGTCCCGGTGACCGCCTCGGCGCTCGCGTTGAAGGCTCCGTCGGTCGCGGTCATCGCGGTGCCGGCGCCTGCCGCCGCGGCCGCCGCTCCGATGGAGAGCTCCGCTGCGGCGATGTTGCTGTTCGGCGTTCCCGAGTCGGTGATCGTCGCGGTGAGCGTCGCACTCGCGGCACCGCCCGTCGGATTCGGAGCCACGCCGAGCGTGCTCGCGCTTGGCCCGGTCGTGTCAACGGCCGCCGCGGCGGCGATGATCTTTCCGACCATCCTGCCGGCCGCGATGCTCGCGTCGATGTTCGCCGTCGACGAATCGCTTCGGTTCGCGTGGAGTGAGCAGTAATAGGTGTAGGTCCCTGACGCCGCGAAGGCGCGGCTGAACGTCGGCGTGCCGCTGCTGCGGAGCGTTGGGGACTCCCAGTCGGGAGTGCCCGGGGTCGTTTCGGCGTAGGACGTCACGTTGTGCTGGCGCCCGTCCGGCGCGCTGTTCCAGGTGACCGCGTCGCCAGCGGTCAAGCTCACGCTCGCCGGGTTGAACTGGTCGACGCCGTTCGTCGTGCCACCGTTCGTCTGGCCGACGACGACCGTGAAGGTGGCGGCTCGCGCCGTTCCCGAGATGCCTAACGTGATCGCGAACAGGGCGCTCATGAGCACGGCCGCAGCGCGGCCCACACCCGATCGACTCGACATTGGACCCCTCCTGGCGGTTTTCCCGCGCGTATCTGGTGAAACGGACCGTATGCCCCGAACGGGTGAGGCGAGAGAGCCGCTACGCCCATTCGCGTATGCGGTTCGCGGCGGCGCGCGGGCACTTCGACACCAGTCGAGGGTCGAGGTCTCCTGGACCAAGGTCGAGTTGGACGAGGGTCGAGGTCTCCTCGACCAAGGTCCGATGTCCCTGCCCATAGGGCTGTACGGCCCTGTCCCTACAGACCGAACGACGGTCGAATAGGACGATGCGCGTGCCCTCGGCGCTGAGCGACTGGTCGCTGTCGCGGCGGTTCGCCGTCGCGAGCGCGATCGTCCTCATGGCCGGCGCGTTCCTGCTCGGGACCTGGATCACCCAGGAGATCGAGACGAGCGTCCTGCGGCGGGCTGCCGCCGACTCCGCGCTCTACGTCGAGGCGCTCCTCGAGCCGCACCTCGCCGCGCTCGCGACAGGGCGGCTCACCGAGACTCAGCGGGTCGATCTCGGTCGGACGATCGCGCGGGCGATGGACCGCCGCGTCGCCGCCGTGAAGGTCTGGCGTCCCGACGGCGAGATCGTGTACGCGAGCCGCGGCGAGCTGGTCGGCGCGAAATTGGAATCGGACGAGCTCACGCGCGCCGTGGCCGGCACGGTCATCTCGGGCGTGAGCGACCTCAGCAAGGATGAGAACACGTTCGAGCGCGAGCTCGCGTCATCGCTCATCGAGACGTACATCCCGCTCCGCGGGACGAACGGCGACGTCGTCGCGGTTGCGGAGTTCTACCAGTACACCGACCTCCTCGACGCCGAGCTCCGCACGGCACGCCTCTCGACGTGGGCGATCATCGCCGGCGCGACGATCGCGATGTACGTGCTCCTCGCGGGGATGGTGCGCGCCGGCAGCAACACCATTGACCACCAGCGACGAGAGCTCGAAGCGACGGTCCGCCGTCTCTCCGACACCACGAAGCGGCTCCAGCAGGTGAGCGCCGCGCGGGCCGAGACAGATGAGGCGGCGCTGCGCCGCGTCGCGAGCGAGCTGCACGACGGCATCGCGCAGGACCTCGCCGCCGCGCTGTTCCAGCTGAAGCGCCAGCCGAGCGCGCTCGAGCTCGAGCGCGCGCGCGCCGCGCTCGACAGCGCACTCGGCGAGGTACGCACTCTCGCGCGGGGCCTCGCGCTCCCCGACCTCGCCCCGCTCCCGATCGCAGGTGTGATCGAGCAGGCGTGCCTCGACCACGAGCGGAAGACGGGCCACGATGTGGAGCGTGAGATCGGCAGCCTGCCGGCGCACGTCGCCATCCCGATGAAGATCTGCGTCTATCGCGTGCTCGAGGAGGCGCTCTCGAATGCGTACCGTCACGCGCACGAGGCGCCGGTCGCGGTGCGCGCGTGGGCGGACGAAGGCGTGCTCCACCTCACGTGCGCTGACACAGGACCGGGCCTGCCCGTGGCACCGAGCGATGGCCTTGGGCTCCGCGGGATGCGCGAGCGCGCCGCCCTGCTCGGCGGGAGCTTCACGATCGGGCCTCGCGCCGAAGGCGGGACGCTCGTGACCATCGAGCTTCCACTCACGTGACGAACGCGCCGACGCGCGTCCTGGTCGTCGACGACCACGAATTCTTCCGCCTCGGCGTCGTGGAGTACCTCCGCGGCTCCGACGAGTTTTCCGTCGCGGGCGAAGCGGCCAGCGCAGCCGACGCGCTCCGCCTCAACCGCGCGCTTCGGACCGACGTCATCCTCCTCGACCTCAGCCTCCCCGACCGCAGCGGCCTGGATCTCATTCCGGAGCTGCGTCGGGACTCCCCGATGTCGCGCATCGTCGTGCTCACCGCGAACGAGGACGACGCCGCGCTCGTTCAGGCGCTCCGCGCGGGCGCGAGCGCCTACATCCTCAAGGGCATCGCGTCGGACGAGTTCTCCCGCGCGCTCGCGGCGGTGCTGCGCGGCGAGACGTACGTGAGCCCGCAGCTCGCTGGGCACCTGCTCCGCGAGGCAGGCCGCAAGCCGGCCCAGCAGGAGCTCACGGCGCGCGAGCGCGAGGTGCTCGAGGGCGTCGCGCGGAGCGAGACGAACCGCGAGATCGCGGAGCGGCTGGGCGTGTCCGAGAAGACCGTCAAGTTCCACGTGACGAACGTGCTCTTCAAGCTGCGCGCGCGGAACCGCGTGGCCGCGGCGCTCATCGCACGTCGGCAGTCGGAGTAGCGACGGCCCCGGGGGCGATGCGGCAGCACCAGTCCGGCCACATGCCGCCCTCGGCGACCTCGATGGAACGGCCGTCATCGACCCAGAAAAACTTCCAGGCATGGAGCTCGTCGAGCGCGAGGAGCAGGACGCCACCGTCCGGCGACCACGCGACGTTGAGGAAGTGCGGCCCCGCCTCGTCGAGCAGCCGCAGCGGCGCGATGGACGGACGACCGAGCCACAGGTGGTGTACGTGCGGAACGTGGAAGACGTCGGTGGCGGCGAACACGTCGCGCGTGGGCGACCAGACCGGCTGCGGGAAGTCGTGGAGGTGGCCGGTCGCGCCGATCGGCCAGGAGCGGAAGTCACCGCCTCGCGCCGCGCCGACGATCGTGAACTGAGGCGCGTCGGCGGGCGCGCCGCTCTCGACGGCGACGAAGCCGACGCGCGAGCCATCATGCGACCAGGTCGGGCGATAGAGCGCGCCGATTCCCGCCGCGCTCTTCGTGACCTTCGCGATCTCCTCCGGCGTCGCGAGCGTGCGCACGGCGCCGTCGGGCGCGGCGACCGCGATGCGCCCGTCGTGCGTCTCGAAGGCGATGCGGTCGTCCACCGGCGACCACGCCGGAGAGCTGCCCGGCGCGACGCCGCGCCACTCCCCCGACGCCAGATCGACGATCTGGATCAGCGACTGCATGTGGTCGCCGACCGCGACCGCGAGGCGCCTCCCGTCGCGCGACCAGCTGAAGCTGCTCACCACGAGCCGGGAGAGCACGCGCGTGCTCCCGCTGCCCGCATCGATGAGCACGAACCGCGAGAGGTCGGCGGGCGGCGGGAGCCGGATCGCCGCCACGAAACGCCCGTCGGGCGACCAGCGTGGCGCGCGGTACGGTCCGAGATCGCCGTCGGTCGTGAGCCGCCGGCGCTCGCTGCCGTCGGGTCGCGCGATCCAGAGCTCGTCGTCGTAGCCGACGTAGACGATCTCGCCGGCGAGGTCACCGAGCCCAGCCGGCGCCGGCGGCCAAGCGACCTCCGGACCCGTGACGCACGCCGTGACCAGCGCCAGCGCGGTTGCGGCCGCGAGCGCGCGCATAGGCGCCCGCGGCCCGCGGAGGCTCAGAGCCGCTGACCTCCGTCGACCTGCAGCACGATGCCGGTGATGTGGCGCGCGCGATCCGACGCGAGGAACGTGACGGCGGCCGCGACGTCCTCGGGCTGGCCGAGACGGCCGACGACCGTCTCGGCGATCGACAGGGCACGCGATTGCTCCGGCATCGCGGCGACCATCTCGGTCTCGATGATGCCCGGCGCGACCGCGTTCGCGGTGATCCCGAACGCCGCGAGCTCGCGGGCGATGGACTTCGTGAACGCGATGAGCCCGCCCTTCGCGGCCGCGTAGTTCGACTGCCCGAACTTGCCTCGCAATCCGTTGATCGAGGCGATGTTGACGATGCGGCCGCCACCCGCCTCGCGCATCGCGGGCACCGCGGCGCGCGTGAAGCGGAAGGCCGCGCCAAGGTCCGCGTCGATGACCTCATCCCAGGCGTCGTCGTCCATCTTCCACACGACAGCGTCGCGATTGATGCCGGCGTTATTCACCAGGATGTCGAGGCGCCCGAAGCGCGCGACGGTGTCCATGACCGCGCGTCCGGCCGCGGCGCGTTCGGTGCCGTCCGCGCGAAGCGCGATCGCACAGCGACCGTTCGCCTCGACGGCCCGCATCGTCTGCGCGGCGCCGACACTGTCAGACCGGAAGGTGAACACGATCTCGGCGCCGGAGCGGGCGAGGTCGATCGCGATCGCGCGGCCGATCCCACGCGACCCGCCGGTGACGAGCGCGACGCGACCGGCGAGATCGCCGGCGTCAACGCGCCGCGACAAGCTCATCCGGCCCCGCCACGAGGTGACCGCCACAGACGCCGCAGAAGGCGAAGCTATCGGGCAGCCCCTTGGCACCACACGAGGAGCAGGTGCGCGCGTTCGGGCCCCAGAGCGTTTCGCTCGATCCGCCGTCCCGTGCCCGCGCCCGCACGCCGACGCGATCCGCGCGGCGCTTTTCGGCGAAGGCGGTCATGCCTTCGTACGGCTCGAGCGACGCGAAGTGGAGCGCGAGCCAGTCGCGCGCGTGCCCGATCGTCATGCTCCACGAAAGGTCCTTCCAGAAGTTGGTCTGCTGCTTCGTGTAGCGCATGCACTCCGGGAACGTGTCGAGGAGCTTGCCCGCGAGCCGCGCGACGGCCCCGTCGAGCTCGGACGCCGGTACGACCTCGTTCACGAGGCCCCAGTCGAGCGCGGTCTTCGCGTCGACCCAGTCGCAGGTCATGAGCATCTGGCGCGCGCGCCGGTCGCCGATGACGATGGGCAGCCACTGCGTCGCGCCCCCCGCCGCAACGCTGCCGACCTGGACGCCGACCTGCCGAAACCGCGCCGTGTCGGCGGCGACTCCCAGATCGCAGGCGAGGTTGAGCTCGTTGCCGCCGCCGACCGCCATGCCGTTGATGCGCGCGATCGACGGCTTCCCGACGTTCTTCAGCGCCTCGACCGCGCCGACGAAGTGGCCCATGTACTTCCAGTAGTCACGCGGCCGGCGCGTGTAGTCGCGCGCGTACTCCTTGACGTCGCCGCCGGTGCAGAACGCGGCGCTGCCCGCGCCGGTGAGGACGATCACGGCGACGGCGTCGTCACGTCCCGCGTCGGTGAAGGCTTCGGTGAGCTCGCGCAGCGTCCGGGTGGTGTACGAGTTGTAGGCCTCGGGACGCGAGATGGTGACCGTCGCTATCCAGTCCTTCTTCTCGTACCGAATGTCCTCGAAGCCGAAGTCCGAAGGAGCGCGTCCGCTGATCTCACTCATGCCGCTGCCTGTCCTTCCTGCTGCCGCTCGAGGCGCTGGCGCGCGAGGAGAGACGCTCCGAGCGCCGCGATGAGCTCCGGACGCTCGGCCACGTTCACCTTCTGCCCGACCGCGATCTCGAGCGCGTTGACCATGCCGCTCTGGAGGGCCATCCCTCCCGCGAATGTGATCTCCGCCTCGACGCCGACCCGCTTCAGGAGCTGGAAGCCGCGCTGAGCGAGCGAGTCGTGGATGCCGCGCACGATGTTCTCGACACTCTGCCCCGCCGTGACCAGGTTGATGATCTCCGACTCCGCGAACACCGCGCAGACCGACGAGATGACCTGCCCGCTGTCCGCCTTCAGCGAGAGCGGCCCGAGGTCGTCGAGCGCGATCTCGAGATAGCGCGCGGCGCGCTCGGCGAAGCCGCCGGCGCCGGCGGCGCACTTGTCGTTGGTCCGGAAGTCCTTCACGCGCCCACCCTCGAGGACGCGCATGGCGCGCGTGCTCTGCGCGCCGATGTCGAGGATCGACCGCGTGCCCGGGAAGAGGTGCACGGCGCCCTTCGCGACCGCCGTGATGTCCGTGATCTGGATGTCGCGGAACGGAACGTTGTACCGACCCATCCCCGTGGTCGCGATGTACGCGACATCTTCCGGCGCGGCTCGGGCGGCTGCGATCGCCTGGTCGAGCGCGTCGCGCGCGAGGCCGTCGAAGTCCGGCCGCATGCGGGCGATGCCGAACCCCAGCATGGCGCCATCCCGATCGAGCAGGACTGCCTTCGCGGTGCGTGAGCCCATGTCGATGCCGGCGACGAGTGATGCCGTCATGCCATCACCTCCGCGCCCGCATGCATCCGCTCGATGGCGAAGATGGCTGCCCCGAGCGCGCCGGTGTAGTGCGCGTCGGCGCTCACGTTGACCCGGATGTCGAGCTTCTCCTCGATGGAGCGGATCATGCCGACGTTGCGAGCGACGCCGCCGGTGAACGTGACCTCGGACTCGGCACCCACCCGACGCACCAGCGCGACCGTGCGCGAGCCGATGGCGCCGTGCACTCCGGCGAGGATGTCCTCGACCTTCTTGCCCGAGGCCAGGTACGAGAGGATGTCGGTCTCGACGAAGATCGTGCACACCGTGGAAAGCCGGACGGGGTTACGTGCCTCGAGCGACTTCTCGCCGATGGCGCTCACCTCCATGCCGAGCGCCTCAGCCGAGTTCGTGAGGAACCGGCCGCTCCCGGCGGCGCACTTGTCGTTCATCGCGAAGTCCAGCACCTCGCCCCGGTCGCTCACCTTGATCGCCTTCGTGTCCTGGCCGCCGATGTCGATGACGGTCCGCGTGCTCGGGTAGAGGGCCCACGCCCCTTTCGCGTGGCAGGAGATCTCCGTGACCTGGTCGTCGCCGAACGCCACTTTGAAACGGCCGTACCCGGTGCCGATCACGTAGCCGACGTCGCTCCGGCTCACGCTCGCCTCCGCGAGAGCCTTCTCGTACGCGCGCTCCGCGGCGCGCACCAGATACGCGCCGGTGTCGACGAGCGAACGCGCGACGATGCGGCGGTCCATGTCGAGCAGCACGGCCTTGGTCTGGGTCGAGCCCACGTCCACGCCGACGCTGTACCTCACCGCGCACCACCGGCCGCGACCGCGGCATCCGAGGCGGCGGTGAGCCGCCGCTGAGCGAGTGCCTCGAAGAACGCGTCGATACGGTTGCGCAGCTGCGCGGCCGAGAAGTAGCGCGGGTCCTCGAGGTCGGACTCGATGAGCAGCGTCGGGACCTCGCGCTCGCGCACGAAGTGCTCGCGCATATCGCCCTGCCCGGCCGAGAAGAGCCGGCAGCTCTTCACGGAGTGGATCACGACCGCGTCGGCGGACCACTCGTCGACGTAGCGCGCGATCTGGTCGTAGCGCTGCAGTAAGGTCCGGTTGCAGAGGTTGTACTGGAGCATGTGGCGCGCGATCGACTCGAGCGGGCGCTGCGGATCGTGCCGGAAACCGAACTCCCAGATCCCGCCGACCGTCGAATAGGTCGAGGCGACCGCGACCGCGCCCCAGCGCGAGAACATGTCGCGAAAGACCCGCAGGAACGGCCACGGCGGTGGGCCCTCGATGACGACGCGGAACCGCTCCTCGGGCAGCGGCCCCTCGCCCTTCGCGGCGCGCTCCAAGAGCTCCTCGCGCGCAGTCTGGAAGAAGGTCACCGCCTGGTCGGTGCCGCGCAGGCAGTACAGGACCGCCATCATCGTGACCGAGTCGAAGTACGCGTCGTACGGCGCCGGCCGCTGCTTGGTGAGCTCCTTGATGTCTGCCCACATCTCGCCGACGATCGCGGAGTTCTCGACCGTCCGCCGGAGCTTGCGCATGTCGAGCGACGTGCCGGTGATGTTCTCGAGCTGAACGATGAGCTCTTCCAGCTGCTTCACCACGTAGTCGACGTCGCCGGGCGACGGCTCGCCGTCCACGGAGCGTACGAAGGGGATGTCGATGTTCACCGCCGGAGCGCCTGTGAGCTCGGCGAGATGCTCGAACCAGTTGAGGTAAACGTTGCAGCCGACGTAGTTGCAGAGGAGGAGATCGGCCTTCGGGATCGTGCCGTACGGCGCCTGGTACCCGGAGAGGTACAGGCCGACGTCCGCCTTCACGTAGGCGCAGTTGTCCACCGCGTACCCGAGCTCCTCGGCCTTCTGGATCAGCGGCAGCGACTGCTTGCGGACCGCGAGCTGGAGGACGTTGACCTCCGGGAACACCGGGACCATGTCGAAGGCGCGCACGAGCTCGACCGGATTGCCCGCGATGAGCAGGTGCGCGTTCTTCGTGTCGGATGTGCCGGTCGCGATCGCCGTGAGCTGCGCGTAGTACTCGCCCATGAGCTGCTTCTGCAGCTCGTGCAGGTGACCCTGGTAGCGGATCGCATTCGTCTCGGTCATG
The DNA here is from genome assembly GCA_031404235.1 of Chloroflexota bacterium. Classification (GTDB taxonomy): domain Bacteria; phylum Chloroflexota; class Limnocylindria; order P2-11E; family P2-11E; genus CF-39. Next base: position 18,538 of record JANNHF010000235.1, read on the forward strand.
TGAACAGCATCGATTCCACGAAGGTCTCGACCTCCGTTCGGATCTTGTCGTACATCCACATCTTCTCTTCGAACTCGAGGAAGAGGTGCGGGATGCCCTCTTGCTCCAGTGCCCTGCGGTAGAGGGCGTAATCAAATAGTCCCGGCTCGCAGAACTTCGCGCCGAGGAAGATGACCGCGTCGGCGTCATGCGCGCGCGCGCTCGCAATGAGCGCGGCGGCGCGCGGCTGGCGCAGGTCGTGCTTCGTGCTCAGATGGACGCTCCCATCGAGGTACGCGAGGGCGAGCGCACGGAAAGGGTCGCCCCCCGGCGCGATGTCGCGCTTGAAGAGTCGCCATCCGAGCAGGAAGTCGTCGTCGAGGATGTAGCAGCCGGACTCCTCGATCGCCGCGATGAGCTCGAGCGGCGGCTGCTCGCAGAACGAGCCGACCAGCACCACGCGGACGCGATCCTTCGGCCGCGACTCGCGGGCACGCGCCGTCGC
>JANNHF010000236.1:0-2685 GCA_031404235.1 Chloroflexota bacterium
CGGCCATCTACCGCACCGATCAGGACGGGGCGGTATCGATCGACACCGACGGTACCACAGTGCGCGTGAGAACGTTCACCAACCGAAAACTTACTCTGAGAACTTACGGAAGAAAATAAACCACGAAGGTCACAAGGAACGGAAACGGCCAAGAACACCAAGAAATAAATCGAGGGCGCGATGATGCCTGCACGAACATGGGCTCCTCTACCGGAGGCAACCGAGAAAGCAATTAGCGCCGTTATCGATGCAGCTATGCTGGTGCATCGAGAACTTGGCGTGGGCTTTCTGGAAACCGCTTATCGAAATGCGCTTTGTGTGGAGCTGAGACTGCGAGCGATTCCGTTTGAACTGGAAAAGAACCCCGACACGACCTGGCTCGCCGACATCCCAGAGTTCCGGGTCAAGCGATACCGCGACCTGAAGATCGATCCGGAGACCTACCAAACGTCGGTCCCGAAGGTCTTCATGGCGGGCGACTATCGGGAGGGGCCGTCGACGATCATCGCGGCGGTCGCGGATGGACGTTCCGCGGCCCAGCAGATCGCGCGGTTCCTCGATCCGATCGCGTCGGCCGCGAGCGTGCCCGAATACCACGAGATCGTGACGCTCCGACGCTCGAGCACTCCCGACAACATGGGACAGATCGCCGGCGAGGGCGAGCTCGCGCGTGTCTATCACAACATGTCGGTGGACTACGACCGCATCCCGCGGCAGGAGATGCCCAAGCTCGCGAAGAAGGAACGTCGCGGACTCTTCCTCGAGGTCAACCAGGGGTACGAGCAGGCACAGGCGGTCGCCGAATCGGATCGCTGCCTCAAGTGCAACTTCAACATCGAGATCGTCGGCGAGCTCTGCATCATATGTGGCGGCTGCGTCGATGTCTGTCCGATGGACGTGATCCACATGGTCGACATGTCGGACGTCGTCGACGACGGCGCGATCCCCGCTGTCGGCGAGGCGAAGAAGTGGGGACAGGGCGTCGCGTTCTTCCTTGACGAGACCGCATGCATCCGCTGCGCGCTCTGCGTCATCCGCTGCCCGACCGACGCGATCACGATGAACCGCTATGGATCGGTCATGCCGGCCGTCGGGAAGGTGCTGCCGAAGGAGTCGATCGACGACGAGGTCCACCTGGACCTCACCGTCGGCGCGGGCAGATCGATCCGGCCGCTTCCTATGTACGATCCTGCTCGAGCGGCCGGTCACAAGAACGGGCACAACGGGCACGCTGGCCATGACGGCCGACCGCTGACAGAACGACAGAAGGAGCACGTCCACTAGATGCTCGACATACCGCTGCAGATCTGGCAGCGCGTGAAGGCTGGTCCGCTATGGCGGTCACTCTTCCGCCACGGCTACCCGGACTCGCGCAAGAACCAGTCGCTCGCGGTCTTCACGAACGTGTTCCTCCACCTTCACCCGGTCAAGGTGCGGCGTCACGCGCTCGCCATCCCGTACACGTGGTGTATGGGTGGGCTCTCGTTCTTCCTGTTCCTCGTGCTCACGCTGACCGGCACGCTGCTGATGTTCTATTACCGGCCGACGACCGAATGGGCGTATTCGGATATCAAGGACCTCGAGACGGTCGTCATCTTCGGGCAGCTGCTGCGCAACATGCATCGCTGGGCGGCGCATGGCATGGTCATCACCGTATTCCTGCACATGATCCGTGTCTTCTACACCGGCTCCTACAAGCCGCCGCGCGAGTTCAACTGGGTGGTCGGCACGCTGCTCTTCTTCCTCACGATCTTCCTCTCGTACACCGGCTACCTCCTGCCGTGGGACCAGCTCGCGCTGTGGGCCGTGACCGTCGGATACGAGATCGCGAACGCGACGCCCGTGGTGGGCGCCGAAGTGAGCTTCCTGCTCTTCGGCGGCTACCAGCTGGGTCCGAACGCGTTGCTGCGCTTCTACGTGTTGCATGTGGTAGCGCTGCCTTTGGCCACAGGCTTCCTCATCGCGATCCATTTCTGGAGAATCAGGAAAGACGGGGGCATCAGCGGACCCCTATGAGAGCAGAGTGACGGCGCCGCGCGGTCCGCAGCCGTTCGCCGGCCAGGAGAAGCGCCTCCGGCTGCTCGCATTCGTCCGGCAGGACTCCGTGGTGCGCGTCGACAAGCGCGTCGAGGACACCGCGATGGTCTGGCCGCACCTGCTCGTCATCGAGTTCATCGCGATGATGATTTGGTCGCTCGGACTGTTCGCCATCTCGGCGCTCTTCAACGCGCCGCTGCAGGACCACTCGACCGTGGACTGCACGCCGAACCCTTCGAAAGCGCCCTGGTACCTGCTGAACCTCCAGGAGCTGCTGCTCCACATGGACAAGGGTCTCGCCGGTGTCGTCGTTCCAACGATCTGGCTCACGTTCATGGCGGCCATCCCGTTCATCGACCGCGATCGTGCCGGCATCGGCCACTGGTTCACCAACGAAGCGGGGAAGCGCTGCGCGATCTTCTCCGCGGTCTTCACCGGCGCGATCGTGTCCGTCCTCATCGCGTTCGACGCCGTGATCAAGGTGAATCGCTCGGTGATCGATCCTGTCACGAGGATCAGGACCGGTTGGCCCGGCTACGCGGAGTTCGCGGGCCAGTATTTCCCGGGCGGCCGCGAGCTCATACCGAACTACATCATTCCGATCGCCGTGATGCTGATCCTGCCGGTGGTGCTGGTGATGCTGGTCAA
>JANNHF010000237.1:0-1626 GCA_031404235.1 Chloroflexota bacterium
GCAGCGATCGCGATGCATGCCTGGGTGCGGCAACACGTGTTCGACCAGATGTCCGCGGGCCACCCGTGAGCTTTATCGAGGTCGCGCTGTGACGCAGACCGCCGCGTAGTGCAAGGATCAAGTTGCAGCAATCAGTGCCGCTTCTGCAGCGGCTGACCGACGCTTTCGAGCTTCATTGAGGAGTGAGCAATGCCCATCGCTACCCCCGAGGTCTACGCCAACATGCTCGATCGAGCGAAGGCCGGTTCCTTCGCCTATCCCGCGATCAACGTGACGTCCTCCCAAACGCTGAACGCCGCGATCCGCGGGTTCGCCGAGGCCGGGAGCGACGGCATCGTGCAGGTCTCGACGGGCGGCGCCGAGTACCTTTCCGGCCCGACCGTCAAGAACATGGTGACCGGTTCGATCGCGCTCGCCGCCTACGCGCACGAGGTCGCCAAGAACTACGACGTCAACATCGCGCTGCATACCGACCACTGCCCCAAGGACAAGCTGGACGGCTTCGTCCGTCCGCTGATCGCGGCGTCCATTGAGAGAGTCAAGGCCGGCGGCACGCCGTGGTTCCAGTCGCACATGTGGGACGGTTCCGTGATTCCGGTGCCCGAGAACCTCGCGATCGCCCGCGAGCTGCTCGACCTGTGCAAGGCCGCACACATCATCCTCGAGATCGAGGTCGGCGCTGTCGGTGGCGAAGAGGACGGCGTCACCGGTGCGATCGACGAGAAGCTCTACTCCACCCCCGAGGACGCGCTCGCGACCGTCGAGGCACTGGGCCTGGGCGAGCACGGCCGATACATGACCGCGCTGACCTTCGGCAACGTGCACGGCGCGTACAAGCCGGGCAACGTCAAGCTGCGTCCCGAGATCCTCAAGAACGCCCAGGATGCCGTCATCAAGTCGCGTGGGCTGGCGGCGGACGCCAAGCCGTTCGACCTCGTGTTCCACGGCGGCTCGGGTTCGCTGCCACAGGAGATCTCGGACGCCGTCGACTACGGCGTCGTCAAGATGAACGTCGACACCGACACCCAGTACGCCTTCACCCGTCCGGTTGCCGGCTACATGATGACCAACTACGAGGGTGTCCTGAAGATCGACGGTGAGGTCGGTAACAAGAAGCAGTACGACCCGCGCGCGTGGGGCAAGGCCGCCGAGGAGCACATGGCGGCCCGCGTCGTCGAGGCCTGCCAGAACCTGCGTAGCGCCGGCACCCACGCCGGATGAGCAACTTGTTGGGCATCCCGGAGACCCGTCTTCCGGCGGACCCGGCGGCTGCCCTGCTCGCCGAGGGCAGGGACCCGCGGGACGTCGCCGCGGCATACCCGTCCTCGCCATTGGCGTGGGCCACTCTGGCCGAGGGTGCCCTGAAGGACGGCCGGACCATCGAGGCCTATGCGTTCGCGCGCACGGGCTATCACCGGTCGTTGGACGCTCTTCGCCGTGGCGGCTGGAAGGGGCAGGGGCCGGTTCCCTGGTCGCACGAGCCCAACCAGGGCTTCCTGCGTTCACTGGCAGCCTTGAGCCGAGCCGCTGGCGAGATCGGCGAGCTGGACGAGCAGGTTCGGTGCGCGCAGTTCCTGCGAGACTCTTCGCCCGAAGGTGCCGACGCGCTCGGTCTCTGACCGCCTG
>JANNHF010000238.1:0-46352 GCA_031404235.1 Chloroflexota bacterium
ACGAGATGCGCGCCCTTGCCGGCCAGCGCGCTCAGATACAGCGCCGCGGAGGCGACGAGCGTTTTTCCTTCGCCGGTCTTCATCTCCGCGATGTGGCCCTTGTGCAGGGCCATCGCGCCCATGAGCTGCTCGTCGAAGTGACGCTGGCCGAGCGTCCGGCGCGCAGCGTCGCGGACGGCGGCGAACGCCTCCGGCAGGATGTCGTCGAGGGTCTCGCCCTTCGCAAGGCGTTCGCGGAACTCGGTCGTGCGCCCGCGCAGCTCGTCGTCGGACAGCGCCTTCATGCCGTCCTCGAGCGCGTTGATCCCCTGGGCGACCTTCCTTAGCCGTCGGAGCTCGCCTTCGTTCGAGTCGAAGAGGCGCCCTAGGACACTCAAAAGGCGTTCGCTAGGTGACCGGGAGCGGCATCTGCGATCCGGGCGGATTGAAGAGCGCGCCGACCGACTCGCCCTCGTGGATCCTGCGGATCGCCTCCGCGAAGAGCGGGGCAACAGTGAGGACGCGCACCTTCTCGTTGTTGCGCACAGATGGCGGCATCGGGCAGGTATCCGTGGTGATCAGCTCCACGATACCGCTCGCGGTCAGACGCTCCGCGGCGTTGTCGCTGAACACGCCGTGCGTGCAGGCCGCCCAGATCTCGTCGACACCGCGTTCCTGGAGGATCTTGATCGTGTTGAGCATCGTCGTTCCGCGGTCGACCTCGTCGTCGATCACGATCATCCGCCTGCGGTCGATGTCGCCGATCACGCCGACGATGTCGCTCCGCCCGCTGTTGTCGCGGTGCGTCTTCTGCATGAACACCAGCGGGATGCCGAGCATCTCGCCGATGCGGCGCGCCTGGTTCGCGTAGCCGAGGTCAGGCACGACGAGCGCGCACTGGTCCGGCGCCGGTTCGACGACGGTGCGCAGGTACTCCACCAGCAGGTTCCTCGCGGAGAGCTCGTCGCCCGGGATGCTGAAGAAGCCCTGGATCTGCATCTGGTGCAGATCCATGGTGAGGAAGCGGTTCGCGCCGCCGACCGCGATGAGGTCGGCGAGCAGTCGCGCCGTGATCGGCACGCGCGGCTGGTCCTTCTTGTCGCTGCGCCCGTACGCGTAGTAGGGCATGACCGCGGTGATGCGTCCGGCCGACGCGCGCTTGAACGCGTCGAGCATGATCAGCAGCTCCATGATCGCGTCGCTCACCGACGTGCCGGTAAGGGACTGGACCACGAACACGTCGTGCTCGCGGACGTTCTCGTTGACCTTCACGAAGATGTTGTCGTTGGCGAACTTGAAGACCTCGGCGGCGCCGAGCGGGATCTCCAGGGACCGGCAGATGTCGCGCGCGAACGTCGGATGAGCGTTGCCGGTGTAGACGGACAGGCCCCCGTACACGGCTCCCCTCCCGCTGCTGAGTAGCAGGAGCGCCCCCCTGCAATGAAAGTATACGGACGATACCCTCCCCAGATGAGCGCCGCGATGGGCCACCGCATCCGCTGGATCTTGGTCTGGCTGCTCATCGCGGCGTGGTTCGTGGCGCTCGCGCTGAACCTCGCTGGGAACCTGGTGCACCTGCTACTGCTTGGTGCGATCGGCATCCTCGTCTACGAGCTGCTCGTGGAGGACGCCGCGTAGCGCGCGGCCGCTGGCACGGACTAGCGCGGAGCGTGCACCCGTTCGCCCGAGAGGAATCGGTCGTGTGGGAGCGACGCGGCCTCGATCATCGCCGCGGTCTTGTCCAGGGGCGCCAGGGGCCCATGCGTATCCGAGCCGACCGAGAAGCGCGCGCCCATCGCTCGGGCCCGTTCTAGGAACGCCCGGTGCGGGACGCCGTAGGTCTCGTTGACCTCGATCGCCACGTCGGCGTCGAGACAGAGCTGGATCAGCTGCTCCTGCCACTCGGGCGGATACGCGCGCTCCGGGTCCCCGAGGGCCGCAAGCGGTGACATCGTGCCGTGGCCGAGGATGTCGATCCCGTCACGGTCGAAGCCCTGGTGGACGACCTCGAGCATGCGCTCGCGGACGCGGCGCGCGAACGCGCCGTCCGTGAAGCGCTCCCTCTCTGAGAACGAGGGGAGCTTCCCCTTCAGGAAGGCTCCGGCGTCGTCGAACGAGATACGCACACCGTCGACGTCCAGCTGGTGCAGCGCGCCGATCACGTAGTGCAGCGACGCCCGCGTTGCGGCGCGCAGCGGCGGCGCGACGCCGAGGTCGTACTCGAGACCCACGCGCAGCCCCAAGCGCGAGGCGTCGTCGAGATACCGCAGCACGTCGTCGTCGTCGCGCATCTTGCCCGGCCAGGGGAAGTGATCCGAGACCCCATGCGGTCGCACGGAAACGGTGCTCGCGCGCTCCGCGAGCGAGACGGTGCCATCGGAACGCTCGGTGTGGATGTGATGGTCGAACAGCTTAAGCACGAGCGACGAGCGGCTCAGGGGGATGGGCCCCAGGGGCAGAGGCCCCTGTCAGCGAAGCGTGCAGCGAGCCGCAGCAGGCGTGCGCGAGGAGCGAGTCCCACCAGCCGTGAGCGTGTCTGCGCGCCGGAGGCGCGAGATTGAGGAAGAGGCGAAGGGTCAAAGCTCCGGATGTCCCGACCACGCTGCCTCAACGAGCGTCCAGAGCACGCCGGAGACGAGGGTGTGTCCGCCCAGCAGCAACGGGAACGGTGCGGCGCGCGCCGCTGCGGTGAACGCGCGAAGCTCGCCGTGGGCGAGCGAGTCCGCGCGGAAGAGATCCGACGCGTAGCGATCCTCGGCGGACGGCTGCCAGCCGAGATGCGCGAATAGCACGCGCGTGTCGAAGAGCATCCCGTCGCCGAGCTCGCCCAGCCGCGCGAAGAATGCCTCCGGGCCGATCTCGCGGTACAGGAAGCCGAGCGCCGTGCGCGCCTGACGCGAGCTGTCGCGTCCGGCGGCCTGCATGCCACGCTCTTCGGCGAGCATGCGCACGCGACAGGCCGTCTGAGACTCGAGATACGACCACACCGGCGCGCCCACGCGACCCGCGACGATGAGCTCGAGCTCCGGGGTCGTCACCAGGCGCATGAGCGCGTCGATGCGTTCACCGAGTTCACGGTCCCACGTGTCGAGCGTCAGCAGCTCCGGCGGACACGCGGGGTGCCGTTTCAGGACCGCGGCATCGGCCGGCGTGTCGACGTCGAGCAGCGTCGCCGCCGAGCGGTCCAGCTGGCGCGACGAGAGGCCACCCTGCTGATGCAGCCGGCGCGGCAGCGGGTTGTCCGTGGCCGGAAGGTCGATCACGGACAGCGTTGATGCCGGCGTGAACGCGACGAGATCGGCGGAGTAGTAGTTGTTCGAGAGCACCAGCGCCTCCCCCGCGTCGATCTCCTCGCGCAGGCGCGTCAGCTCGGAGGTGCTCATGAGCGCGCCCGCACCGGCGCCGATCGTCGTCATGCGCTCCAGTCGGCGCGCCCGAGAGAGGGCGAGGAGCTCCTCGCCGAAGTGGAACGGGTCGGTGCTGGGGGCGACGACGTCCGCGCCGCCGCGCGCGAACGCTGCGCGGGCGTCGGCATCGGCGGTCACGGCGATCAGCGGGTCGAAGCCGGCGGCGCCCGCGCGCGAGAGGACCACTGCGCCGATCGCGATCTTGATGGAATCAAGGCGCCGCTCGATCTCGGAAGGACCGCCGCGGCCGAAGAAGACGATGAACGCCGTCGTCACCGACGGGACGGTAACACCGACTCCACTCGCAGCAGGAACAGCAGGGCGAGAGCGCTCAGCCCGGCGGCGACGATCGCGCTGGCGCCGCCCTCCGGCAGGCTGCGCAGTACGAAGAGCCACTGCGGATCGCTCCAGTCGAGGAGCCGTGCGGGATCGACGTTGATGTTCGTCGGGTTCAGGTCCCAGGTGTTCTGGTCATAGACGAATGCCGCGGCCTGGAATATGAGCAGCGACCACGCGGCGCAGAGCCCGAACAGCGCCCGCACCGCGCGTCGCGCGAGCAGACCGTGTCCGATCCCCCACGCGAGAAGCACGAAGAGCGCCGGGGCGAGATCGTCCAGGAACCGCGGACCGAAGACGCGACCACCCCACCACTCCGCGTACGTCGAGTAGAGGATGGCCGTGGCGGCCCAGGCGTACGCGAGCGAGAGGAGCCTGAGCTCGAGATGCTCGCGCCCGGGCCTCAGCAACACGATCGTCGCGAACGCGAAGAGCATGTATGGCTCGTAGACGAAGAGACCGCGGCTCGGCGAGAACAGCAGGCCGTACAGCCCGATGAGCGGTGACGTATCGAAGGGCTTCGTGCCGTACCCCTGCTCGAGCGGGTCGCCGAACGCGACGGCGTTGTAGACGAGCAGCGGCACCACGCCGATCGCCGCGCCGATGACGGCGAAGATCGTTGCGCGAACGTGCGCGGCCGGGAAGAACGGCACGAGCAATCCGGTCGTCTGACGCACGACGGCGCCAAAGCCGAGCGCGACACCTGCCGCGAATTCACGCCAGAGCGCGACCGGTCTCGCCTGGAACACCAGCCACAGCGCGAGCGCGATGGCGAGGTGCACGCCGGCGTGTTGCCAGAGCGCCTGAGATGCGACCGTGCGCACGCTCGTCCCGAGGAAGTACAGCAGCACGAGCACGAGCGCCCAGCGCGCGCTCACAAAGCGGCGCAGGACGGACCACAGCAGCAGCGTCGCGATCACCTCGATCGTGGCCGCGGCAACGTGGCCGACGCGCACGAGGAGTCCGAGGTTCAGGGGATCCGCGCCCGCGAAGACAAAGGGCGCGAAGAAGGGAAAGGCGAGGAACGCGACCCCCGGAGGAAAGATCGAGCACACGTGATCGTTCGGTCCCGGCGCCGGCGGACCGCCGGGACTGCGGGTCGCCTGCGGCGGCTCGGTCGCGGTCGACTCGCCGCAGGCGCGAAAGAAGTAGGCCTCGGAGTCAAGCTTGTTGGTGAGCGCGGTCCCGGTCGCCGCCAGGGGGTCGCGCTCCGCGGGTCGGAACACGAATTCGTCGTAATCGACGTCGCCTTCATTCACCACGGTCCAGGCGAAGAGCGCGTTCGGCAGGACGTCGGGCGACCAGATGTCGTTCAGGTTCGCGAACGCGAGGACGAGCAGGAGCAGGCCCCGCATCTGCCACCGTGCGACGCCGACGCGCTCGTTCAAGCGTCGAGCGCGACGACGTAGGAGCGCACGGTGCGAGCCCCCGCGGCGCGTAACGCACCGGTCGCCGCGGCGAGCGTGGCACCGGTCGTGGCCACATCGTCGACCAACGCGACCCGCGCACCGCGCAGCGCCCCCGCCTCGGCGACGTACGCGCCGCGCAGGTTCTCGGCTCGCGCGGCGCGGTCGAGCGCGATCTGCGGCACTGCGCGTCGGATTCTGCGGAGCGGGACCCGCAGCGGCAAGACCGTGCGCTCCGCCACCACGGCCGCGAGCAGCCAGGCCTGGTCGTAGCCACGCGAGCGCGCGCGCTCGGGATGGAGCACGGCGGGCACGACGACGTCGAGCGCGATGCCGGTCGCGAGATCGCGCGCGACCTCTGCCGCCAACAGAGCGCCGAGCTCATTCGCGAGCGCGCGCTCGCCGTCGTACTTGAAACGGTGGATGGCTTCGCGGAGGGCGCCCCCATATGTGCCCGCGGCGGTGACGTGCCCCTGGCGGACGGGCTCGCAGAGCTCGCGGCATGACAGGCACAGCCAGCTGCCCGGTGCGCCGCAGCCGGCGCACCGGGGTGCGAGGAGCAGGTCGAGCGCGGCGTCCGCGGCCGCTTTGGAGATCACGCGGGCTCAAAGACGAGTTCGTCGCCGGCTTGCGTACGGGTCTCGGATGCGGTGCCGGCGGGCAGCTCGATGACCTCCGCCGCTCCGCGCGCGATGACCGCCATGCGCCACGGGGCGAGCCGCTCCACGACGCGCACGACGCGGCCCGCGCGGTCCACGAATACGGCGTCGATCGCGAAGCGCATGAAGAGCATCGTGATGGATGACGTCCTCGTGATCCGCAGGCCCTCGCCCATGTGCAGGCCAGAGCGCGGGATCAGGCCCAGGCCGCGCGACAGGAACGAATCGGCGACGCGGCAATCGGACGCCAGGATGGTCCCTTTGGTGCTGTTCCTGACGCGAAGCCGCGCGGCTGGGACTTAGAAGGACCCGCAGGAAGACAGCGCGGAGAGAGCGGCGGGCGCCAGGATGACGATGAACAGCGACGGAAAGATGCAGCCGACCGTGGGGAGCATGATCAGGATCGGGGCGCGCGCGGCCTTCTCCTCTGCGCGCTGGCGACGGTCCTGACGAAGCTGTTCGGATTGGATGCGGAGCACCTTCGACATCGACACGCCGAGCTGGTCAGCTTGAATGATCGCGGAGATGAAGTTCTGGAGCTCCTTGACCTCCACGCGCTCGTTGATCCCGCGCAGGGCCTCCTGCCTTGACTTGCCGACGCGCTGCTCGCCCGAGGCGCGCTTGAACTCCTCAGTCAGCGGGCCCTTCATCTTCTCGGTGACCTTGACGAGCGCGGCGTCGAAGCCGAGGCCGGCCTCGACCGAAATCGTGAGCAGGTCGAGCGCGTCGGGGAGCTGCTCGATGATCGCATTCGCGCGCCCGCCCGCCTTGCTCGACAGATAGAAGTCAGGCGCCATGAAGCCGACGAAGATGCCCACGATCAGGCCGATGAGCGTCTGGAGCGGGTCGCCGGTGATGGCGTTGATCAAGCCGGAGATCAGCACGCCGAAGACGATCGACGCGAAGCCCTTCACGCCGAGGAAGAACTCTGTGCTCGTGGTCTCCATGCCCGCGCGTTTCAGGCGGCGCGACAGGCCCCTGACGGTGTTCTGCGGATAGAAACGGCCGACCAGACCCGAAAACCCCGCGATGATCGGCTTCAGCATTCGCTCCGAGAGCGGGCGCTGCAGCTCGAGCTCTTCGAGCGTCCGCGGGCGCACCGCGATCTGCTGCAATCGGGCTTGCACCGGGTCGAGCTGCGCGCCGATGATCATCGACACGAAGACGACCAGGACGCCGAAGAACATGAGACCGGCGAAGACGAGTGGTTCCACCAGCTAAACCTTGATGTTCGTGATCTTCTGGATCGCGATGAAGCCGATGACCATCATCACGCCGCCCACGCCCAGAAGGATCTGGCCGATGAGCTGCGTGAAGAGCGGCTGCATGAACTCGGGGTTGATGAAGTTCAGCGTGACCATGATGCCGATCGGCAGGAACGCTACGAGGTAGCCGGAGTAGCGGCCCTGCGCGGTGAGCGTGTTGATCTCGCCCTTGATGCGGACGCGCTCACGGATGGTGAAGGCGATCGTGTCGAGGATCTCGGCGAGGTTGCCACCGACCTGCTGCTGCACGCCGATCGCGGTGACCATCAAGTCGAGGTCATCGCTCCGGATGCGGCGAACGAGGTTGGACAGCGCCTCTTCCATGCCGAGACCGAGGTTGACCTCGCGAACGACGCGGCCCATCTCCTCGCCCATCGGGTCGGGAGTCTCGCGTGATACGAGCTCGATCGACTGAAGGAAGCTCGAGCCCGCACGCAGCGAGTTCGAAAGGAGCGTGATCGTGTCGGCGAGCTGCTTGTTGAAGGCCGAGAGACGTCCGCCGATGCGCCGTCCCACCCAGAATCGCGGCAGGAAGTAGCCCAGCATCGCGCCGACGAGACCGGAGAGCGGATCGCGCAGCAGGCCCAGCAACAGACCGAGCCCGACCGCGAGGCCGATGCGGATGGAGTAGTACTCACTGACTCGCAGCTTGAGGTTCGCGCGCGCCAGGTCGCGTTGCACTCGGATCTGGAAGCGCTTGTCCTGGACGTCGCTCGACAGCGTGGCGAACGGATCGACGACATTTCGTTGACGAGCTTGCCGCCCGCCGCCGCTGGCCGCCTTGACCTCGGTCTTTCCGCCGGCGTAGCGCGCCATGCGCTCCTCGACCGAGCCGGCGCCGCCGCCGGAGAGCATCGTCGAGATACCCCAGAAGAAGAACAGGACTCCCGCGAACATGCCCGCCGGAAGCGCGTATTCCACTTACCGGAGTCCGACGGACATGTCGCCGAAGACGCCCTGAGGGAGCTTGATGCCCGCCGCTTCGAACTTCTCGCTGAACTTCGGGCGGATGCCGGTGGGACGCAGCCGACCCTGGACCTTGCCCTCGACGTAGCCCGTCTGCTCGAAGACGAACACGTCCTGAAGGACGATCTGCTCGCCCTCCATGCCCTGGACCTCGGTGATGTTGGTGATCTTGCGCGAGCCGTCCTTGAGCCGCGAGATCTGCACGATGACATCGAGCGCGCTCGCGATCTGCTCCTTGATGGCACGCGCGGGTAGGTCGACACCGGCCATCAGGCACATCGTTTCGAGTCGGGCGAGCATGTCGCGGGGTGAGTTGGCGTGACCGGTGGAGAGCGAGCCATCGTGACCGGTGTTCATGGCTTGGAGCATCGAGAGCGCCTCACCACCACGGATCTCACCCACGACGATGCGCTCTGGGCGCATACGGAGGGAGTTCTTCACGAGATCCATGATCGAGACCTGGCCCTTGCCTTCGATGTTCGCGGCACGAGACTCGAGGCGGACGACGTGATCCTGCACCAGGCGGAGCTCCGCGGCGTCCTCGATGGTGATGATCCGCTCGTCCTCCGGGATGAAGCCGGACATGATGTTGAGGAGCGTCGTCTTTCCGGAGCCCGTGCCACCGGAGATGAACATGTTGAGGCGCGCTTCGACGCACGCCCGCAGGAACTCCATCATCTCCGCGGTCGCCGTTCCGAACTTGATGTAGTCCTCGACGGTGATCCGATACTTCGGGAACTTTCGGATCGTGACCACGGGACCGTTCAGCGCGAGCGGCGGGATGATGATGTTCACGCGCGAGCCGTCCGGGAGACGCGCGTCCTCGTACGGCTTCGATTCGTCGACGCGCCGGCCGATCGGGGCGATGATGCGCTCGACGATCCGCATGACGTGCTCGTCGCTCTGGAACGTCACGTCGGAGAGCTGGAGCTTGCCCTTGCGCTCGACATAGCAGCGGAACGGGCCGTTGACCATGACCTCGGTGATCGTGTCGTCCTTCAGCAGCGGCTCGATCGGACCGAATCCGAGGATCTCGTCGAGGATCGACTCGAGCATCTTCTGACGCTCGACGCGCGTGACGACCACGCCTTCCTCGTCGATGAACTTGTTGAACATCTCCTCGATGCTCGAGCGGACTGCTTTCGCGTCCGCGAGATCAAGGCGGGGGTCGAGGTTGTTGATGATCCGCGTCTGGAGCTTGATGCGGACATCGCGGTTGGCGTCGCGCGCTGGCGACGCGCTCTGCGTGAGGGGCCCTTCGGACGGTGGCTTGGGGGGTCCGCCCGGAGGCGGCGGGGTCCCCGGTGCCTGGGGCGCGGCGGGCTGCTGCCCAGCGGGACGTTGACCTTCGATGCGCCTCAGCAGTGACATCTGTCCTTAGAAACCCTCATCTCCGGCTCCCGTTATGGCGGGCGCCTGCTCCCTCGGCGATTGAGTCTACGTCCACTCGTGGGGGTTTCGACCGCTCTTCTGGGGGATCAGACCGGTGGCTAACGGACGGGCGAGGCCTAACGGGCTCCGAAGAGCTTGAGCCCGCCGCGCGCGGGCGCCTGCTTGCCCGTCGCGGCTGGAACGGTCTCGGCCGTGGCGACCTTTTGGGCGAGCGCGAAGATGTCCTTGGCGACCTGGCTGTCGCGGTGGCTGATCACGAACGGCACGCCACGGTTGACGGCCAGGACGAGCGTCCGGCCGTCGGAGACGATCGTGTGCGGGATCTTGCGACCGAGGCTCGCCTCGACGTCGGACGCTTTGATGCCGCCGGAGCTGTCGTTACGGTTGGCGACCAGCTGCACTTTCGCGTCGTCGTAACCGAGCTTCTCGACGACCTCCATGAACACGCGGACGTTCTTGAGGCTGGTGATCTCGAGTGTCATGAGCGTCAAGATCACGTCGGCGACGTCGAGCATCGAGATCACCTGCTCCTGGAACGACGGCCAGGTGTCGACAACGATGTACGCGTACCGCTCGCGCAGGAGCTCGAGGACGTGCTTGATGTCCGCTCCGCTGATGAGCTCGGTCGACTCGGGCGTCGGGGGCGCGAGCATCACTTTGATGCCGGTCGAGTGCTGGACGAGGATCGACTCGATGACGTCGGAGTCGGCCGTCTGGAACGACCCGATCAGGTCCGCGATCGTCTTCGCCTTCGGGCTCATGTTGAGGATCACGGCGATGTCGCCGAACGGCAGGCTGCCGTCCACCAGGACCACGGGCTTCCCCGTCAGCTGGTGCAGCGCGACCGCGAGGTTCGTGGAGATCGTCGTGCGGCCCACACCACCCTTGGGTGAGAAGAACGTGATGATCTTGCCGGTCTCGCGTCCCGAGGCCGCCGCGGTGGCGGGTGCTCCGGGCGCGGGCGCAGGCGCGACTGGCGCGTAGCGCGCGCGGCGCACCTTCTCGAGCTCGTGGACGTGGCGGATCGAGTTGATCAGCTCGTCAGCGGAGAAAGGCTTCACCAGGAATTCGCGCGCGCCGGCGAGCATCGAGCGGCGCAGGTAATCCTGCTCGCCCTGGACGCTCATCATGATGATCGGCGACTCGGGGACGGTGTTCGAGATGATCTCGGTGGCGGTGATCCCGTCCATGTCGGGCATGTTGATGTCCATCAGGATCACGTGAGGCCGTTCCTTCTTGGCCATCGTGACGGCTTCCTGCCCGCCGCCGGCCGTACCGGCAACGACCATGTCGGGCTCGAAGCCGATCAGCTTCGCGAGGTTCTCTCGCGTGTCGGCGATGTCGTCGACGATGAGGATGCGGATCTTTTCGCCGTCAGCCAAGCGTCATCGCTCCCCTTTGCGGTGTTCGCGCGAGTCTAGACGGTCACCTGGACGTAGCCTGCCGCCTCGAGCGCAAGCGCAAGCAGCCCGCCTATACCAAGCGCGACGCCGTACGGGATCGAGGACTTCATGATCCCCGAGAGCGTGTTCGGCGCAGCGCCAGCCACCGGGCGTGCGAGCCTTCGCCTGAGGATGAATCCGACGGCAAGGACGCCGCCGATGAGAGCACCGTAGACCGCCGCATAGAGGAGGAAGTTGACGCCGCGCAGCGCGCCGATCGCCATGAGGAGCTTGGCATCGCCGGCTTTCAGTCCGCCCGCAGCGTAGAACGGGTATGAGATCGCGAAAGCCAGGATGAGCCCGGCGACGTGGTCGACGAGCCCGCCGGTGAAGAGGCCACCCGGAACGGCTTCGAGCGCGCCGAACGCGATGCCCACCAGCATCGCCGGGTACGTGAACGCATTGGGGATGCGAAGGAAGCGCCAGTCCGTGTACATGACCGCAAGGAGGAGCGCCGCGAGAGTGATGTTCTCGATGACCCGCAGAAGCTCGAGGCTCAAGTTCTGGACGCTCCCTCTCTAAAGATGATGAGCGGCGCCGGTAAGGGCGCCGCTCATCGCATCGACAGCTTGTCGCGCGCTAGGTGAGGTTGTTGCCGATGTTGCTGAAGATGTTCTGGATCTGGCCCCGCAGGAAGACCATCGCGACGATGACGGCGATGGCGATGACTGCGATGATGAGCGCGTACTCGACGAGGCCCTGTCCTTCGTCTTCACGGATGAATGCGAGCATTTAGGTTCCCCCTTTCTCGTTCCCTGGGCGTGGTCCCCTAGGTGCCAGCGAGTGTGCCTCTCCCACCGTCCTGCCAGCCAGTAGGAAGGTCGTACTAGGAGCATTTCGCCAGTGAATCTAGACTCCGCGCCGAGGAAGGGGGTCCAGATCCATGGCGGCTGAGGCTACGGCGGTCGCGGTGACCACGAACAAAGCGGGCTTCTGGGTCCGGACACTTGCGTACCTGATGGACGCGATCGGTATCGGAATCGTGTCCGGGATCATCGGCGCGATGCTCGCCGGTGGTGCCACCGGCACGACAGCGAACGGCCTGAGCTTTCTCTTCGGTCTCGCGTACTTCTGCTACTTCTGGTCTGCGCAGGGCGGCGGTCAGACGCTCGGCATGCGCGTGCTCAAGCTGAAGGTGATCCGCACCGACGGATCCGCGCTCACGCTCACGCAGGCCTTGATCCGCTACGTCGGACTCTTCGTGTCGTTCATCTGCCTCTTCATCGGCGTCATCTGGGTCGCCTTCGACGCTGACAAGCAAGGCTGGCACGACAAGATCGCGGGCACCTACGTCCTTCGAACCTAAGAGCTCGTAGAGCCGCTCGCACGCGGCCGCGACGCGGACGTGTACGCGCTCGATACGCGTACCGTCCTGCGTCGTTACCGTCGCCGTGACGTCCCAGCGGGCGAGGTCGCCCTCATGCGTTACGTGCGCGAGCGCGGCTATCCCGCACCCGAGGTCTTGAGCGTCGATGGCACGGATCTCGTCCTCGAGCGCTCTACAGGACCCACGATGCGCGTGGACCTCGCACGCAGGCCGTGGCACCTCCTCCACCACGCGCGGATGCTTGCCGACCTCCACCAACGGTTGCACCGCATCGCGGCGCCCGCGTGGCTGCCAGCGATCGGGCCGGGTGGCGCGGTCATCCACCTCGACCTGCACCCCGAGAACGTGCTGCTCCACGGCAAAGGCGCGCTGGTTATCGACTGGGCGAACGCGCGCGCCGGTGACTGGGCGGACGACGTCGCGCAGACCGTCGTGATCCTCGCTGGCGCGGACCTGGGCTGGGCGACGAGGATCGCGCTACGCGTGTTCCTCGCCTTCTACCTCGCGGGCTTCGACCGCGCCGCCGTGCGCGCGCACCTGCCGGCGGCGATCGAGCGGCGCATGTCGGACCCGAACATGACCGCGCGCGAACGCGAGCTCATCCGGCTCGTCCGCGTCTAGGCATCGCAGGGGGAGAACCCCCTGCAACCCCCCTGGAATACGGCTTCGATTAGACCTCCTGCCAGCGAAGGAGATTGAGCTCCGCGTCGTATTCGAACTTCGCGTTGAACGTCGTCCCGTCCTCGAGCAGTCGCGGGAAGAAGACCGCGTCGGCTGGCGGGATCGGCAGCTTCGTCACCTCGTCCACCGGGACCCAGCGGAACTCGCCGATGCCCGGCGCGGGCGTGAACGTTCCGTCGAAGTCCCAGGCCACGAAGATGAACGTGAGCCACTGATAGTCGGGCCGGGGCGACGTCTCGGTCATCACCCCGCGAAGCACCGGTCGCTCGATGACCAGTCCCGTCTCCTCACGCATCTCGCGCACCGCGCACTCCGCCGGCGATTCGCCATGATCGAGCTTGCCGCCGGGCGCGACCCAGAGGCCGCGGTTCGGCTCGTTCGTCCGCCGCAGCAACAGCACCTGTTCGTCCCGCAGGGCGTACACGAGCGTCGCGAGCTTCAGCGCGGGTCGAGCGGCGACGATGCGAGGACGACTCGGGATCCAGCGCGGGACGTGCTCGAGGTACGCCTCGTACGCCGGACCGAATCGTCGCAGCAGGTTCGGCTCTTCATAGAAGATCACGAAGAAGTTCATGAGGACCCACGCGACGACAGCCCACGCGAGCAGGGCGACCGATCCATAGAACATCGCCTCGCCGAGGAGGATCGTCACGATCGCGACGTACATCGGATTGCGCATCCATCCGTAGAGGCGCCCGGTGACGAGCCGGTGGGGCGGATCGTATGGCGCGGGGGTGCCCTCGCCCTCCACGATGAAGCCCGCGAAGCACCAAGCCAGGATCGCGATGCCCAGCACGAGCGGCACGAGCCCGACGAGGCGCAGCACACCGCCTTCGCCGTCGATGCCGGTCGCACTCAGGATGAGCGACGGCACGATGACGAGCACCGTCGCCGGCGCCAGGGCTCCAAAGACTAGCGTTCGAGCGACTCGACCACCCACTTACGCGGAGAGTAGCGACAGCAGGGGTGGACCAAGAAACACGATGAGCAGCGCCGGGAGGATGGTGAGCGACAACGGGAACAGCATCAGTACCGGCAAGCGCCGCGCGGACGCCTCGGCCCGACGGCGGTCCGTCGTCCGGAGCGCGTCAGCCTGTATGACCAGGAGCCCGGCGAGCGGCGCGCCGAATCGCGTCGCCGCTACCACGAGCGCCGCGACGCGCTCGTCATCGCCGCCGCGCCCGAAGCGGCGCAGGGCCTCGGGAAGGGAGCGCCCGAGGGCGAGGTCGGCGAGCAGCCGTCGCGCGTCCGCGAGCCGGCCGAGCCGCGGCGCACGCTCGACGAGCGCGGCCAGCGCGCGCTCGAAGGTGAGCCCCGCGTCCAGGCCAACGACGACCGCATCGAGAAAGGTCGCGAGGTCGGGCGGCGGCGTCGTCGCGCGCACGATCCGCCAGAGCCACAGCGCGCCCACGATCTCGAGCGCGACCGCGATGCCGAGGAGACCGATACCGGCTCCGAGGAAGATCGCGGCGTAGTCGGGCGTCGCGAGCGCAAAGAACAGCCCGCCCAGAGGCACGAGCGCGATGAGCACGACCGCGGACACGCGGCCCTGCGCCGTGAGCGCGGCACGCTCGTCCTCGAGCGCGAGCCTGCCGCGCATGAGCGCCGCGACGCGAGCGAGACTTCCTCCCACGCGTCCGCCGCTGCGCGCGAACGCCGCGAGCACGACCGCGAGCGGCGCGACGTCTTCGTCGGGCACCACCCCCGCGTACGCGCCGAGCGCATCGCTGACCGTTGCGCCAAGGACGAGAGCAGAAGCGGCGCGTCGGGTCGGCGCGGCGAGACCCGGCGGGAGTGTCGGTGCGACCTCCGCGAGCGCGGCCGGAAGGGAGAGGCCGCTCGCGAGCGCCGCGGCGACCGCGTCGACAAGGGCAGGCAACGCCGCGCGCGTCTCGCGCGCGCTCCCGCGACCCGCACGACGCCGGATAGCGCGCCCTGCGTCGACGACGCGGCGGTCGAGCACCGCCGCGGCGAGCGCGACCACCGCGCAGAGGGCGAGAAGCGCGGTCATACCGCCAGACTGCGCAGCTCGTAACCATCGCCGGCACCGGTGATCAGCTCGGCGATCTCGACGATCCGACGGCGACCGTCCTCACCACGCTCCTGGTGCACGACGAGGTCGACCCCCCGTCTGATCTGCTCGCGGATCGCCGACAGGGGCAGGTCCACGCCGCCCATGAGGGCCATCGTCTCGACCCGAAGGAGCGCGTGATAGGCGCCGTTCGCATGCGCCGTCGTCAGCGACCCGCGGTGGCCGGTGTTGATCGCCTGGAGCATGTCGAGCGCCTCGCCGCCGCGTACCTCCCCGACGACGATGCGATCGGGCCGCATGCGCAGCGCCGCGCGCAGAAGCGCGCGAACGTCGACCGCGCCCGTCCCTTCGACGCTGGGCATTCTCGTCTCGAGCGCGACGACGTTCGGCTGCGGCAGCCGGAGCTCGGCCGCATCCTCGATCGTGACCACACGCTCGCGCTCGCCGATCGCGTGCCCCAGAGCGTTCAGCGTCGTCGTCTTTCCACTCGACGTTCCGCCCGAAACGAGGATCGTCCGCCGCTGGCGCACCGCGGCGACGAGCAGGTCCATCGTTACGCGCGAGCAGGTACCCAGACGCACCAGATCGTCAGGCGTCAGCGGACGGCTCGCGAAGCGGCGGATAGTCAGCACCGGCCCGTGCAGCGAGATCGGCGGGATCACGGCGTGCACGCGCGAGCCGTCGGGCAGTCTCGCGTCGACGAGGGGTGTCGCGAGGTCGATCCGCCGTCCGAGCGGCGCGACGAGGCGCTCGATCAGGACGAGTATCTCGTCGGGATCCGCGAAGCGGATGCCGGTCTCCTCGAGGCGTCCGTCGCGTTCGACCCACACGCCGCGCGTGCCGTTCACCATGACCTCGCTCACGCGCTCATCACGCAAAAGCGGCGCGAGTGCGGCGAGCCCGAAGAGCCGGTCTTCGAACCAGCGCTCGAGGTCGCGCAGCTCGCCGGAGGGCACGACAACCCGCTCCGAGGCGAGCGCCTGTCGTAGCGCCGCTGGAAGTTGATCGCGGCGCGGCCGTCCATCGTCCGCCTCGCGCAGCAGAGCGACGATCGCGCGCTCCAGGCGCGCGCGAACGCTCTCCGGCGTCACGATGCGTCGAGCGCCAGGAGCTCCGCGAGCTCGTCGTACGCGCGACCCAGCGCACCACCGGCCGCACGACGACCCGAGAGCGCCGACCCGACCGCCGCCTCGTCGCGGGGCAGCGCGCGGAACGCCGCGCGCTCGCCGATCCGCGTGATACGTGACTGCGACGCGATGAGCCACGCGTCGTGCGGCAGTTCGCTCGCGTCAAGTGTCGCGACGGAAAGCGGATCGTCGTACGAGAGCACGAGCACGCGGTCGCCGAGCGCCGCAAGCGCGCGGGCACGCTCATCCGCGAGCACCGGCGCATCGACAAGCACGAGCTCGGCGAGCGACGCCGCCGCGCGCACGGTCGACTCCGCGAGCGCGCGCGTGGGCGCGACCGGAGCGCCGCCGATCACGCGCAGGCCGGCGCTCTCGGCGGCGACGACAGCGAGGTGCTCGGCGGTGAGCTCGTCCGTGAGACCCTCGAGCTCGGTCCACGCCCGCGGCGCGCACGCCAGCCACCAGCCGAGCGCGCCCGTGCCGGTCGCATCGACCGCCGCCACACCGAGTCGTGACGCAAGTCGTCGTGCGAGGTTCGCCACAAGGAGGCTGCGGCCGACGCCGCCGCGAACTCCGGTGATGACCACGATGCGCGTCGCGCGTCTAGGCATCCGTGGCAGTGCGGCGACGACGAGGGGTCCGATCGCCGCTGCTTCGCAGGTCGCCGCGACCTGGGACACGTCGTACCCGAGCGCCGCGGCGAGCGCGCGCTCGGCGTCACCAGCCACCGCGACACGGGGAATGGCGGAGTCGAGCGAGGCCGCGGCGGCGCAGGCGCCGGCGTCGCGCAGGTCCACGAGGACGAGATCGGGTCGGTCGGTGTCGGATGGATCGAGACCGAGGGCAGCGGCGGCGGCGCGAAGATCGTCGCCGCCACACACCGCGGCACGCGGACCCACGCGTACCGTCACGTCAGCGCGACGAGCGCAGGAGCGGCACCAGCAGGAGCCCCCCG
Organism: Chloroflexota bacterium; assembly: GCA_031404235.1. Classification (GTDB taxonomy): domain Bacteria; phylum Chloroflexota; class Limnocylindria; order P2-11E; family P2-11E; genus CF-39. The sequence goes on from JANNHF010000238.1 coordinate 16,975, forward strand.
CCGCGCGCGATCGCGACCGCGCTCGCGCCCTCTTCGTCCAACTCGAGCACGACGCCGCGCTCGTCCGACGCCATCACGCGGGCGGCGTATGCGACGGGGATCGCGTACGCGCGCTCTCCCTGGCGGACGGCAAGCACATCGATCAGATCGCCGGCGCGGACGCGCGGCACGGGCGCCGCCAGCCACGCGGTCGGAAGGCTCATCGCCCACATCGAAGGGGCAAGCGAATCCGCGAGCGATGCCGGTGCCGCGGGCGCTGCGATCGTTCCTAGCTCCGCACCGACCGCACCCAGCGTCAGGAGCGCCGATGCCGCGCCGAGCGCGACACGGCGCGTGGGGAGGCGACGGCGCGACGCAGTCAGCGCGGGGAGCATGCGTCCAGCGGCAGCGCCGCCCGGTGCAGTCGCCCGACATGTCGGAGCTCGATCTCGATGTTCCTGCCGGCGCAGCGAGCCTCGACCACGCCGTCGAACACGCCACCGTTGCGCGCGACGACATCCGCCGCCGCCGCGCGCGCAGCCTCGCGCGTCGCTGGGTCCGCGAGGATGCCGGCGACATCAGCGGTGGGGCGTGGCACCTCGAACGCGCGAGCGCGAAGCGAATCGAGCTGCGCGAGATACGCGTCCGCCACGGCGGCGGCAGCGGCCTCAACGGCTGCATCTCCCGCGTCCCGGGCGAGCGCATTCGCGAGGATGCGGTCCTGCACCGCGCGCAGACTCACGATCGCCAGCGCTCCGATGCCGATGAGGATCGCCGCGATCACCAGCGCCTGACCGCGCTCGCCGCTCACGGCGTCCACTCGATACGCCGCGACGCGCTGGCCGTGACGACGAGACGGGGCAGCCCCACAAATCCCAGCGGGACCGGCAGCGTGTAGCTCGCGCGCACGGTGAGGAGCGATCCACGGGGATCGCCGTTGCGTGGCGGCTCGGCCTGAGATGGCGCGATGTCGCTGGTGATGCGATCGGGTGCGAGTGGGGCGACCGTCGCCGCGAGCGTCCCGCGGATCTGTTCGTCGTCGTTCGTGAGCGCTCCCGCGCGCGCGGCTTCCGCGGTCGCGTGTTGCAAAGCCATTCGCGCGACGCCGAGCTCTACGACCAGTACCATCGCGAGAGCGACGACGAGAAGGGTCGGAACGACCAGCGCGAATTCGACGATGGCCTGTCCGCGCTCGCCACTCACTCGCTGAACGGCGGCCATGGCAGCGCGCGGCGCAGTGTGCGTCGCAAAAGACCGCCCATGCCGCCGACCAGTAACAGAGCGCACACTCCGCCGAGGACCACCTGCGCGTGGCGGTCGACCGCCTGCGAGACCGCGTCGGTCGCGCTGCGGAGTACCTGGCCCCGCTCATCCGGCGGTACCGCCTTCGACCTGATCGTCGCCAGGGTAAGGTCGAAGGCTGCTTCGCTCTGAAGGATCCCGCCATGACCCTCGAGTTCATCGAGCGACCCTGGCAGCAACACGCGCGAGGCAACGCCCACGTCGCGCGCGTCCGCGGAGCTGACCAGCACATCGGTCGCGAAACGCAGGTCGAGGCGGACGACCCCAGCCGGCGGCCCCGAGGCGTGGGCTCGCGCCAGGTCGCGCACGGCGGCGCTGTCGGGATCGCGGAAGTACGCCGCCGTGAACGCGCGTGTGTCGTCGCGCGCGGGCCCGCTCAGCGCGAGCGTGGTCTGCAGCGCCTGGGCAGCGTGGGCGCCATCGTGTGGCGCAGCCCATGCGACGTAGCTCGAGACGCCGTCACCGGTGGAGAGACCGAGTGCGAACGCGCGATCGGCCACAACGCCGCCCATCGAGTGCGTCACGATGTGGACGCCGTCGTAGCCTCCGGACACCGAACGGATGCTGTCGCGCAGGCGCTCCGCGTTCGCGCCGACGGCGCCGAACGTGTCGTACGAGCCGAGATCCTGGCCAAAGCGAACGACGTCGTACCCGCGCTCTTGCGCGACGCGCGCGCGAAATGCGTCGAAGGTCTGGTCATCCGATCTGGAGGCATAGCCGCCGACCAGGACGATGAGCTGCTTCTTCGGCGCGCCCGTGGAGAAAACGGACAGCGTGGGCGCCTTGTCGACAGCGCGGAGCACGGTGAGCGGCGGACGGAGCGGAGGACCCGCGTCCGCGGGTCGGAGTCGCGGGTCCTCGTCCGCCGATGCAACGAGCGCCAGGGCCGGAAGAGCGGCCCATGCCACGAAGGTCGCGCCGATCAGCCCTCGCATCCGCATCGGCAGACATGTGACCAGCACGCGCGACGGTGGCGAAGAGGAGGACTGACGGGTACCGCGGTACTAAAGACCTCTGCTCGTACATTGAAGTCGCGGTGACATTGCATGTCTTATGCGCTCGACGGACACCGGTGGCGATCGCGCTGCTGTTGCTCCTGACCGCGTGTGCACCGGTGCCCACAGCGAAGCTGCCCGTCTCGTGCGGAGCGACGAGCGGTGGTCAAGCCGGTGCTGAGACGCAGCTGCGTTTCGTCGAGGCGAACGACACGCAGGTCGTTCTCACGTTCGGCGCGAGCGCCGCGTCGAACGACTTCGGAGTCCCCGCGTTCGCGCTCGAGCCGCTCGAGGGCTCGAACGCACCTCGCTCCTACCGACTGCGCGTGAATGGCACCGGGGCGGCGAATCCCGACGGCACGTCGAGCTACACCGGACCGAGGACGATCGAGCCGGGCGGGCGCACGGTCCGCAACATCTCGTTCGTGGACCAGAGTGCTCGCTCGATGATCTTCAATATCGCACTGGAGCGACAGGTCTGTCCGGCCATCGCGTCAAAGACGTACGTGTACGGCAAGAGCCCGCGCGCGCAGATCGTGCTCACGTTCGGAGGCGCGAGCTCCCTCACGCTCGAGACGATCTCGGATGCGGTCGGTGGTGCGCCGATCGGCACCGCCGTGCAGGCGAGTGGCGTTGGTTATGAACCGTCGACGAGGATCCGCATCACGATCGGTGGTCGAGCGGTCTGGGACACGACCGCCAATGCCGACGGCACGTTCGACTCGGGCTTTTGGATCCCCGATCGCGAGCCCGGCCCCTACACGGTCACGGCGACGGATGGACGCGGCCACCTCGGGACGACGACGCTGCGCATCATGGCGGTCCGCTACCCGAAATAGTCAGGCGCGCGCCTTCGCGACCTCCGCGGCCTGCTCGCTCGCGGCCTCCTCCTCGCGGTCGTCGAGCGGCACGAGCTTCTGCGGACCGTGACGACGCTCCAGCGCCCAGGCCAGCAGGCGATCGGCGAGCCACGGATTTTTCGGTAAACAGGACCCGTGGCTGTACGTGCCGACGATCTTCCCCTGCACCGCGCCCTCCGTCTTGTCCTCGCCGTTGTTGCCGTTCCCGACGACGACCGTACCCAGCGGCTTCGCGTTCGGCCCGAGGTACGTACGGCCGCTGTGGTTCTCGAATCCGACGAGCAGTCCGTCGGGAGTCTCTGCGACGAGGTTGCCGACGAAGCGCACCGAGCCGGCGCGTGTTCGCACGTCGAGGACCCCGAGCCCTGGGATCGCCGGCGCGTTCTCCGGTACGTACTCGTGTCCGAGCAGCTGGTAGCCCCCACAGACCGTGAGCGCCGCCGCGCCGTTCCCCAGCGAGCGCTTCAGCGCCTCTCCGTTGGGGCCGGCGAGATCGACTCCGACGATGTCCTGACCCTGATCCTGACCGCCGCCGAAGAACCAGAGGTCCGGCCAGTCCGCGTCGAACTCCTGGCCAGCGGTGAACGCGCGCACCTCGACGGCGATGTCGCGCCAGCGAGCGCGCTGCGCGAGCGCGAGCACGTTGCCCCGGTCGCCGTAGATGCTCATGAGGTCCGGATAGAGGTGAGCGATCCGCAGGTCCATCCCTCAATCCTCCCAGAAGTTCGCGACGTGGCCGCGGCGCGCGAGCTCGTCGCGCAGCGCGAGCATCGCCGTATACGTCGCGAGCACGACGACCTCGCCACCCTGCGGCGCCGCACCGAGCGCGCGGTCGATGGCACTCCCCCACGGATCCACGACCTCGATCCGCTCGCGCGCCACCCCCGCGTACTTCAGCCGGTTCGCGAGATCGCGCGAACGGAGCCCTGTCACGACGGCGTGCTCGACAGTGGGCGCGAGCGCCTCGAAGTCTGCGTCCCAGATCCACGAGACGTCGCGACCGTCGGCGTCGCGATCGTTCAGCGCCGCGAGGAGGCGCGGCCGACGGCCCGACTCCAGAAGCGCGCCGATCGCCGCGTTGAATCCCGCGGGATTCTTGACCAGGATGAGGCGCAGCTCGCGCCCATCGACCGCGACCTGCTCGAGCCGGCCGAACGCTGGCTTGAAGTTGGCGATCGCGAGCGCGGCGGTCGGCAGCGCGATGTCGAGAGCACGCGCCACCGCGAGCGCGGCAAGCGCGTTGTACGCGTTGTAGAGGCCGGCGACCGGAACGCGCACCGGGTCGAACGCGCTGGCGACGGCGGTGCGCAGCTGGATCTCGCTGGACACCGCGGTGAGCGCCACGCGTGTCGCGCACACGTCGCGCTCGGGCCGCGCGAGCCCGCACGACGGACACGACCAGTCGCCTTCATGCGCGAGAACGACCCTTTCGTAGCGGAGTGGCGCGCGGCAACGCGGGCAGCGCGTCGCGTCGCTGATCGCCTGCGGCACGCGTCCGCCGACGGTCGGGTCATCCACGCCGAAATACAGGACCGGCCCCGGGTGCTTCTGGCCCAACCACGCCACGATCGGGTCGTCGGCGTTCAGCACCAGCGTCACACGCGGGTCGAGCTTTGCGATCGCGTCGCCGATCCGGCGTGCGAGCTGATCGAGCTCGAAGTAGCGATCCATCTGATCGCGGAACAGGTTCGTGACCAGCACGACGCGCGGGCTGAGACGGCCCAGCACGCCAGGCAGCGAAGCCTCATCGACCTCGAACATCCCGATGTCGCCGCGCGGCTCGCCGCGCCAGGTGCTTTCGGCGAGCAGCGCGCCGGCGATGCCCCGCTCCAGGTTCGAGCCCGAGCGGTTGTGGATGGGCGCCCAGCCTGTCGCGCGCACGATGTCGGACAACATCCGCGCGGTCGTCGTCTTCCCATTCGTGCCCGAGACGAGCGCAACGCCGTGGGTAAGCTCGCTCGCGGACGCGGCGATGAAGTCGGGATCGATCGTGAGTGCGATCAGGCCCGGAAGCGCGGTGCCGCCGCGGCCGCTCAGCTGAAGACCGAAGCGCGCGAGCTTTCCTGCGGCATTCGCGAGAAGGGCGAGCGGGTCGGGCACCCTGCGAAGCGTAATCGCGCGGCTTTGCCGCGCTCATCTGCTTGGCGTGTGCGCTTCGCAGTAGGGGCTAGGCGGGTGCTTGGACCTCGCGTAGGAGGATCTCGAGCTCGTCCACCGCGCGACCGAGACGCATCATGAGCGACTTCGCGCCCTCGCCATTCGGGCCCTCGCGCAGCTCGCCCATGGCCTCGAGCCGCGCGAGCTCGGCGACGGCCCGGCGCAGACGCGCGACGGAAAGTGACGTCGGCAGATTGCGGCGAAGGAGGACGATCCGCTCCTCGAGACGCTCGAGCCTCCGGCGAAGCTCTCCCTCGAGATCCTCCGGTGCGAGGTCGTCGAGGCGCTTCGCGTCCGACTGGAGCGATGCGAGGTCGCGCTGCACCAACTGTGCCGCCTTCTCGAGCGAGTACCCCTTGGCCAGCGCCTGCCGGATACGGATGACCTTCTCCATCGCGTAGACGTCGTAGTCGTGTTCGCCGTCGGCTGACGGCTTCACGAGGCCCTTCTTCGTCCAGTAGATGAGCTGCCGCGGCGTCACGTTACAAACGCGCGCGGCCTCCGCGGCGGACAGGCGCAGGCGCGACAGGACCTCACCATCGTTGGCGATGAGCACCCGCGCCAGCACGTCTTGGATCTCGGTTTCTGCCACCGAACGCGGATTCTTCGGCGCGCCGTCCGGCATGTCAAGAACCGCGACAGATGGCACGCTGCGCCCCACGGGCGCTGGGATCAGGCCTTCGTGCGAGCGGGTGCCTTGAGCTGTTGTTGGTACGCGACCTTCACGGTCGCATGAAATCGGGTCAGCTTGCCGCGCTCCCAGTCCGCCCAGAGGCGCGACACCTCGACGCCGACCGGAGACTTCACGTCGCTCTGCCGTACCGCCACAGCGACCGCATCCTCCCAGCCGCGCGACGAAGAGCCCGTCGCTTCGCTCAGTCGGATGACACCGCCGGTGCTCTTAGGTCGTCGTGCGGGCACCGGGTCCTTCGGCGGAACGGCTGCGCTTCGCCGTGGGACGCTCGGTGTGACCGTTCGTCGCGGCCTGCGATGGCTCGATGGGCGGCAGCGCGGCGATCTCGAGCAGCCCCTTGATCATCGTGGCGATCCGCTCGTTCAGCATTCGCCGTGTCTCCGCCCCGGGACGCGGCGCGAACAGCACGCCGACGAACGCGCCGACGACGAACGCTCGAAGGGTGGCGTTGATGATCCCGAACACGATGACCTCCTCGCTAGCGGCTCTTGGGCGGGTAGCCCTCGAGTCCGTACTCCTTGATCTTCGCGTAGAGCAGGCGCCGATAGATCCCTAGCATTTCCGCTGCCTTGGAGCGGTTACCGCCCGCGTCTTTGAGCGCTTTCATGATCAGGTCCTTCTCGAACTGCGATACCGACTTCTTGAAGAACGACCGCTCGGCGGAGACGTCGTCGTTCTCGTCCTCGCGCTCGCCGTCGGTGTGATCGCCGAATGGGAGCTCGCGGCTCGTGATGATCTGGCCACGAGACAGGACGACGGCGCGCTCGACGACGTTCTCGAGCTCACGCACGTTGCCCGGCCACTCGTACTCGGTGAGGCGCTTCAGCGCTTCCTCGCTGATCGCCGCTGGCTGCGCGGTCGCGCTGTAGCGGTGCTTCGCAAGGAAGTGCTCGACCAGCGCCGCGACGTCTTCCTTGCGATCGCGCAGTGGCGGCATGTGGATGTTGATGACGTTCAAGCGGTAGTAGAGGTCGTCGCGGAACTTGTTCTGCTCGACCTGCTTCTGCAGATCCTTGTTCGTCGCGCAGATGATGCGGATGTCGACCTTGATCGGAAGCGAGGATCCGACGCGCTCGATCTTGCGCTCCTGCAGTACACGCAGCAGCTTGGTCTGTGTCGCGAGGCTCATCTCGGCGATCTCGTCGAGGAAGACCGTGCCTTTGTCGGCGAGCTCGAAGCGACCTTTGCGCATGGCCACCGCGCCGGTGAAGGAGCCTTTCTCGTGCCCGAACAGCTCGGCCTCGAGCAACGTCTCGGGCAGAGCGGCGCACGAGACCTTCACCATCGGACCGCTGCGTCGATTCGAGTTGTAGTGCAGCGCCTCCGCGACCAGCTCCTTGCCGGTGCCGCTCTCGCCGGTGATGAGGACGGTCGCGTCGGCCTTCGCGACCTTGCCGACGGTCTTGTAGACCTCCTGCATCGGAGGCGAGTTGCCGACGATGCGCTCGGTCTGCACGAGCGAGCTGATCTCGTCGCGCAGCACCTCGACTTCCTGCGCGAGATCCTGGTAGTCGAACGCGCGCTTCACCGTGTGCAAGATCTTGTCGAGCTCGAACGGCTTGGTGATGTAGTCGAACGCGCCGAGCTCCATTGCCTTGATCGCGGCGTTCGATGATCCGAAGGCGGTCATGATGAGGACGGCCGTCTTCGGCGACGCGCTCCTGACCTTCGGAAGCGCCTCGATGCCATCGAGCTCGGGCATCCGCACGTCCATGATCACGAGGTCCGGAGCGCTCTCGCTGACCTGCGCCACTACCTCGGTGCCGGTGGCCGCCTCGGTGATCGAGTAGCCCTCATCGGTGAGAAGTTGCTTCAAAAGCGAACGGATAGAGGCGTCATCGTCGGCCACCAAGATCGACTTCTGGGCCATTGCTGTACGGTTCCTTCCCAACGGGAGCTAGTTTACGCCTCTCGGACCACGCTCCCCGGTGTTGATGGACAGTTTGTGTCCCGCGAAGCGTACATGTCAAATCGCCGCCCGCCTGTCCGGGCGTCCGGGAAGCGCCCGTCAGGCCGCGTCGCGGATGGCCGGCACGAACGAGGCGATCACGGCCGTGGCGACGGTGGTCAGCCCGGCGAGCGCAATGAGTAGGTCCACGCCGATCGCGTCGCCTAGCACGCCGCTGACGAGGACCAGGGGTAGCCAACTGAGATTCGTGAGCGCGATCCGCGCGCCGAAGACGCGTGCACGGACATCCGACGGCGTGGCCTCCTGCAGGATCGTGACGGTCGGCACGAAGAAGAGGACGTTCGCGGCACCGAGCAGACCGAACAGACCCAGGGCGATCGTGAAGTTCGGCGCGACGGCAATGAGTCCAGCGACCGTGCCCCACGTCGCGAAGCCGGCGATGAGCAGATGTCCCTTGCGGTAATGAACCAGGTAACGCGGAAAGATCGCGCTCGCCAGGACCGCGCCGAACGCGAGCGCGGCTTCCGCGCCGCCGAACATGACCGCTCCCGCGGTCGCGTCACCGCCGGCGAAGCGACGGATGATGAGCACCGGCGTCAGCCCATTGACGATCGGCAACGCCAGCTGCGCCGCCAGGGAGAACACGGTATTCGCCCAGACCACGGCCGTGCGGCGAATGAAGCGGAGGCCTTCCATCCCGTCGCGCCAGACCCGTCGCAGCGTCACCGGGCGACTCGTTTCCGTGATGACCACGCGGGACAGAAGCAGCGCCGCCAGCGCGAACGTCAACGCGTCCGCGTAGAAGGCGCCTTCGCCGAACGTCGCGACGAGAACACCGGCGGCGAGCGCGCCGCCGATCTCGACCGCCCGATCGGATCCATACACGAGTGAGTTGCCCGCCGCGAGTCGCTCCGGCGTGAGGAGCGCGGGCACGATCGCGACGCGTGCCGGGTTGAAGATCGCCCCGCAGATGCCGGCCAGGAAGACCAAGAAGAAGACGACGGCTAGCGGAGCGCCGGCCCCGAGCAGGAGCGGCACCGCGCCAATGAGGGCGACTCGCAGGATGTCGCACCAGAGCATCGCCCGCCTGGCACCGACCGCATCGGCGATAGCACCGCCGAATAAAGAGAACAGCGCGTTCGGGATCGTCGTTATCACCACCGCGAACGCTGTCCAGAGCGCTGAACCGGTCGCGCGGTACGTGACGAAGATGAGCGCGATGAGCGTGATCGGATCGCCGAAGCGGCTGATGACCTGCGCGAGCCAGAAGAGCGCGAAGTTCGTCGAGCGCAGCTCGTGCCGGGCGGCAACCTCCTCCGGCGACGCTTGAAGCCACAAAAATGGGATGAGGAAACCGCCGAACGCGATCAAAACGTCGCCGACGCTGTACATGCCGTGAACGATCCCGACCGGGATGATGTCGGCAAGGAACGGAAAGATCGCGCCGGGTCCGAGCTCGATGTGAAACCCGTTCTGCGGTGGCAGTGCGTCGATCGCGGCCGCGACCGTCAGGTCGACTGGCATGCCGCTGTTCAGCAGCACGACGAGGTCGTTGGAGAACGTGCCGACCGAGATGAGCGCCGCGCCCGGCAGGCGCCAGTTCCTGGCCGCCACGACAGCGACGCAAACCAGACCGATGAAGTACACCGCGAGCGGGGATGTGGGCACGAGCTGCCCCAGCAGCCGAAGTCCGGCGCCGACGACGAGAAGCGGCCAGAGGTGGAGAGTGAAGGTACTGAGGCGACGCCAATCGCCGCCGAATGCGATGCCGGCAGCGATCCCTGCTATGACACCGCTAACTAGCATGGGCGTCGCGCACGAGCGGCTCGCGCGCGAGCCGCCGTCGGAGCTCAGCCAGCGTCTCGTAGTTGATCGGCGGCAGATCGTTGGCTTCGAATGAGTCAGGGCCGCGGCGCTCGATGCAGGTCTGCAGGGCCCGGACGATGGCCGGATCGAACTGCGTCCCCTTGTAACGGTTGAGCTGCTCCATCGCGCGGTCGTGGCCCGGTGCCTTGCGGTAGATGCGATCGGACGTCATCGCCTCGTACGTGTCAGCGACGAGGAGGATGCGCGAGCCGATGGGGATATCTTCGCCCTTCAGACCCTGCGGATAACCAGTGCCGTCGAAGTTCTCGTGATGGGCCAGGACGATCGGCACCAGTGGGCGAAGCGCCGCGGACGGCTCGAGGATCGAGGCTCCGTAGATGGGGTGCCGCCGCATGAGCTCCTGCTCGTCGGCGTCCAGCCGTGTCGGCTTCATGAGGATGCGGTCCTCGATGCCGATCTTGCCGATGTCGTGCAGGAGACCGGCGAGCTCGATCTGTTCGATGTCGCGCTCGGGGAGCCCGACCTCGCGAGCGATCGCGCCGGCGATGCGGGAAACCCGATCGGCATGGCCGCGAGTGAATCCGTCCTTCGCGTCGATCGCCTGCGAGAGCGCCTGCACGGTCCCGTAGAAGAGATCGCGCGTCTCGGTGTACTTGCTGAACGAGTAGCGCGCGAGCAGCAGCGGGACCATGAACAGAATCGCGGCCCACGGACCAACCTTGTTCGCGACCTCGGCCATGAGCCAACCCAACGGGACCTGCGACACCAGTCCGATCGCAACATTGCTCAGGGACAGCGCCCAGACGCGCGACAGCGCGGTGCCGGTATTGAGGCTGTTCGCCAGCATCGAGAGTCCGTTGTTGACGACTGCGAATGCGCCCCCTGTCGCTGCGATCTGCGCGAGGACGCCAAGCGGATCCCCGGGCTTTACTGCTGATTGCGTCAGGGACAGAACGACCCACCCGGCGAACGCAGAGAGCACCCAGTCTGCTCGGTTGAAAAGAGTCCCGTACCACTTTGGGTCGCCGCGCAGATCGCGCGGCTCGAATGACCCGATGAAAGCCACCCAGCACACGCCGAACGGATTGGCGAGACCAGCATCGAAGAGCGCTGCGAGTATCGGCGCGGTCGTGATGGTGGCGTGGACACCGCCGGGAAGCCGAACGGGGAGAGCCGCTGCGACCAACGTGACGACGATCCAGAAGAAAACGCGACCGAGATCGAGGTCATCTGGCGGTGGCGCCGAGACGCGAGTGAGGATCAAACCCGCCACAGCGACGACCGGAATCAAAAGCCACCGTAGCGAAACTGGGACCGGGGCCAACCAGGAGGTCACCGCGGGAGGATATGTCAGGCGTTCAAGCAAGCCGCATCGAAGCGGATACATACGCAAACAAAAGAAGGGCCTTGACGGCCCTTCCCTTGCGCGCTTCTACACGCCTCTAGAGGACGGAAATGTCTTTAGAGACCGTTGCTGCCGGCGCCGCCCGCGAGAACGAGCGCGGCCAGCATTGCCAACGTTGCGAGAATCCGCTGCATCTGAGCCTCCCTTCGCTCGGCTTACATGTCCTGCCGGGCTTCTTCGTCTGTTCATCGGGCAGCTTGGTCGGTGACTTAAGGGCCTAGCCAGGTCCGATACCCCTCAGAAACACCAAGGAACGGCCGCAATCAGGCCGAAAATGCCTGGAAGCGCCCTAGAGGCGTTCGTAACGGGCCACGTCCAGGACAAAAACGGTGGCCCCGCCGAAGGTGACCTCCACCGGGTAAGGCATGTAGAACTCGCCCGGTTCCATGATCGGAGGCATCGGGCTGATGTGCTGCGTCCGGGCGTGGCAGGTCTCCCGGATCGTCGCGATCACGTCCTCGACCTGGGCCTCCTCGACGCCGACGATGATCGAGGCGTTGCTCGTCTTGAGGAACCCGCCCTGCGACTGAAGGCGCGTTACCCGGTATTCCTTATCGGTCAGGGCGTCGACGAGCGCACCGGCGTCCTCGGGGTGGACGATCGCGACCACGAGCTTCATCCCGGCGGGACTATACCTTCGCGCCGGCTCTAGGCCGGCGCGCCGAGCAGCGCGTCGACCGCCTGCCGGATGTCGGTGGCGACCGCCGCCTCATCGCGGTCGGCCGCGATGACGGCGAATCGCCGCGGCTCGGCTGCCGCCAAGCGCAGGTAGGCCTCCCGAACGCGAAGGTGGAAGTCCGTGGCGTCGGCCTCGAACCGATCCCAACGAGCCTCGGCGCGCCAATCCGAGCGGGCGAGACCGACCTCGACCGGAACGTCGAGGAGGAAGGTGCGATCGGGGACGAGGGTGCCGACTGCGAGCGCGGTTACCTCGCGGATCGCCTGAAGAGACACCCCGTGGCCATAGCCCTGGTAGACGATGGTCGAGTCGAAGAAGCGATCGGCGATGACGATCTTCCCCGCCTCGAGCGCCGGACGGATGACCTCGCGTACGAGCTGCGCGCGCGCACTGCTGAAGAGGAGCACCTGCGCTTCCGGGCTGAGCGGGATCTCGCGAGCGTGCAACAGGATGTCGCGGATCCGCTCGCCGGCTGCGGTGCCACCGGGCTCTCGCGTGAGGACGACGTCGCGGCCCCGTTCGGTCAGGGTCTGCGCAAGGCCGCGCGCTTGCAGCGATTTCCCTGAGCCCTCGCCCCCTTCGAAGGAGAGGAAGAGGCCGCGTTTCACCGATAGATCTGCACGCGGCGCATCGGATCGTGGCCCGTCGAACGTGACGAGAGGCTGGCGCGCTCCGCGAGCTCGTGCTGCAACCGGCGGACGTACGCGTTCTGCGGCGCGAGCTCGTTCTCGTCGCCTTGGCCGTTAGCGACCGCTTCGATCGCCTCGCGCGCCTCCTCGAGAGCCCCCTCTTCGGGGCCGCGCCGCAGGTCGATGACGCTGGCGAGCGCGCTCGCGATCTGGCTCGAGGAATTGCTGCGCGCGATGTAGATCGGGATGCCCGAGGACTCGGCGTTGCGAAGGCGCGGCGTCTTGCGGCGGTAATAGTTCTTCAGGGTCAGGACGACGTCGGCGTCCTCCGGTTCGCGGACGATCGCCACCGGCAGCCCGAGTCCGCGCGCCGCGTCCTCCACCCGCGACCACGACACGCCGAACGGATACACCTTGATCGTCTCTCGCATCCCGTCGTCGAGCGGCAGCCGCGGGGTGCTGCGTCGCTCTACCGCGTCCGCGGGGGCGCGCGACGGCGCCTGCGTCTTCCGCGCGATCTCACCGCCCTCGGTGCGCTCGCGGATCTCCGGGGCGACCGGCATGCCCAGAAGGATCGCGTCGACTGTCTGGGAAACGTCGTGGTACATGGCGACACGTTGATACGCCTGGATCTCCACCAGCACCTGGAAGGTCGGGGGCGCCTTGCGTTCGAGCACGGACTTCTGCGTCCCGCGGCGCCGTGCCTCCTCGTCGGAAAGCGTGACGGTCTGGATCCCGCCAACGAGGTCCGTCAGCGTCGGATTGAGCATCAGGTTCTCGAGGGTGTTGCCGTGCGCGGTCGCGATGAGCTGCACGCCGCGTTCGGCGATCGTGCGCGCGGCCCCAGCTTCCTGCTCGGTACCGATCTCATCGATGACCACGACCTCGGGCATGTGGTTCTCGACGGCCTCGATCATGACGGCGTGCTGCAGTGACGGCGTGGGCACCTGCATCCGCCGCGCGCGTCCGATGCCAGGGTGCGGAACGTCGCCGTCGCCGGCGATCTCGTTCGAGGTGTCCACGATCACGACCCGCTTCGCCAGGTCGTCCGCGAGCACGCGCGCGACCTCGCGCAGCATCGTCGTCTTGCCGACACCAGGCCGGCCGAGAAGCAAGATGCTGCGCCCCGACTCGACGATGTCGCGGATGATCTCGACGGTCCCGTAGACGGCGCGTCCGACGCGGAGCGTCAGGCCAACGACCTTGCCCGCGCGGTTCCTGAGCGCGCTGATCCGGTGAAGCGTCCGCTCGATACCCGCGCGGTTGTCGCCACCGAACTGGCCGACGTGCGAGATCACATACGCGAGGTCCTCAGCGGACACCTCGCGCTGCGACAACATCTCTTCCCGGCCCACAAAGCGCGCTTCAGGGAGACGACCGAGATCCATCACGATCTCGAGAAGGCCCTCCAGTCCCTCCAGCGCGCGCACGCGCTGCGCAAGGTCGGGTGGAAGTCCCCGGAGCAGCGCCTCGAGCTCGTCGCTCTGCTGCATTCACTAAAGAGCATATCGAGGAGGTGGGCTAACGCACCACCGCAGGAGCCAGAGCCGGCTCCTCCACGCGGACGGCGAGCTCCTTCACGAAGAGCATCGACGTGGCGGCCTCGCGGAAGCCTTCCGCAAGCAGGGCCCGCGCCACGTGCTCTTCATACGAGCGCACCGGCGACGTGTTCGGTCTGCCCGGGGGCAGCGAGCGGACAGCCGCGCGCACCAGATCTCGTGCCATGTCGACATCGCCGGCGTCGGTGCGCACTTTCAGCACGTTCGGGTGGCGATCAAGTCCTGCGAACGCCAGTGCGACCGCGCACGGCTTCGTCTGATCGTGATCGATGAGCGCCAAGCGACGGCTCATCGCCAGCGGATTGCCGCCGATGAGGTGTGGCGGGTCGTATGCGCCACCGCGCCGACCGAGATCGAAGTCGCGCACCGAGAGCTGCTCGGCGCGCTGCACGGCGTGCGGCGTCGTCATCGCGTAGAAACGGAACAGGTCGTGCGCGTCGCCAGAGGTGGCTTCGCGCGCGCCCATACGTGTCGAGGGCGCGGACGATGCGGTGCGCGCGGCGGCGTACCAGGTCTCGCGCGTGTATGAGTAGAAGCCGGCCTGGAAGAACGTCTCGCGCGGGCGCGCCTCGTCGGGTACCGCCGCGAAGAGGCGTTGCTTCCCGGATCGCGCGGCCGAAGCGCTGATCCCCGAGAGGAGGCGGAACGCGCTATCCGTGCCGCCAGGTTCGGGCAGCGCGGCGAGCACGAGGACGACCCACTCCGGACGCCGTCCGTCGTAGACGAGCGCCGTGCTGCGCAGCTGGCCGCGGTACTCCTCGAGGTAGATGCGAAGGCGTCCACGCAGACCGAACAGTCCACCGAAGAGACCGCGCCAACCGCTGACGGCGCCGCCGGCGAGCGGCGCCGGCAGCGCCGACGCGACGATGCCGTCGCGGGTCCGCACCGCGGATTCGAGAAGTGCCGATATGCGGCGCATGTCGAACGGGGTCGCTGCGCGCGCCGGCACGCGGGCTCAGCGCTTCCCGAGGGAGAGGAAGAGACGGTGGAAGCGCTCGTCGCCCGTGAGCTCCGGGTGGAACGACGTCGCGAGCAGATTCTTCTCGCGCGCCGCCACCACGGTCCCGTCCGGGAGTCGGGCGAGCACGGCAATGCCCACACCGATCCGCGTGATCTTTGGCGCACGTATGAAGACGGCATGGAACGGACCGCCGCTCATACCGTCGACATTGAGGTCCGCTTCGAATGAATCGATCTGACGACCGAACGCGTTTCGCTCGACCGTGATGTCCATGAGCTCCGCGAGTGGATGGGGATGGCCGGGGACGTCCTTCGCCAGGAAGATCGCTCCGGCACACGTGCCCCACACCGGCATGCCCGCGGCGGCCCGCTCGCGCAGCTTCGGGATGATCCCGTATTTCTCAGCGAGCTTGCCGATCGTCGTGCTCTCGCCGCCGGGGATGATGAGCGCGTCGATGTCGTCGAGCTGCTCCGGTCTGCGGACGTCGACGCCGTCGACGCCGATGCCGCGCAGTGTGGTGAGGTGCTCACTGAAATCGCCCTGGAGGCCGAGGACGCCGACGCGCGCGGTCAGGGTCTCGCGATCACCAACCGCGGACGGCAAGGCGTTCGCCGGCGGGGATGGTCTCGAGCGAAAGACCGCGCATCGGCTCTCCGAGACCGCGCGACACCTCGGCGATGAGCTTCGCATCGGTGAAGTGGGTCGTCGCCTCGACGATCGCCTTCGCCCGTCGGACCGGATCCTCGGACTTGTAGATGCCGGAGCCGACGAAGTTGCCTTCGGCGCCGAGCTGCATCGTGAGCGCGGCATCCGCGGGTGTCGCGATGCCGCCGGCGCAGAACAGGACAACGGGAAGCCGCTGATTGGCCGCGACGTCGCGTACGAGCTCGACGGGAACCCGATACTCCTCGGCCTTCGCATCGAGCCCGGTGTCCTTGAGCGCGGATAGCGTGCGTATCTCGGAGAGGATCGCGCGTAGATGGCGCACGGCCTCGACGATGTTGCCGGTGCCCGCTTCGCCTTTGCTGCGGATCATCGCCGCGCCTTCGTTGATCCGGCGCAGCGCCTCCCCGAGGTCGCGCGCGCCGCACACGAACGGCACCTTGAAGTCGTGCTTCTGGACGTGGAACTGCTCGTCGGCCGGGGTGAGGACCTCGCTCTCGTCGACATAGTCGACACCGAGCGATTCCAGCACCTGCGCCTCGACGAAGTGACCGATGCGGCACTTTGCCATGACCGGAATGGTCACCGCGCTCATGATCTCGATGATCTTCTGCGGATCGCTCATGCGTGCGACACCGCCGTCGGCGCGGATGTCGGCCGGCACGCGCTCGAGCGCCATGACCGCGACAGCGCCGGCGTCTTCGGCGATCCGAGCCTGCTCGGCGTTGACGACGTCCATGATCACGCCGCCCTTGAGCATCCGCGCGAGACCGCTCTTGAGCGTCCACGTAGCCGTTGATCGCTCACCCATGGCCGCACGCTCGCTGCCGCTCGCTGACAGGGGCCGCTGCCCCTGAGCCTGGCCTGGGCGAACGTTGGTACGACCTTGTGTACTCATCGATGTGTACGCAATCGTAACGCCCTGCCCATAGAATCGGAACATGGCGGTCGTCGACGCGAACGTGCTGGTGCTCAACCTCGACTTTCAGCCGCTGAACGTGTGCAACGTGCGGCGCGCTGTCGTCCTGCTCTCGAAGCAGAAGGCGACGGTCATCGAGCAGAACGGGCACATCGTGACGAGTGAGCGCCTGAAGCTGCAGTCCCCGTCGGTGATCCGCCTCGTCTATCACATCAAGCGGCCGCGACCGGTCGTGAAGCTTACGCGCAAGGAGATCCTCCAGCGCGACGATCACACCTGTCAGTACTGCGGTAAGCGAGGCAACGACCTGACCCTGGACCACGTGATGCCGCGTCACCGCGGCGGGCAGCACACCTGGGACAACGTCGTGGCCGCGTGCCGCGCATGCAACCACCGCAAAGGCGGCCGCACGCTGGCCGAATCGCACATGACGCTGCTTCGTCAACCGAAGCGACCGCCGGCTACACCGACGTACCTGTACTCCTCCTATGTCCGCGCCGGTGAGCGCGCATGGGCGAAATTCATCGGTATGGACGAGTCCGCGGCCGCATCCTGACCCGCCGCGCGGCAGCGAGTTTGCACAGGAGCGCGTCGGCATGAAGATCCTGTTCACGAAACGCAGTTACGCGCCGATGGGTGGCTCGGAGAGCCTCGCCTATCAGTGGGCGACGCGGCTCGCCGCGCGCGGTCATGACGTGCGTGTCGTCTGTGGGCAGGCTTTCGATGAACGGCCGCGCTTCGACGATCAGGGCGTGGACGTGATCCAGGTCAAGCCGCGCGGCGGTTTTCTTGGCCACGTTGCCGACGCGTCCACGCTCGTGGACATGATGCGGATCGAAGAGCTCGAGCGGTACGCGGAGGATCGCGACCTCATTCACAACGTGGGCCGTGAATACCTCGACAGCTCGCTCAACGTCGCGCACGAGCTCGACCTTCCGATCGTCCTGACTCCGCTCGCGCACCCGGGCCAGTTCCACGGCGGTGATACGCCGGCGGATTTCCTGCGGTACCGGCGCGCCTCGGTCATCACGACGATGACCGACTGGGAACGCGGCTGGTTCGGCGATCTGGGCATCGATCCGGATCGCGTGATCACGACGGGAATGGGCGCGAACACGGTGCGTTCGCATGACGGCGCCCTGTTCCGGGCACGTCATCGCATCCCGGCAGACGCACCGGTCATCCTTTACGTCGGGCGACGCGAGCGCTACAAGGGTTACATCCATCTTCTCGACGCCGCCGAGCTCGTGTGGCGGCGCTACGGCGAGGCGCGCTTCGTCTTCATCGGCATGCCGGGTTTCTACGGCGCGATGGTCGACGAATTCGCTCGGTACACCGACGAACGCATCATCGAGATCGAACGCGCGGGAGCGGCGGAGAAATCAGCGGCGCTCGACGCGTGCGACGTGTACGCCATGCCGTCCGCACACGAGACGTTCGGCATCGGCTACCTCGAGGCGTGGCTGCACGAGAAGCCCGTGATCGGCGGCGACATCCCGCCGCTCCGCGAGGTCATCGCTCACGGTGTGGACGGCCTGCTGGTCCCGCAGAAGGTCAATGACATCGCGTACGCCGTGACGCGCCTCCTCGACGATCCCGAGCTGCGGCGCGAGATGGGTCGCGCCGGGAACGCGAAGGCGCGCGAGCGATGGGACTGGGATCGCGTCATGGACCGCGTCGAGGCGGCGCATCAACGCGCCATCGGCGCGCATCTGCCGGTGGACGAGGCGCTCGCCTAGCCTTCCCGCGTGCGCGTCGTCATCGCGAAAAAGCTTCTCTCGACGATCGGCGGCTCCGAGGCGCTCGCCCGCGCGCTGGACCGCGAGCTCCGCGCGCTGGGCCACGAGGTCACGCTTGTCGGGCTCCGCCCGGCGTGGGCGCGGCCCGGCGTTCCACCCGAGGCGATGGCCGCGCCGCCGGGTCCGGTCGCGATCCAGAGCGACGGAACGCACTTCGTCTTCATCCCCGCGCGCTTCGGTCGCCTCGGCGCCGCGATCGACGGTCTGCTCCCGACCTCGCTCGTGCGGACCCGCGATCTCCGGCGCGTGGTCGCCGGCGCCGATGTCGTGCACTCGATCGCGCGCGAATGGGCCGGCCTGCTGGAACGGTCCGCACGCGACGTCGGCGCCGCGTTCGTCGAAACGCCACTGGTCCACCCCGGTCAACCCTTCTCCGGAGCGAGTGCGGCCGATGTGCGCCGCTATCAGCGTGATGACGCGGTCATCGCGCTGACCGAATGGGAAGCGGGCTGGTACCGAGAGCGCGGCGTGCGCCACGTTCACGTGACCGGCGTCGGTCCGAACCTGCACGCCCTTCCGGATGTCGCCCGCGACGATGCGACGGTGCTGTTCGTCGGGCGGCGCGAGCGATACAAGGGGTATCACGCGCTGCGCGCTGCGGCGCGACTGGTCTGGGCCGAGCGACCCGACGCGCGGTTCGTCACCATCGGGCAGGCCGCCTGGAACGCCGCGCTCGAACGCGGCCCGCGCGACCCGCGCTGGGTCGACCGCGGCGTCGCGACCGAGGACGAGAAGGCGGAGGCCTTCGCGCGCGCGACCATCTTCGCGATGCCCTCCGAGCACGAGACCTTCGGCCAGACCTACCTCGAGGCGTGGGGCGCGGGTCTTCCCGTGGTCGCCGGTGACATCGCGCCGCTGCGCGAAGTGGTGCGCGAGGGCATTGACGGCCTTCACGCCAAAAGCGAACCGCGCGCGATCGCTGACGCGATCCTCGCGCTGCTGCGCGATCCGGAGCGCGCCCGGCGCATGGGCGCGGCTGGCCGGGAACGCCTGAAGCGCGAGTTTTCGTGGCCGGCGGTCGCGAAGCGCACCGAAGATGCGTACCTCGACGCGCTCTCAACACGCGACGGACCGCGCGACCGGTCGTAGCCGCTCGTAACAGCCACCCGACCCATACAATCGTCGCGTCCCGTGCGAGATGTGATCGGGCAGCGTCGCCTGCTCGCCAGGCTTGGCGAGCGAGCGGCCCGCGGCGACGTGGCCCATGGATACGAGCTCAGCGGTCCGCGGTCGATCGGAAAGCACACGCTGGCCGTGCGGTTGGCACAGACGCTCAACTGCGCGACCACGCCGGCGGTGCCAGGCGGATGCGGCGCGTGCCTCGCCTGCCGGAAGATCGAGCGCGGTCTGCATCCGGACGTCCGCGAGATCTCGCGGCTGGTCGACCAAGCGAAGCGGGACGACCGCAAGAACATCACGATCGAGCAGATCCGCGAGATGCAGCGGGACCTCGCGCTGCGGCCGCTCGAAGGGCGGAAGCGCATCGTGATCATCGACGACGCGGCCGATCTCTCCGAGCACGCCGAAGTCGCGCTGCTCAAGACGCTCGAGGAGCCGCCGCCGCACGCAGTGCTCCTGTTGATCACGCCGACACCGTCGCGCCTGCTAGAGACGATCAGGTCTCGCTTGCAGCCACTGCCCTTCCGTTCCGTCGCGCGCCTTGAGATCGAGCGCGCGCTCATCGACAGGTTCGGCGAGAGCGCGGCGCGCTTCGCCGCGCCGGCGGCCGGCAAGCCGGGCATCGCCATTACGCTCGCAACGGATGAGAGCGCGCGCGGCGCACGCCGACAGTTCGAAGCCGAGTTCTACCGGCTCGTTGGCAGCAAGCTGACCGAGCGCTTCGCGTGGGCCGCCGCGCTTGCTGACGAGCGCGACACGCAGAAGCGAAGCGAGCTGATCGAGACGCGCCTGGTGAGCTGGAGCGAGCTCGTCCGTGACGCGGCCGTCGCCGGGACGGGCGTTGCCGACCGCGCGATGCGCCCGGATCGCGATGACGAGAGCCGCCGTCTCGCGGCGACTGTGACCACTCGCGACCTCGTCGACCTCGCGCAGCGCATGGAACGATGGCGACGGGACGTCGTCGAGACGACGGTCAGCGCGCGCATGCTCCTCGAACTGTTCGTGCTGAGGCTCCCGTACGACAAGACTTTTTCGGAGGCTGCCTGATGCGTATGGTCGTTGGCGCCCGGTTCATGAAGGCCGGCCGCATGTACTTCTTCGATCCGGGATCGGTGATCGACTACCGGGTCAACGATTGGATCATCGTGCGGACCGAGCTCGGCGTTGATGCAGCCCGTTTGCAGATCCTGCCGACCGACTCACCGCTCGTGCAGGTCGACCCACCGCTCGGCAGCGTCGTTCGCAAGGCGACCGTGGCTGATGTCCTCGAGATCAACAAGCGCGAGCGCATGGACGCCGACGCGACCCTAACGGCGGCGGAGATGGTCCGTTCCCGGGATCTGCCGATCAAGATCCTCGGCGCGGACTGGCAGTTCGATGGCTCCGCGCTCACGATGTTCTACTCGACCGATCCGTCCGGGCGTGGTCCCGTCGATGGCGACCTCGCCGAGTTGACTGACGCCTTCGCGGCGCACTTCGGTACGCGCGTCGAGCTCCGCCGCATGAGCGCGCGCGACGAGACGAAGGTGATGACGGGCGTCGGCACCTGCGGGCGCGAGCTGTGCTGCTCGAGCTGGCTCGATAGGTTCTCGAACATCTCGATCCGTATGGCCAAGGAGCAAGACCTTCCCCTGAACCAGTCCAAGCTCACCGGCGTTTGCGGCCGGCTCAAGTGCTGTCTCATCTACGAGCTCGAGACCTATCAAGAGGTCAAGGGCAAGCTCCCAAAGCTCGGCGAGACCTTTCACATCCCGGCGTGCGTCAGCGGATCCTGCGGCACGTCAGGTTGCGCGACGACGCAGGGCGTCAACGTGGTGAAGGAGTCGATCGTCGTCGGACTGATGGACGGTGGGCGCGCGGAATACACCGCCGAGGAGCTCGGCGTGACCTTCGGTCCGGTCCCCGCGCACACGCGCGGCGTCGGCTCCTACGGCGGCGACGAGGTCCTGCGGCAGGAGCGGCCGACGCCGATCCAGGATGCCGGCGGCGCCAAACGAAAGCGCAGGCGTCGTGGCCGCCGCGGCGGACGCGATCGAGGAGCGCCGCCGACCGCCTAGTGCGACTTGCGCGCCGCGGGTCCTGCCGCGGCTCGTCGCGCGCCGCGGGTGACGCGGCGATGTCGCCGCCGGCCCAAAGGACCACGCGGCACGCGGCGGTCAGCCGCCGTCGTTCGCCAGATCCCTTGTCAGCTCCGCCTGTCCGGCGTGCTCGGCGGCGTGAGCGATCGCGTGGACGATCATCGCCTGAACCGAGCGCGTCGGCGCAGGGCCCGGCAGGTCGTCGTCAAGACGGCCTGGCGGCAGGCTGTCGAGCACGTCGACGATGCCGCGTCTGACCTCATCCCACCGCGCGCGGATGCCCGCGATGTCCTCCGCCGCGAACTCCTCGTCGCGCGTGGCACCCGGCTTTCGGCCCGCGATGTTCACGAGGATGTGTCGCTCGACCGCACCGACCGTGTGCGACGCGAGGACGAGCAGGCTGTTCGCCTCTTTGGCCACCGGCGCCCACGCCAGCTGCGCCGCGCCGAGACCCTTCGTCGCAGCCAGGACACGATCGACCTCGCGCACGAGGCGGTCGCGCATCTCCGCCAGCCCGCGCTTCGGAGCAGGGCTCAACGCACGCGGCTCACGACGAAGTCGGCGACGTCTCTAAGTGCCTCGCGCTCGCCGCGCGCGGGCAGGCGGTCCAGCGCGCGGACCGCGTCGTCATGGAACGCGAGGGCGCGCGCGCGGGCGCGTTCGGGACCGCTGCTCGCGCGGATGATCCGTAGGAGCAGGGCCACTTCGGCGTGCGACTTCCCGGGCGCGACGATGCGCCGCGCCAGCTCGCCGTCCTCGCCACCCGACTCAGCCGCCGCGTAGATCATCGGCAGCGTCGCCATCCCTTCCTCGAGATCACGCCCCACGGCTTTGCCGAACTCGGCCTCGTCCCCGACGAGATCGAGGATGTCATCGGTCATCTGGAAGGCGAGCCCGAGGCTCGTGCCGAAGGCGCCAAGGGCGGCCACGTGCTCAGGATCCGCCTCCGTCAGAAGCGCAGCCCCCTGGCAGCACGCCGCGTACAGCGACGCGGTCTTGAGCTCGATGCGCTCGAGGTACTCGGCCTCGGTCGGCAGCGTGGGGGGGGACGTCACCTCGTTGAGCTCCCCGTCACATAGCGCGAACACCGTCTGCGCGACGATCGCGATCACCTCCGGCTTCGGCAGCACCGCCGCGAGCGCGTACGCCTTCGCGAAAAGGTAGTCACCGACGATGAGCGCGACGTCGCCGTCCCACATCGCGTTCACGGTGGGGATGTTCCGGCGCACGTCCGCGCGATCGACGATGTCGTCATGCACGAGCGACGCGGTGTGCACGAGCTCGAGCGACTGCGCGAGATTGAGCACGGTCTCGCGGTCGTCACGCGTCCCGAACCGGGCAGAGAGGAAGACGAGGGTGGGACGGAGAAGCTTTCCCGGTGTCTGAAATACATGTTCCACGGCCGCCTGGAACGTCGGATGACCACCCTTACCGACAGCGAGAAGCCGTCGCTCGAGCTCCTTCAGCTCCGCCTCGACGGGCGCGTAGAAGGCCGCGCTCGATACCGCTCCCACGAAGTCAGTCTACGTGCGCGCGTCGTGCGCGCTGGCGATCCGGGGTAGGACCCGCGGCGCGCGCGGTTACTGCGTGCGAGCCCCTACGGCTTCCGCGTCGGCCGCGGCGTCGACGTCGGGCGCGGGGTGGCGCGCGGTGGCTGCGTCGCGAATGGATTCGGGTCCGGACCGATCGACGGCGTTGGGGACGGTTTCGGCGCGAAGCCGCAGATGTTCCAGCTGAAGCGGCCGTAGCTGTAGCTGCCCGAGACGGCTGCCGCAGCCCAGGTGTTGTAGTACGGCTGCCAGTCGGAGAACGGCGCGACCAGACGGATCCCGCAAGAGGTGTAGAAGTCGGAGTCGTTGGCCTTCGGCTCGGTGCCCTCGACGTAGTTCTCGGTCATGCGAAAGCCCGACGGGCAGCTCGGTCCGGGCAGCATCCCGGAGCCGTTACCGCCCATGACGGAGGGATTGACGCAGACGGTCCGGGTGACGATCCCTGCGGGCTTCTCGTACCAGGTCGCCGGTAGGTAGCCGACGACCGTCTTCATGTAGTCGCGCCACAGCACACCGGGACCCATCGCGGACGTGATGCCGCGCATGTCGGTGTTGTCGGAGTTGCCCATCCAGATCGCCGTCAGACGCTGAGGCACCCAGCCGATCGCGAGCACGTCCTTCTGATCGTCGGTCGTTCCGGTCTTGAGCGCGGCGGTCCGACCGATGTTGGTCCACGGGCCGAACACGAATGAGCCCTGCGGATTGGTCATGTCCTTGAGGATGTCGGCCACGATCCACGCTTGGCGCGGGTCGATGACCTGCTTGCCCTCGGGCTTCGACCAGTCGCGCACGACCTTGCCGTGCGGATCGACGATCTTGAGGATCATCGTGGGCTCGACGCGGACGCCCATGTTCGCGATGACCTGGTACGCGCTCGCCATGTCGATGAGGCGCATTTCGGCCGCGCCCAGTCCGAACGAGAGGCCAAGCCGGTCGCGCTCGAACTGGCGGTCGATGCCCAGCTGGTGGATCGTGTCGATGATCGCGTCGATCCCGACCGTCCGTGTGACCTGCAGCGCGGGCAGGTTCAGCGACTCCCTCAGCGCCTGGCGCAGCGTGAGCGGTCCGTGCTGCTCCCTCGTCGCGTCCTGGGGCTTGTAAACGGTGCCGCTTCCGTCGGGCATCGACCATCCGATGTCGTAGAGACGGGTCGATGCGGTCATCCCCGCCTTGAGCATGCCGGTGAGATAGGTGAAGAGCTTGAACGTCGAGCCGGGCTGGCGGTAGGCGATCCCGGCGTGGTCGTAGTCGCCCTGCATCTTCGGAGTGTTGCCGTAGTAGTCGTAGCTGCCCACGTACGCGAGCACCTCGCCCGTCGTCGGGTCCATCGTGATGAGCGCAGCGTTGTTGACGTTGAAGCCCTTCAGGCTGTCGACGTGCTCACGGACCTCTTTCTCGGCGAGCTGCTGCATGTTCCAGTCGAGGGTCGTGAAGACCTCGTAGCCGCCGCGGTACGCGGCCTTCTCGCCCATCTCGCGAATGAGCTGCTCGCGAACGCGGAACGTGAAGTGCGCCGCGTACAGCGAGGTCGACGCCTGCTTGACGACGATGGGCTCGGCGTTCGCCGCTTCGGCTTGGCTGACGGTGATGTAGTCGGTCTCGACCATCGCGCTGAGCACGTCCGCGCGCCGCGCCTTCGCGGCGGCCGGGTTCTGCACCGGGTCGTACTCCGAGGGACGCTGCGCGAGGCCGGCGAGCATCGCCATCTGCCCGAGCGTGAGCTTGGTCAGGTCAGGCTCGTCGAAGTAGGTCTTCGCCGCGGCCCGGATGCCGTAGGCCTGGTTGCCGTAGTAGATCTGGTTCAGGTACATCTCGAGGATCTGGCTCTTGCTGAACGTGCGCGTCGCCTCGAGCGCGAGGATCGCTTCCTTGATCTTGCGCGTGAACGTCGGCTCGTCCGTCAGCAGGCGCGTCTTGATGAGCTGCTGCGTGATCGTCGAACCGCCCTGCGTGATCGTTCCGCTGGAGGCGTTCGCGTTCATCGCGCGGATGATCCCGCCGATGTCGACGCCCGGATTGGTCCAGAACGACTTGTCCTCGATCGCGATGGTCGCGTCCTGCATCATCTTCGGCACGGAGTCGAGGCCGACGAGCTCTCGCCGCTCGTCCTCGAGCGTGTAGAGAAGATGCTCTCCCGAACGGTCGTAGATCCTGGTGGTGAGCGAGACAGGGACCGTCGCCAGGTCGTGGGCCGCCGGCAGGTCCGCGGTGAAGTACCCGATCACCACCGCCGCCGCGACGCCCCCCATGGCGAGCATCGCCAGGAGGAAGGCGCTGATCCCGCCAGCCAGAGGGCCAAGCCGCTGTGTGCCTCCGGGGCGGCGCGAAAGACGCCCGCCCTTCCTCAGCGGAAAGCGATACGAGCGATAAGAGCGTCCCAAGCTGGACCGACCTGTGGCTGCCATGCGCAATGTGTAACGGATGCACGGGTCGTGCCATTAGCAGGGGGCTCGCTCACCGCCGGCTGGACAGCACCCCACGCAGGCGTTCGAGCACCACTTCCAGGGGTGAATCTGGCGGTGCCGCGAGCGCGGCCCGGAGCCCGCGTTGCGCCGTTCGGGCGTCGCCCTCCCACGTTTCGATGAGCAGGCGATCGGCGTCGCGGAGTGAGTTCGCCGGCCCGCGCCGCTCCATCGCGGATTCGGTATCTGGGATCCGGGAATAAAGATCGGCCAGAGGGCCGTAAGCTCCCGCGAGGCTCGCCTCGATCGTTGTGGCGTGACGGGTGAACTCGCCGTTCTCGAGCACGACCGCCTGGTGCGTCTGATCGAACATTGAGGTCAGCTCGAGGTTCGCCGCGAGCTCACGGTCGACGTCCGCCACCGCACGCTCGAGACGCCCCCGCGCCTGTGGATCCGGTCTGCGGAACCAGGGGATGAAGCTCATCAGGCGTGATGCTCCCATAGCGGCCTGGACTCATCGCATGATGCCTATTGATACATTCCATGTATATTCAGGAATGATGCCAGGCCCGTTCGGACGCGTCAGCGCTCCCCCACCCCACTTTCCCGTGGGCGGGCCGGTCCCGGCCTCCGATCTGGTGGGACGCGAGACGTACATCCGCAGGCTCGTCGAGCGACTGGGCGATGGCAATCACGTGCTGGTCGCCGGTCCGCGCCGCATCGGCAAGACGTCGATCATCCTCGAGGTCCTGCGGCGTCTGCGGCGGCGGGGCGCGCTCACCGGGTACGTCGACTGCCTGGGCGCCACGGACATCCGCGGACTCGGCGAACGCATCATCGACGCGGCGCTCGAGAACGTCTCGGGGGTCGAGCGCACGTTCGAACAGGCCAAGGCCATCGCCGCCGGCATGCGCCCGTCGGTCAAGGTGAAGTACGAGCACATCGAGCTCGCTCTGCAGCTCGCCCGCGAGACCAACGCGCAGCGCTTCTTCGACGGCGCGCTCGATCTGCCACGCGCGCTCGCGGCGCGCACCGGCAAGCGCATCGTCATCGCGTTCGACGAGTTCCAGGCCGCCGGCCGCCTGGGTCCACGTGTCTTCGATGTCATGCGGACACGTTTTCAGGCGCAGAAGGGGGTGGCCTACGCGTTCCTCGGCTCCGAAGAGGGGATCCTCGAGGAGCTCTTCAGTGAGAAGGGCAACGCGTTCTACCGGTTCGCGGTCCCGATCGATCTGGCCGAGGCGGGCGGTCATCGTTTCGGCATCGCGCCCGACGATTGGCTCACGTACCTGCGTGAGAAGTTCGCGGCGAAGAAGATCGCCATCGACGACACGAGCGTGGACCGCCTGCTCGACGCGACCGGCGGTCACCCGCAGGACACCATGCAGGTATGCGCCGCCCTCTACTACCTGATGCGTGAGGCGGCGCAGCGCGTCGTGACGGCGGACCTCCTCGCGATCGCGTATGAACAGGCGCTGCGCGAGCTCGAACGGCCCTTCGCGCTTCACTGGTCGGAGCTCGGGAAAGGGAAATACCTTCAGCTCGTGGCGACGCGCGTGGCGCAGGGCGCCGTGTTGTTCGCCTCGGACACCACACCGGCGGTGCCGCGACCCGAGGTCCTACGCGCGCTCGAACAGCTGCGCGCCCGGGGGCTGGTGACGCGGCTCGGCCGTGGGCGCTACGAGTTCGTCGAGCCGATGTTCGGGGAATACGTGCGCCGTGTCGCGGGGAGCGAAGCGGGTATCGTTCCGAGGCGTTGATGGCACCACGACTCGAGTTACGGAAAGGCGCGCAGGTGCTCTACAGATCCCCCGTCGAAGACATCTGGCAGGAGGCCGAGCTCGTGCGCGGCTCGTCGACTGGTGAGGAGTGGCTGGTGAAGAACCGGTTCGGTCGGTACTGGGTGCCAGTGACCCGGCTGCGACCCCCGCTGGAGCCGCAGCCGGACCACTAGGCGCTTAGACCGTGGCGCCCGAGCGACTGCCGATCGATCGCCAGATCAACAGCACGATGATCGCGCCGACGATCGAGCCGATGAGACCAGCCGCCGAGATCTCGAGCGTTCCGCCGAACAGCAGCGCTGCCAGCGTCCCGCCGACGAGAGACCCGACGACGCCCAGGACCATCGTCCCGAGCCAGCCCATGGGGTCCGGACCGGGCACGAGCGCACGCGCGATGAAGCCCGCAACAAGCCCGACGAGCAAGAAAGCAATGACGCCCATGTGAACACCTCCGTGAAAATTCAGAGCTACAGGATGCAGGTGGCGTGCCGCGAGCCGATCTCAGTACCCCCGAGGCGGATCGAACGCCTGTCTACGGCTTCGGAGGCCGCCGCTCTATCCACTGAGCTACGGGGGCGAACAGGTGAAGTGTACCTGCGCTAGCGTGACCTCCGATGTCCGAACGCGACAAGGAGCTCTCGCTCGTCCAGCACCTGAAAGAGTTCAGGGACCGCCTGATGATGGCGTCGATTGCGGTCGTCATCACCACCGCGATCTCGTTCGTCTTCACGACGGAGATGATCAAGCTCCTCATCCTCCCGGCCGGCGAGGGCCTGAAGCTGGCGTCGTTCAGCCCGACGGAGAACTTCACCACCTACATGCGCGTCGCGCTGTTCACCGGGATCGCGCTCGCGATGCCGGTGATCCTGTATGAGATCTACGCGTATATCGACCCCGCGCTGCATCCGAACGAGCGCCGCTTCGCGCTGTCGCTCGGGCCGTTCATCCTCCTGCTGTTCGTCGGCGGCATGTCTTTCTGCTACTTCCTGGTGCTGCCGAACGCACTGAAGTTCCTGTTGAACTTCGCGGAAGACGTCTTCGACAACCAGCTGCGGGCATCGGAGTATCTCTCGTTCGTGACCACGTTCATCCTGGGAATGGGGATCGTCTTCGAGATGCCCGTCCTTATCTACGCCCTCATCCGGGTCGGAGCGGTATCGCGGTCGTGGCTCGCCAAGCAGCGTCGCTATTTCTTCCTGATCTCGTTCGTCGTCGCGGCTGTCGTGACGCCGACGCCAGACCCGTTCAATCAGTCGCTGGTCGCTGTTCCGATCTATCTCCTGTTCGAGCTTGGTCTGTTCCTCGGACGCTTCGGCGGAGGGCGTCGAGCCGCCGCTTGAGCTCGACCTCCGCGCCAAGGCCCGTCGGCACGTAGTACCGGCGGCCCCGCAGTGAGTCCGGCAGATACGTCGTGTCCGGCGCGACGTGGCCTTCGTGGTCGTGTGCGTATTTGTAGTCCTTGCCGTACCCGAGCTTCGACATGAGCGGCGTCGGCGCGTTGCGCAGGTGCAGCGGCACCGGGTCGGCCCGCGTCTCGGCGAGGTCTTTCTGCAGCTCCCCGAGGCCGCGTTTGAGCGAGTCCGACTTGGGCGCGAGCGAGAGGTACACCGTTGCTTCCGCGAGCGGGAACCAGCCCTCGGGGAATCCGATGAGGTGCGTGGCCTGCTGCGCCGCCGCGGCGATGACCAACGCCTGCGGATCGGCGAGCCCGATGTCCTCGCCAGCGAGGATGACGATGCGCCGCGCGATGAACATCGGGTCCTCGCCCGCGTCGATCATGCGCATGAGCCAGTAGAGCGCTGCGTCCGGGTCTGAGCCACGCACGCTCTTGATGAACGCGCTGATCGTGTCGTAGTGCTGATCGCCCGCGCGGTCGTAGAGCAGGCTGCGACGCTGCATCGCCTCGCGAACGTCGGCCAGCTCGATCGGCCGCCGCTGGCCGTCGGGACCCGGCGCGATCGCGTCGAACGCGAGCTCGAGCGCGTTCAGGGCCACGCGCGCATCTCCGTTGGACACCGCAACGAGAGCGTTCTCCGCCTCGGGTGTGAGCGACACCTTCCCGGCCAGTCCGCGTTCGTCCTCCATCGCGCGCCGGACGATGGTGCGCACAT